>JAMCYH010000155.1:1607-26659 GCA_023474025.1 Deltaproteobacteria bacterium
AAAGAATTTGGTGACGCAAATGTTGCTATCAAGATCCTGCCACTCGCCTTCGCGAATATTTCTTCGAATGATCTTGTCAGTGAGCTTTCAGATTTTGTTCGTCCGGGAAATTCCACATTCGTACTGTCTGAAAAAAGGGCAAGCACACCCGCGTCACCAAATTCTTTTAACTTTTTTAGATCACAATGTTTCCCATCTATTGGATTGGGATCAATCTTGAAATCTCCAGTAAAGATAAGCTTTCCAATTGGAGTCTGTACCATGACCCCTACCGCATCGGGCACAGAGTGACACATCGCTATGAAATCCAGGAGAAAAGGGCCGAGATGGATTGGTGTATCTGGTGAGACGACTATCCTGTTTGTAGAATTCAGTAGGCCAAATTCATCGAACTTGTTTTCTATAAACCCCATAGTCAGGGAAGTAGCATAAACAGGAGCATTAACCTTTTTCAGAAGATATGGCAAGGCGCCGATATGGTCTTCGTGCGCGTGCGTAATCACTATGCCAAGAATGTTTTGTTCCAGTCTGGTAAGTACGTCCAAATCCGGTATTACATAATCAATTCCGGGCATCGATTCGTCAGGGAACATAAGGCCGGCATCGATTACAAACGCGCATCCTTCCCAAATTACAAGTGTTGTATTTAGGCCGATTTCCCCCAAGCCCCCAAGAGGCAGCACTTTAAGACTTGGCGTTTTATTACTCCCCATAAGCGTTCCAAGAGATATTTACAACAAGGTCAGAGAATATCATTGATAGAACGATCCTCCCCGCTTTTTAGTGACGGGGCCATGTTACGTCCTGAAAATCCTCGACTCATGAAAGATAACCCGCCACCAGGTCACCTACTTCCGATGTTGAATATCCCATCCTGCCAGCTTCAAGACCCTTTATGTTGTCAGTGAGAGTCTTTATTACACTACTTTCGATGGATTTAGCCGCCGCTGTTTCACCCAGTATTTCGAGCATCAGGGCTCCAGCAAGAATACCCGCAAGCGGATTGATTACATTTTGCCCCGTATATTTAGGAGCAGATCCCCCTATAGGTTCGAACATCGACACGCCTTGAGGATTGATGTTTCCACCTGCGGCTATACCCAGACCTCCCTGTATCATTGCTCCGAGGTCTGTGATTATGTCCCCAAACATGTTGTCAGTGGCAATTACATCAAACCATTCAGGATTTTTTACAAACCACATGCAAATTGCGTCAACATGGGCATAATCGGTCTTTACATCGGGATATTCTTTGGCTATCTCACTAAATGTCCTTGACCAGAGTTCCCACGCATAAGTAAGAACGTTGGTTTTGCCACACAGGGTTAGTTTCTTTCTCTTGCCGCGGGCCCGAGTGACTTCAAACGCATATCTGAGAAGTCGTTCAACTCCTTTGCGAGTATTTATCGACTCCTGAATAGCGATTTCATCATTGGTGCCTTTCTTGAAATAACCACCCGATCCAACATAAAAGCCTTCCGTGTTCTCTCTAAGAACCACAAAGTCAATATCTTCAGGTCCCTTATTCTTAAGTGGTGTTTCAACATTTGGGTAAAGTTTCACTGGACGCAGGTTAACATAGAGGTCCAGTTCAAAACGCAGCCTGAGCAGAATGCTTTTCTCAAGTGTGCCCGGAGGGACATCAGGATGTCCTATCGCCCCAAGATAAATGGCGTTTGCGAGTTTTAACTCACCAAGAACAGAATCCGGCAAAGTTTCACCTGTTTTCAGATAACGCGCTCCACCAAGATCGTATTCAACATAATTCAATGAAAAATCGTATAGAGACGCGACAGAGTTTAGTACCTTAACACCCTCGCGAATTACTTCAGGTCCTGTTCCGTCACCAGCGATAACCGCTATATTGTAAGAATTGGACATTTACACCTCTTTTACCTCCAATCATATTACGATGAACCAATGTAGCGCATTCATTACATTTGAGCAAATTTTGCCACGCATGAGAAAGAATCAGCAGCCAAACCCATCATGGGTGTTTCATCCCAAGAATTCAACGATAGATCTTACTATTTTCCCCGAAACATCATTTCCCAAACTTTTCGCATACTCGGTAGACTTTGGGAAATCACCCATCAGGGCTTCCCTAACCGAATCCTTTATCAACGGCAAATCTCGGCCAACCAAACGGCATGACCCCTGTTCGCAGTAAATGGGGCGTTCAGTATTTTCTCGACAGACCAAACAAGGAACATCGAAAAAACTCGCTTCGGCCTGAACTGATCCCGAATCTGATAAAATTATCGAACACCCTTCCAGTAATGAAAGAAAATCAATGTAAGATTGAGGCTCGACAAGCGCCAGGTTCTTTATACTGTTTGCCCGGTCGCTCAAACCAAATTCATTCAATCGCTTCCTGGTTCGGGGGTGTATGGGGAAAATTATCTTTTGCGGTAATGATTCAAGAATTTCTATAACCTGTTCAAGGGCGGATCGATCGTCCACGTTAGATGGCCTGTGGATGGTCACAAGAATGTAGTCTTTCAGAGTTAGACCAAAGTCAACCCACCGTTTTCTTTTTTGTATTCCCGGAAGGAAAAGTCCAAGAGTCTCCAGCATAATGTCACCAACAAGAAAAAATCTGGCCCTGTCTATACCTTCCTTTTCCAGGTTTTTAAGGCCTGCGGGCTCGGACACATATAAAAGATTGGACAAACAGTCAGTCAATCGGCGATTCCATTCTTCCGGCATGGTTTCGTCAAAGGACCTAAGTCCGGCTTCAACATGAGCGACAGGTATGAAAAGTTTCCTTGCCACCAATGCTGCTGCCACTGTGCTGTTTACATCACCTACAACAACAACCAGGTCCGGCTTGATGTCGAGGCACACCTTTTCAAATTCAATCATGATCTTTCCGGTCATCTCTCCATGTCGTCCCGAACCAACTCCGAGATGTCTTGCCGGAGCCGACAAACCAAGATCATCAAAGAACACACCGCTCATAAGGTCATCATAATGCTGGCCGGTATGCACAATCATATGATTGACATCATCGTACGCCTTCAATTGCCGTTCTATGGGCCCGACTTTCATGAAATTCGGTCGTGCCCCAACAACGCTAATTATTGTTTTGGCCATTTTACCTCACTGATCATGGGATACCAGATCCTGACCATGTTCCATTATTCCTGCAGTAAGAGCCGCACAAGAGTGGCGGAAGAAAACTCCCCGTTTGTGATGGCGTCAAAGACGTTCTCCCCGCCGAATATTCTATTGACTATTTCTCGTACATCCAGACCTTGAGCCGCCATCTCGCGCGCTTTCTCCCTCAACTCCTCACAGCGCGCAACAAAATCCAGCAGGGTTTTACGGCCATTGCTGCGTACAGTACGTAGGGCAGTGAACAGAATAAATTCATCCTCCATAAATTCAATGAGGCTCCTCATGGAGCTGAGCATGTCGGAAATATTCATCTCAGGACCTGCTGCGATCATTTGATTTCCTATAAACAGGTCTCCAGAAAAAATCCAACCCTGATTTCTCTCCGCAAAAGATATATGGTCAGCGCTATGTCCAGGTGTATCAATAACTTCAAATCGAAATTTAGAAGTTTCAATAACTGTTGGAATTGGTTTGGGGTCACTTGGTTGGGCTGAGCCCCAAGCCTGCTCACGATACCAGGCTACCTTTGGAGGGTCCTGAATTTTTGGAATCGCTAACTTGCTAGCATAAATTGGCAATCCGAACTCTTCCTGAATTAATCTATTGGCGCCAATATGGTCTTCATGACTATGCGTGTTTACAACGATCTGAATTTCTTCACTCCGGAGAAAACTTGAAAACTCCGGAAGGGTTTTTGCGCTTCCAGTATCAATCAAGAGCCCGTCGACCAAATATGAAGAAACCCAGTAGTAAGGTTCCCCATTGAGTTCTGCGGCTAATTTGATTTGTTTGACTTCCCCGAAATCGCTAATCTCTATCATTTCCTAGCTTAAACTTTCACCCGAAAATTGCGTTATATCCTATACGAATATATTATAAGTGGATGATAGGCAATCCCTGTAAGACATTATTTGGAGGCCAAAACATGAAGCAACTCCAAGCAGGAGACAAAGCCCCTGACTTTTCTTTAACCGATCAGAACGGCAAGACAGTCAATTTATCGGAATTTAGGGGTAAGAGACTATTGGTTTATTTTTATCCAAAGGCCGACACCTCCGGATGCACGAAACAGGCTTGCAATGTGCGTGACGCTTCGCCGGATTTTGCTGAACTGAACGTAGCGGCTATTGGAATAAGTCCTGACAAACCCGATAAACAAAAGAAATTTGACGACAAATTTCAACTTGGTTTTCCGTTGCTTTCAGACCCCGATAACGTTGTCGCTAAAAATTATGGGGCTTGGGGAGAAAAAAGGATGTATGGGAAAACCTACGAGGGTATCATCCGTTCCGCATTTTTGATTGATGAGGACGGAAAAATTGTGCAAGCATGGTATAAAGTTAGTCCTGGAGATACGGCGCCCAATATTTTGAAGGCGCTATCAAACTAGTTCGGTAGAACGGAAAACAACCTTTGAAATTTGTTGATCAGGCTATAATCAAAGTAATATCAGGAAAAGGGGGGAATGGCTGTATAAGTTTTCGCAGAGAAGCTTTCGTTCCCCGGGGGGGGCCAGACGGTGGTGACGGCGGTAAGGGCGCTGACGTAGTCATACGTGCCGACGAGTCGCTGAACACTCTACTCGACTGCCAGTACCAGCAGTTTTATCGCGGGCGGAAAGGTGAGGACGGAAAAGGCAAAAACCAAACAGGGAAGTCTGCTGAAAATTTGAACATTCAAGTTCCACCCGGCACTCAGGTTTTTGATGTGGACACAGGGGAACTGATAGCAGATCTTGATGAGCCCAATAGTTTTGCAGTTGTCGCCAAAGGTGGGCGAGGTGGTCAGGGCAACGTCAGGTTCGCTACAGCGAGAAATCAAGCGCCTAGAAGAGCTCAGCCTGGAGAACCAGCGCAAGAACGTGAATTGAGACTTGAGCTGAAACTTATTGCGGATGTCGGTCTTGTTGGCTTACCCAATAGTGGTAAATCAACCTTGATTTCCAGGGTTAGCAACGCCAGACCAAAAATTGCGGATTACCCGTTTACAACTAAAGTGCCAGGATTAGGGGTTGTCCGGGCACCTGACGGCCGGGACTTCGTCATGGCTGACATCCCTGGACTTATAGAGGGAGCGCATGAGGGGGCAGGAATGGGCGATCGTTTCCTGCGACACATCGAACGCACCCGGATTCTTTTGCACCTGATTGATCCTTCGCCTACACTTGAACCACCCGCGGTTGAACGGTTCAGGACAATAATGTTGGAGCTTTCGTCCTATGGCGCTGACTTAACCCTGCGCACGATGTTTGTAGTCATTACCAAAATGGATATCCCGGAAAATAGAACGGCTGCGGACGAACTAGGTAAGTTTGTTGAGGAACAGGGCCTACGTGTCAAAAAGATTTCCGCTGTATCGGGTGAAGGATTGAGAGACCTCCTTTTTGAGGTTTCTAAAGCCCTTAAAGATTTAAGGTCCCGGAAATGAATTCTGTAGAAATAAGAAAAAACATCCTTTCAAATGTCCGGCGAATAGTCGTTAAGCTTGGTTCGAGCGTGGTAACGACTGATAAGGGGTTGGACCGTAAGATTATCAGAGGACTCTCCGACGAAATCTGCGCATATAACAAACTGGGTAAGGAATTTATCATCGTTTCTTCGGGGGCTGTGGCGGCCGGCGTCCGAAGGATGGCTCTAAAGGAAGGAGCCCGCACCATACCTCAGAAGCAGGCTGCCGCTTCAGTCGGTCAGAGCCGCCTAATGGCCGCTTATGACGAAGCTTTCTCCCGACATGGCTCCCGGGTTGGTCAGATGTTGCTGACGCGAGATGATCTGACAAACCGGCGCCGTTATCTCAACGCTAGAAACACACTAATGACACTTTTGTCTTGGGGCGTGACACCAATCATCAATGAGAACGATACTGTCGTAGTGGATGAGATCAAGCTGGGCGACAACGACAATCTCTCCGCTCTCGTCGCCGTGCTTGCTTCCGCTGACCTGCTACTGACATTGACTGACATGGATGGTTTGATGGACTGTGACCCGCGGGTCAACCCCAACGCTTGTCTGATCCCTGTTGTGGAAGACCTTACACCCGAGATCATGGGCTACGCGGGCGGCTCCTCTTCCAGCATAGGTAGAGGTGGAATGACATCTAAACTGGAAGCTGCAAAAAAGGTGCGAATGTCCGGGGTCCCAATGATAATAGCTAAGGGCAAAACAACTCGTTTAATTAGTCATGTGCTTGAAGGTGAAATGATCGGGACGCTGGTTTTGCCGGCCAAGGAAAAGATATCGGCCCGTAAGCACTGGATACGTTATAACCTTCAACCGGAAGGTGATCTGTATGTGGATGCGGGGGCTGCAAGAGCAATTACACAAAAAGGAAAAAGCCTTTTACCCATTGGTGTGATTAGAATAGAAGGCGAGTTTGAAGACGGTTCCGCCGTCAGGATATTAAGCCCTGAAGGGGCGCCTCTTGCCGTAGGACTCATAAATTACTCTTCTGACGAAATGCAAAAAATTATTGGACGTCAAACGCCTGAAGTTGATTGGGTCCTGGGTTACAGGCGGAATGACGAAGCTGTCCACGTGGATAATCTTGTCGTTTTGTAAACGGACAAATTGAAACATCTGGAAGAACGTCGATCTTTTCAATTTTTAAACAAAACAATTTCTTCAACCCCTCAGTTGAACGAAACGGTATGAGCGCTCACTAGCGTTCCGCAACTCCCTGATATCGCCAGGTCAATCATACCTCGCAAACGCAATTGCGAAGGTCGGATTGTTCATCATCAGACAAGGTTCTTTGCCGCGAAATCCCAGTTAATCAGATTATCCAGCACTGCGTTGACATAGTCCGCGCGTCTGTTCTGGTAATCCAGGTAGTAGGCGTGTTCCCACACATCGATGGTCAATAATGGTTTCATGCCAGTGGTCATCGGCACATCCGCATTACCGGTCTTGACCACCTTGAGCTTCTCGCCATCCAGAGCGAGCCAGACCCATCCGCTTCCGAACTGGGCCATTGCCGCAGTCGCCAACTCCTTCTTGCATGCATCCAAGGCGCCGAAGGAAGCCTCGATCTTTTGCTTCAACACTGCCGGTGGATCACCACCGCCCTTCGGCCTCATACTGCGCCAGTAAAACGTGTGGTTCCATGTTTGCGCCGCATTATTGAAGATCGCGGTCTTGTCAGCTTTGCCGGATGTCTCCGTGATGATTTTCTCCAATGACAGGTCCACAAACTCCGTTCCAGCTACCAGCTTGTTCAGGTTATCTACATATCCCTTGTGATGCTTGCCGTAGTGGAAGCCAATCGTATTTGCGGAGATTACAGGGTCCAGAGCGTTGTCCTCGTAGGGCAGGGCCGGTAGGACATGCGGAGATACACTTTCAATCCTGTCGTTGCTCATCATTGTGCCTTTCTATGCTCTATCAATTCTTCTTGTCTGATGGAATGGGTTCTTTTGTCTTTTCCTTGACCTTTTCCCCTGAAGACTTGGTCCCTTCGATTTTTTCGGGAGCCTTTCCCTTCATCTTTTCAGTCTGCTGTTGCTGCTGAGGCGCCTGCAGTTGTTGTTGCGGCGTTTGCTGTTTCTTCAGATCTTGTTGTTGCTGGCGCTCTTTTCGCTGCATGTGTTGACGTCGCATCGGTTCGGCCTGCTCGTGTTGAATACGCATGCGCTCACCTTGCTCTTGATGACGGCGCAACTGTTGTGGGGCTGGCCCGGCTCCCTTTGGACATTTCTTGGCCATGATTTTTTCTGCCTTTTTCATGGATTTGAATGGCCCTGCAATGGTTGTTAATGGTCCCGGAACGGTCTCCGCCTCGATCACCTTGCACGTACCGTCCGTGTCCTTGACCACAAACCAATGTTTCTTCTCAGCCAGAGCAAGCCCGGCCATTAGAAAAAAAACTATCACAACAAACAGTGCCGACGAATTTTTAAACAATTGACATTTCATGGTTGTCCCTCTTCGTTTGTGATTACAAGAAATTCTCTCGCTCGCCAGTCGCTGATCAAAATCAGAGTCAAGCGCATATCAGCCCGCTGCTATCAAATCGGCCATTCGTTGTCAGACAGACATTGCTGACCCCTTTTCCTGAATCAGTTCGCGTGGCTGAATCTAAACACTCCCAGCTACCGGTTGCTGCTGACTCGCGCCAGCCTTATAGGCCGCAAAGTATCTATCAATTTTTTCATCCCATTCGGCCGCAGTGAAGTCAGGCCATGTCTTGCTCTCAAAACTGAGGGTCTTTTCCAAGGTCTGCTTATCAATGTCGAGCAACACTGTTCCCTTTTCACTGCCAGTCATCAGGGCGTCAAACGGAATCGGAATCAACACGTCACCTATTCCCAGGAAACCTCCGTGAGACAGGATCGCGTATTTCAGGCGCCCATCCGCTCCCACCATGAAATCCTGTATCGTACCAAGTTTTTCCCTGTGACGATTCTCCACGGTAGTTTTCAGCATCTCACTCACTCTCATAGGCACTTTAATTTCCATCATTTTCCCTTCTCTTTTTTCTCGTCTTTCGATAGGTGTTGCTGACATCTCTATGTTCTGGCCCCTGTTACCGGATGAGGTATACAATCAAAATAATCAACAGAATGGTTCCAATGCCTACGCCGAAAATACTCATTGTAGTGTCCTCCGTCCCTTTATTTGTTATGGGTGGGAATTAATCTCGTTCCGGGCGCCCACCGTGACGCCGCCGGAGACGATTGCGGTTGCTACGCGTAGTCCACAGATCCGAAAAGCGATTTAGATTTCTGCGTGGTGATGCTTTTAACCCTTGTCACATACACATGCATTTCACATGCCAAACAGGGCCAATAGATCAGGATTTATATAAAGGCTGTGATGTTAGTTAGTTAGCTACAGTGATGAAGTGTGGGGGTGAGATACCAACGATCGGCAAAAAAGCGATGAACGTCCTAATAACGGACCACAAAGCTACTGATGCGTGTCTTGTCAAGGGGTTAAGAATTAATCTAATGTCTTAATGTCGGTCAATCATCTTGATCCGCAGTCTGATTTTCGCCCATAATCCCAAAGCGCTTCATGTGTCTATAAAGAGAGTCACGGGCTATCCCAAGCGTACGGGCGGCGTGTCTTCTATTTCCCCCGCAGCGTCGGAGCGCCTCCAGAATCAGGGATTTGATCACCTCATCCGTCACGTCGTGAAGCGTGCGCTCCTGCAACGGAAAACTGGACACGTGAGACCAGTCCTCACGACTTGATTCAACAAAAGGGAGCGCCAAACTCAAGCTATGCCCGTCCGATAGCATCAACGCCCGCTCGAGAGCGTTCCGCAATTCCCTGACATTACCAGGCCAGTTATATCTCGTAAGCGCAATTGCGAACGCGGGATCGATATACGGAAGACGGGTTAGTTGAAGTTCCCCCGCCAGCCTTGACATGATCTCTTCCAATAGCGCGGGAATGTCTTCGATCCTGTCACGAAGGGGTGGCAAGGTTATCCCGAAAACATTAATTCTATAGAAAAGCGCGGACAGGAACCGGCCTTCCTCAACCTCTTTATCCAGACTTCTATTGGTGGCCGAAATGATCCGGGCATTCACATTAATGGGTTTTTCACCACCAACACGAAGGAATGACCTTGTGTCCAGAAACGTAAGAAGCTTGGACTGCAAGGACAGTGGAAGCTCTCCTATCTCATTGAGCAGGAGGGTGCCCCCTTCCGCCAACTCCAGAAGCCCCCGTTTACGGCCATGCGCTCCTGTGAATGCGCCACGCTCATGTCCGAAAAGCTCCGATTCCGCCAATTCCCTGGATATGGCGGCGCAATTCAGCGAAAAGTAGGGGCCGAGCGAACGCTTCGAGTGGTCGTGGATCCAGCGCGCCAAATAGTCCTTACCGCTGCCACTTTCCCCTTGAAGCAGGACCGTGCCGTCACTGGCCGCGGCCGAGCGAGCGTCGCGCATGACCGCCTTCATGGCCTCTGACGGGTAGCTTTCAAAAGCCGCTTTTGGTGTAGGCAACGCCCTCGAGCGCTCAGTCAAGTCACGAGAAATGCCGAATACGCCGACAATTTCGCCTTCAGCGTTATAAAGCGGTCTGAGGACCGTATTCAGGGTCAACGAGACGCCCTTTATTCGGACAGTGTGTTCTCTTTCGATGGACTCTCCTGCGAGCACGCGGAGATCCAGAAGTCGAAGCTGTGGCCCCACTTCTTCGCCATAGATGTCTTCGGGCTTGCGTCCAATGATTTCAGACTCGTCCAGCCCAAGAGTTTCGGCTGTAGCGGGGTTGACTTGCGTGTATTTTCGACGACTATCCATCATGAAAATCATGTCTCCGGAGCGTTCAAATATCGCCCGAAAACGCTCTTCGCTCTGACGTAAAGCTTCCTCCGCCCGCTTGCGTTCGGTAATATCAAGATAGGTTCCCGCGACCCGAAGCGGGGCGCCGTCTTTATCCCGTTCGACGACTGATCCGCGGGCCAAGACCCACTTCCAGTCGCCGAACCTGGGCCTGACCCGAAATTCCGCCTCGTATAACGGTGTACGGCCTTCCATGTGCGCATTGAACGTCTCCATGGTCCGAGGCCAATCGTCCGGATGAGTCAGACTCTCCCACCAGGGGGCATGTGGCTGAATATCATCCAAATTAAATCCGAGCATCTCAGCCAGGCGCTGGTCGCAAACAGTCTCACCTGTCTCAACGTTGTAGTCCCACGACCCAAGGCCCGCTCCGCTCAATGCCAGGTTCAGTCTCAGCTCACTTTGCCTCAGAGCCTCTTCGGCTTTCCTCCGTTCTGTGATGTCATGGATGATCGAATAAAGCAGCTTGCGATCCTGGATATCGATTGGACCGGAGTGGACTTCAACGTCTCGTATTTCCCCCGAACGCAGCCTGTGTTGGAAAACATGGGAGGCTATGCCTTCCGTCTCTGTCGCCATCATTGCCGCCGCTACCTGTTCGCTAGCCAGGATATTGATGTCCGTGATCTTCAATCGCTTGATCTCATCCAGGCTGTATCCATAAAATTCCAGCGCTGACGTATTGGCGTCCACAATGCCAGCGGTTTCCGGATCCACCAGGAGTTTAATAGCCCGATTCTTTTCAAACAGTTGGCGGTAGCGCTCTTCACTACGCCGCAGGGCCTCCTCGCCTTTCTTGCGCTCGGCAATTTCGACTTTAAGCGCTTCATTGGCCTTCAACAAATCGGACGTCCGTTCCTCGACCCGGTATTCAAGTTCATCGTGGGCCCTCTGTACTGCATCCTGTGCGAGCTTGCGGTCGGTAATGTCGGTCACGACTGTTCGCCATCGGCCGGGTCCGCCTTCAGGGTCCACTATTATTGCGCTCTGCAATTGAGCGTGGAACCAACCACCGTGGGATTTTACCAATTTGATTTCACAAATGTGCTGGGTCTCGGTTTGCAAGACCTGCTTACGATGCAAATAGAAAGTGTCCTGATCATCTTTATGAATAAAATTCGTCAAGGACATATCAATTAAGGATATTCTCTCAATTCCAAGTAGCCCCGCCCCGGTGAGGTTAGCTTCCAGAATAACGGCGTTCTTGTCCAATGTGAAATATCCAACCGGAGCATAGTCAAATAGATCCAAGTACCTTTCTCTGGAGTGATCAGCTTCAACCCGGGCCCGATGGAGTTCCTCATTCTGCATTTCCAGCTCAACCTGGTGGACCTGAAGTTCGTGGATGATCTCTTCAGGACTTTTCCCTTTGAGTTTCTGTATAGCATACGGAGACTTGCCGAGTTGATCCTCGGCAGCCTCTCTCAGAACGCTTTCGCTACTTCCACTATGGTCGATCTGTCTCTTGTCGTCCATCAGCCTTTCTCCTAACCCAATAGCCAATCCACTCAGGTAGACAGGGAATTTGTAAAATCCTTAATTGCCAGGAGTATCAAGAGGCCCTTAGCTGAGGTTTCCGATATTCTTCTGCGCTTCAACAGCCTTTTCGTGCGACCTATTGTTGGAAAATTAGCATTAACGATCAAGAAAATACAGATGAGCAGACAATATAATCTAGCGTATTGCGCCTGGCTAAGTAAATGACGTCACAGCGTTCCCAGAGTCGTGAATTTAGAAAAGCCTGTGAAGGCGCGTTAATTGATAAGTCTCGAGAACCTTCGGGGTAGGACTGGCAATTTTCATGGCTACTTGATTCATCGTCAGGGTTGTGCGCAATGACAGAAGCGCTTGCAAACCCGAACTCTCAATAAAACTGGTTTTTGCGATATCTAACACTAGACTGAGGCCATTTTCTTGAGCCAGCTTCTTTACTATAGTGCAGCGTGGCGGGAATAGGTTTGAGAAAAGAAGCGATTGTTTTCCGGAAATTTGGCCTATCCCTTTCAGCACCTGAGAGGAGGGGGAGAGGAATGCCCAAGCGTGGTTTGAGACTTGATATCGAGGGGTAAAATCCATCGTCCGGCGACGCTATTTTGCCAAGAAGAGGAAAGATCTCGATTCAAGGGTTCGGCTGAAATCGATTTTGCTGGTTCACGAAAGCAAGACACTTGCACAAGTTGGTCAAATTCTCGAAGTAGCGAGAATACGGTTTAGATATGGATAAAAAGGTACAGGGACTTAGGCGCGACAAGCCCGCTTGTGCGAAGAACATGCCATGAGAAAAAGCCCAGATTAAGTCCGGACCAGAAACGGGAACTTGCCATTAAGGTTCGACAAGGTCCAGAAGACAGGGGTTTGGATACGGCGGTCTCGACGTCCCCAATAATTGCAGACATGGTGAAACGGCGTTTTGGAATCTCATGTAGTCTATCTCAGATTCGCAGGGTTCTTCACAAGTCGGGTTTTTCACGTCAATATCCCGGAAAGAACTCTCCAAAGCCGATGAGAAACAGCAGGCCACATGGCTTGAAGAGAAACTGCCTTAGATTAAAAAAAGTCCGAAGGGACAATGGCATCCTGATGTATCAAGATGAATTAAGCTTCAGAGAAGCTGGTTCTATTTTTAGACATTGGGCTATGGAGGGTACAGGATGTGTCGTGAAGACTTCATTCACAAGGAAGTCCTTGAAAGTGATGGGAGCGGTAACAGTTGGTAATCATCCCAAATTTCACTCTCGATTCGTCAACGGGTTCAACATCAAGAGTTTTCTGATCTTTCTGGACCAGCTAATCTCCAGACACAATAATCAAAAAATACACTTGTCCCGGACAACGCTAAATATCACAAGGGCGCCGAAGTAAGGAACTGGCTCAATGGTAAACAAACCCGTATTGAACTCCACTAACTACCGCCGTACTCGCTGAAGTTCAATGCTGCCGAATATGTCTGGAAAAAAACCAGAAGAAAAACCGCTTTCAGGGAAGCCCTGCGTCGCTGAGAAGCGTCCCGGCTTCGTTCGCTCAGGAGCCATTGTCACAGCGCATCACTATAGTCAATGCAGGCGATTTGAGGCTTAATCCTTCGCTGTGACGGTATCAGCGTGCGGGTATGAATTGAAGGGACCCGTTCCTAATCTTGTAGAAGCGGGTCCTTTGCCGAGGCGAAGCCGTTGAAAATCAGGTCAGACCCATATGTCAGTTTTTTAAAAAAAGACCTCGATTCCATCAAGTTTATCGTTTCCAAAGAATTGGGCTATTTGTCAAAGAGCTTCTGGATGTCCTCAGCTTTTGAAGTTTTTTGTAACGCCAGCATCAGTAGAATACGCGCCTTTTGCGGCGAAAGATTGTCTGCGAAAATCGCTCCTGTATCTTTTAGGGTTTTGCCTCCCCCTATGAATCCATAGTTGGGCAGGACACGCCCGTTAGGGACACGTGACGTAATAACGACGGGGATCCCTTTAGACGGTAAATCCTTAACAGCCTCATACATCGGGATGTTAACATTGCCCCAACCGAGCGCCTGGATGACAATCCCCTTGGCTCCAGCCGCCACGGCTGCCTTAACCATTTTTCCATCGGCTCCCCCATACATTGGAACAATCTCCACATCGGGGAGAGTTGTCTGAGAAAGCTCTATGTATTGACGCCTCAATGGTTCACGGTAAAAAATGACCCGATCATGGTCCGCAACCCCCAGAAACCCGTAGTCTCCAGATTTGAAGGTTTCAACATCAGAAGTGTGAGTTTTGGTCGCCTCCCTGGCTGCGTTAATCTGGTTGTTGAGGCAAATCATCGAACCCTTACTGCGGGCATCCGGACAGACACATATTCGAGCGGCGTTCAAAAGATTGCGCGGGCCGTCAAAGTCGGACTCCGAAGCATTCCTCTGTGCCCCGATAAGCACGATTGGCTTGTCGCTTTTGACAGTAAGGTCCAGGAAATAAGCGGTTTCCTCAAGAGTGTCGGTTCCATGAGATACTATCACACCTGCAACTTCAGGACGAGCCAAAGCCTCAGTTGCGGCCTTCTGCAGGCTGATCCACCGCTCCGGGTCCATATAGTCAGAGGGCACATTGGAGAGATTCAGGACTTCGATCCTGGCGACTTTAGAGATTTCGGGAACGGTGGCGACGAGATCTTCGCCTGAGATTGCGGGGACTGGAGCCTTCTTCACAGGGTCGATCTTCATTGCAATAGTACCACCCGTAGCAATAAACTTAACCACGGGAAGTTCGGCTTTTGCAACACCAGGGAGACATAGAGCCTCATACATCGGGATGTTAACATTGCCCCAACCGAGCGCCTGGATGACAATCCCCTTGGCTCCAGCCGCCACGGCTGCCTTAACCATTTTTCCATCGGCTCCCCCATACATTGGAACAATCTCCACATCGGGGAGAGTTGTCTGAGAAAGCTCTATGTATTGACGCCTCAATGGTTCACGGTAAAAAATGACCCGATCATGGTCCGCAACCCCCAGAAACCCGTAGTCTCCAGATTTGAAGGTTTCAACATCAGAAGTGTGAGTTTTGGTCGCCTCCCTGGCTGCGTTAATCTGGTTGTTGAGGCAAATCATCGAACCCTTACTGCGGGCATCCGGACAGACACATATTCGAGCGGCGTTCAAAAGATTGCGCGGGCCGTCAAAGTCGGACTCCGAAGCATTCCTCTGTGCCCCGATAAGCACGATTGGCTTGTCGCTTTTGACAGTAAGGTCCAGGAAATAAGCGGTTTCCTCAAGAGTGTCGGTTCCATGAGATACTATCACACCTGCAACTTCAGGACGAGCCAAAGCCTCAGTTGCGGCCTTCTGCAGGCTGATCCACCGCTCCGGGTCCATATAGTCAGAGGGCACATTGGAGAGATTCAGGACTTCGATCCTGGCGACTTTAGAGATTTCGGGAACGGTGGCGACGAGATCTTCGCCTGAGATTGCGGGGACTGGAGCCTTCTTCACAGGGTCGATCTTCATTGCAATAGTACCACCCGTAGCAATAAACTTAACCACGGGAAGTTCGGCTTTTGCAACACCAGGGAGACATAGAGCCAACAACAGCACTGCTAGAACTGAACAAATTGTTTTGCCTGAAAAATCGCGCATATTTTCCCTCCTTTTCTGATTTGAAAACCAGCTCCTGTTTTTATTGGAATCTTCCCGATAGTCAATATCATTGTCCAACTGACATGCAAAAGTGTAGGATACGAAGAATTTTTCCTGTCGGGATGATAACAAATAAATGGAAATTTCCTATATCGTAAAGCAATTTGAAAAAATTATTTGTTACATTCTTATGGCTCTGATGGGGCTTGTTATAATATTGGCCACGTTGATGTCGGCTGACTGATAGTCAGGGATACATTTACTCATCCGGCATTAATTATCGATGCGAATGGGCTTCTGGATTTATTCGGGATGCTTTTACTGGTTTTAATTGGTATAGAATTGCTGGAGACCATATATGTTTTTCATAAGGACCGTGTTGTAAGCGCGGAAATCATCCTGATCGTGGCGCTGGTCGCATGGCCAGAAAGGTAATAGCCCCTTGACCAGAGCAAACTTTCAAGTTTGACTTTCTTTGACGTTGGTTTTCTAATGTTTTCATTGGCCGCGGCATACTTCCTGTTGAAACTGGTATAAAAAAGCAGAAATGAAGGCTGCTCAAAGGAAAACAATTCCCGGGATAAGTAAATGTGTACTCTGGCAGCACGTGATCTTTGCATTAAATCATTTATTACCAGATAAGGAGTTCTAACGTGAGACTGATTGGATTTTTAATAATAGGACTTGTGGCCGGCTGGTTGGCTGAGACAATCATGAAAGGCAGAGGAGCCGGCATGGTTGTCAATCTCGTAGTGGGCGTTATTGGAGCTTACGTCGGTGGTTTTATCTTCAGACTCATAGGTTTGTCAGCCCACGGTTTTATTGGATCATTGATCGCCGCGACTATAGGATCCATTGTCCTCCTGTTTATCATAGCGGCGCTTAAAAAAGCCTGAATAAAGTTTATATCCTTGAATTCCTTGACACGTGCGACTCTTAATCCAAAAAACATGAGGCGCCATTTTTTCGAGTCCGTATTTTAATCCTGGCGACTTTACCATCGTTTTGCCGGTATCTTGTCATAAGGTTGAAGAATGTTCGACACGTTGCTTAACCCCGACGCCTGGATAGCTTTTCTTACCCTGACGGCCCTGGAACTGGTTCTGGGTATCGACAATATTATTTTCATCTCCATAATTGTGGAGGTAGTCCCTGAAAAAAGCCGAAACCTGGTGAGGCGCACAGGTCTCTTCCTGGCTATGTTCATGCGCATTGGGCTATTGTCGGTTTTGTCATGGCTTATCAGTCTTACTGCGCCTCTTTTTAAGATCTTGAATAATGAGATTTCCGGCAGGGACCTTATTCTGATATTTGGAGGCCTGTTTCTTCTCTGGAAAAGCACCCATGAAATCCATCAAATGTTAGTGGTTGAATCTGAAAGCCAGGAAGATAACAAATCAGTTCCCAAGAGCTTTATTGGGGTTATTTTCCAGATAATACTGATTGATCTGATATTCTCTCTGGATTCAATTATTACAGCAGTCGGGATGGTTGACGACATGATTGTAATGATAGCGGCGGTAATCGTTTCCGTGGCCCTAATGATGCTTTTTGCTCCCGTCATAGGGCAGTTCGTCGAAGGGCATCCTACCATCAAAATGCTGGCGCTATCCTTTTTGGTCGCCGTAGGGGTCATGTTGATTGCCGATGGTTTCGGACATCACGTTCCAAAAGGCTACATCTATTTTGCCATGGCCTTTTCTGTTTGCGTCGAAATTCTTAACCTCCGTGTCAGAAAAAAATACACCCCTTAGATTGCCGGATGGAGCGCCAAGGTAGTTTCATCAGGGCATCTCGGATAAGATTTTAGGGAAACGCTATTCCTCGACTTTCTCTTTTACTTGCTGGACGCGGCGTATATGACTGCGTTCACGATTTTTTCGACGAGCTTGAATTCCCTTTCTCCCTGTACCTTGTTGGGATAATCAAATTTTAAGGCCTCCACTGGACAGACACGTACACAAGCAGGCTCCAGACCAGCTTCAACTCGTTCTTTGCACAGGTCACATTTGTGCATTTTCCCGTCATTGTCATATCTCGGTACACCGAAGGGACACGCTTGGGCGCAACTGCGGCATCCGATGCAAAGTTCCCTGTTAACCATGATAGCCCCGGTTTGATTGTCCCTGCTTATGGCGCCTGTAGGGCATGCGACCAGGCAAGGGCTATCCTGGCAATGCATACAGGAGGCCGCAACATGATGAATCTGGGCATTGGGGAATTCTCCCCGTTCAATCTGGTAAATTCTCTTGAGGCCGGGCTGACCTTTTTCGGGATCAATGTCGTGCTGATCCATGCAGGCTACGGCGCATGCGCCACATCCAGAGCAAAGATCCATGTCCAAATATATGGCTTTATTCATGATTGAATTTCTTCCCTTGAACTTTCTCGACCTTACAAAGAGCAGACTTGAAGCCTGGGTACCCTGAAAGCGGGTCCAGGTAGTCACCTTCAAAAAGAGTGTTTACATCGGCTGTCGCATCTCCGTGGTACATGTGGATAACGCCGGGCTGAACCATTTGGGTCAGGTTGGCTTTGACAACTATAGCGTCTCTGGAGGTAGATATACGAATAGTTTCATCCTGTTGGAGGCCCAGACGAGCCGCGTCGTAAGGGTTGATATCCGCAGCCGGATGGTTTGGCCGGAGGCTGTTCGTCCACGAAAGTCGGAAGGTCCTGGTGTGAACGTACATTGGGAGCCTGGCGCCTGTATTTAGAATGAACGGGTATTCATGGGCCAGTTCAGGAGTAAGCTCCTTGCTGTATTTGGGAGGGGTATAGACTGGGAGCGCTTCAAAACCAGGCTTTCCTTCATATTTCTCAAGGACCCTGGATTTGAATTCCATCTTACCGGAGGGTGTCTTGAAACCCTGCTTCAGGTATTTCTTTTCTGGCGGTCTGACCGGGTTCGGCACAAACATACCTCCGGGATGTTTTTCCAAGTCAGCGACCGAGATACCACTTGGTTCAAGAATCCAGCCCACGCTGGCCTCATAGCCCGCGTGTAGAAGCGGATCGTCCAGTCCGAACCTTGCCGCCAATTCGTAAATTATGTCGGTGTCGGCGCGTGAATCATAGAGGGGCGCAATCGCAGGCTGTGTAAAAATGATATATCCCATGGGGTAACAACGAAGTTCACTGCGTTCAACCGACGTACAGGCAGGCAGCACAATGTCGGCATATTTGCAGGTGTCGGTCATGAAAATATCCACATTGACGAACAGATCAAGTTTTTCGAGGCTTTCCAGGAGACCATTAGGGTCGGGCCACATCCTGTGGTTCATTCCAAAACCGATCAGGCCTTTGAGTGGATAGGGATCGGCAGAACGGATCTGGAAAGGCAGATGCATGGCCTGAGCTTCTTCATCGACCATGTCGATCCATACTGGAAACTTGTCCGCCCCTATTCTTGGGGCCATCTCTTCCCATGGCCTGGATTGAGTAAATTCATGTTCCCTGGTCGGGATCATTCCTGGGATATGGATGAAGCTTGGACGGACAACAAAATTGCCACCGTGAACATCATAATTTCCGGTAAGACCAACCAGCGCAAAAATAGCCCGGTAGTTCTGCACACCATTGGTATGATGCACGACAGGAGAAGCGCTAGGCATTATGGCGGACGGTTTTTCCGCGGCAAACATCCGCGCGGCGCTGATGATCCTGTCAGCGGGGACTCCTGTTAGTTCTTCACCCTTTTCCGGAGTGAAAGCTCGAACATATTCCCGGAAATCTTCAAAACCATAGGAATGGTTGGCTACGAAATCCTGGTCGTAAAGCTTCTCGCGAATGATGACATTCGCCATGGCCAGGGCAAGAGCTCCGTCAGCGCCAGGTTTTACCGGTAGGTGAATATCCGCCAGGGCAGTCGTAGGAGTCTGCCTGGGATCAACAACGATGAGCTTCATCCCTCTCTCTTTAGCCTCGATGATGGCTCTGGCTTTTCCAGGATTGGTGTAAAACGGGTTTGCGCTCCAGATAAGGAGGCACTTGGTGTTTTTCACATCTGGTCCACCCGGCGTGCCAAAAGTAAGCTTCTGGGCCATGGCCATTGCCTGGTAGCAAGTGCTCGATTCAGACATATAGTTCGGTGAGCCGAAAGAGTGAGCCAGACGTTTGAGATAGGGTCTGAAGTATTTGGTATAACCCGCGAAAAAGACAACAGACTCGGGTCCGTGCTGATTTTTAATCTGATTGAATTTGGAGGCAATGGTTTCCAGAGCTTCGTCCCAGGATATAGGCTCGAATTTTCCAGATCCTCTGGGCCCGATTCTTTTCAAGGGTGTTTTGAGGCGGTCTTCGCTGTAGACGTACTGGCGCTGTGCAGCCCCCTTCGAACATAACGTGCCGACACTGTAAGGATGTTCCTTGCTACCTTCAACCTTGATAACTTTCCCGTCCTTCACATACAGGTCCAGTCCACATTGGGTTAGAGGATCACAAATAGCGCAAATAGATTTCCTTATTTCGATTCCTGTTTCAGGCCCCGGGATTTTCCCCAGAGACAAGCGGTCAAAATTTGTCATGGTCTATCGAACTCCATAAATATATTTTGCATTAACCAGGTTCGCAGACCACGAAAGGATGAAACGCTTCGGCCGATTCGAACCGTGTGCAGCAAATTTCCCGGAAACTAAAATCCTGGGACAGATTTCAGCGCTTGAAGTAATCGCTAAGGGTTCTCGTCACAAAATCGGAGAAAGATTCGTCTCCTCTTGCCATATCAATCTGTTCAATAAGACTGACAGGAAGGTTTACCGCCTTTATCCTGGCGATCTTCCCTAAACCCTCAATTTCTGTAATCGGTGGCGCTTCCTTTCCTTTATCCCTGACCGTTTCCGTCAACTCCAGGACTCGCTCTGACTCATCCACAAAGCTCCGGAGAAGCAACCCAAATTCATCATCAGTCAAGGAAAGATGACTAAAACCGATTCTGTAATTGTTTTCTGATTCAACCCTCTTCGCATAGTCAATTCGGGCATGACAGGTTATCCTGCCTGGCCGGTTCTGCAAAACAACCCGGAGTTTTACATATCGCCCCTCCTCGACACTGGTGGGTGAAAACACTTCGATCCCATATTGATCCGCTAGTGGGGAGTTTATGATCGGGGGGGTTGCCGCATAACGACAATAAGCCTGGCCGTTGACATGTTTGTATTCCATTTTTCCTCTCCTTGGATCAGAATCTATTTCACCGTTCCTTGCAAAAATCCGAATGGCTGAGCCGGTTCGAACCTGCTTGCAGCGTTTCCGGAGTAGGTTTGACCTCCAACTAGGGGTAGCTTCTTGATTGGAGCGCCTTCCTTTAGGTCCAACTCGCTCAGAGGTACCCAGAAGACTGTGGGGCTGGTCGCGGAATCAAAATAGTAGATCTTGTCTTTTTGGTCCGACAACGTGCGCCAGTATGTCGAGGCAATGTTCGGCTCACCCGGTGTTGTGATACCCAGAGGCACTGAAACGCCACGAATTACCCCAAAGACACTGGCCACAGCCTGGAAGACATCCGCTGTCTTGGGAATTGCGTTAATATAAAATGAAGCGCGAGCGAAGCGATCCGAGGCCCGGGTGGTTCCGGGCAAAAATGTAGCGCCACTGATCTGTTCCCAATATTCGTTTAGGGCCAGCTGTTTGTCAAATACAGGTGAGTTGGTCATCACCTGATAGCTCTTGCCATGATGAATGAACAGCTTGCCGCCTATGTATTCGAAGATGGCCGAGTCACCTGTTGGATCAGAAATTGCCAGATGTCCGGTTGCAGGCCTGCCATTAGGAAGTACTGGAGCAATGACCACAAATGGGTCCCCGCGCAAGGCATCCACAGCTTCAGAGACCGTAGCGTAGCTGTCCAGGACATACTGCGCCCATGCGGCAATCGAGATTGTTGGGCGTTTACCGTCAGGTTTACCATATTCGGATTCAGCGAGATAGAGAACGTTCGCGACAAGTCCCTTTTCGTTCATGCCATCGACAGTACTGGCATTGTAAAAGGAGCACGCGACACTGCCGTACTTGGACACCCAGTTGATCGCTGTCTCGCCTGTCGCTCCATCCCGTTTCATGCCGGCTGGAAAAGCCCAGAGGTCTGTTCCTGTGCTTTCCTCCCAGTCCATTGAACGACCGGTTATAATAGTGCCGTCCGGGCCCAGGTAAACGGCGCGGGTGCAGCCGTAGGTCACCGGTATTGGATAGAACGTTGCGAATAAAGCCACTATTATACTAAACAGAACTCCTGCAATCCCTTTTCGGTTCATCCTGCTCACCCTTCTGTGATTTTCCTTTGGCACACCAGCTTTTCAGGCTAAAAAAGTATTGCTTCTTACAATAATACCTTGATGGAAACAGGTACGGAGAATATCATCATGAAATAAGGATCAGTATATAATGAAAATGTTCTGATTCAGATAGTAAAAAAATAGATTACTGACTAGTTCTTACCAACATCGCTGATCAGCGGCTTCAAAATTCCTTATCCTGCAGGCTACGTCGCCTGCAATGAATGTTGGAGGTCAAAATGGCCGATACAATCATGATGATCCACGGCATGTGGGGTGGCCCATGGCATTGGGAAAACTACAAAAGCGTGTTTGAGGCCGAGGGCTACAACTGTGTTACACCCACGCTAAGGTTTCACGACATTAGTCCTCACTCGGAACCTGATCCCAAGCTTGGAACGACAAGTTTACTGGATTACGCTGATGACCTGGAGAAAGAAATCCACGGCCTTCAAAGCCGTGGGTTTTCGGCGCCACCGGTAATAATCGGTCATTCAATGGGCGGATTGCTAGCCCAAATCCTTGCCAGTCGAGGGCTTCCGAAGGCGGCTGTCCTATTGACCCCTGCCCCGTGCGCTCCAAATAGCACAGTCATGGAATGGTCCGTTACGAAGTCTTTCTGGAGCGCTATGATGAACTGGGGCGCTGTTGATTCGTCCGGTAGGATCCGGTGGGCGGTGAGAAACGCATTCCCGTTCAGAAACCGATTCGGGAGCAGGCCTTACATGCCCACTTTCGAGGAGGCGGTATATTCGATGATGGACTTACTGTCTCCAGAGGAACAGAGGGAAGCGTATAACAAATTTGTCTACGAATCCGGTAGGGCGGCTTGGGAAATCGGGTTCTGGTTCCTCGATCTGTTTCGTCGCAAGGCCGCCTGGGTCGATGCGTCAAAGGTTAATTGTCCTATATTGGTGGTGGCTGGATCACTTGATCGCATCACACCAGCCTCGAGTGTGAGAAAAGTCGCTGCAAAGTTTAAAGCCGTTCCAACTCCGGATGGGCCTCGACATTACAAGGAATTTCCCAATCACACACATTGGGTTCTGGCGGAACCTGGTTGGCAGGAAATCGTCGAATATGTTTCGAAATGGCTTAAAGTTGTCATAAAATAAAATCACATCTGTCAAAAAATAGCTTTAGAGGTGAGAACTGTGGCGAAACATATTGGGATAGTCGCCTGTAGCGCGGAGGGGGCGGCGCTTTGCTACCGTACGTTGTGCATGGAAGCCCCCGCGACTATGGGTACACACATGCATCCAGAAGTATCAATGCATACCTACCCACTCGGAGAATACATGAAGGGTGTTACTTCCGGGAATTGGGATCAGGTCGCTGAATTGATGGTCAGATCAGTCGACAAATTGGCCCGAATCGGGGCCCAATTCGCAATTTGCCCTGACAACACAATTCACGAGGCGTTTGATCTGGTCATTGCAAAGGCCCCAATTCCATGGCTGCATATTGCTGAGGTAGTCGCTAATGAGGCCATTACGCGAGGCTTTTCCAAGCTGGCGGTACTAGGCACAAAATATTTGATGACAGGGCCCGTATATCCCGATGCGTTAAGGAAAAGTGGCTTGTCCTTCGGTATTCCGGATGAAAACGATCGGGAAGAAATTGACTCAATCATTTTCAATGAACTGGTCAACGGCAAATTTGCCGAAAAATCGAGGCTGTATTTCAATGAAGTAATGCAGAAATTAAAGGATAAGGGTTGCGACGCGGCGGTACTGGGATGTACAGAAATCCCTTTGATCGTAGATCCGGGAGACTGTCCTTTGCCAACGCTCGACTCTACTCGCCTGCTGGCAAAGGCTGCCCTGAAAAAAGCCCTGGAAGAGGAGTAAGTGTTTCAAGCCAGCAGAATACACTTCAATATAAGTTTATAATGCCCTTCTTTTGTCGGCTGGTTTGGACTTCGCACCTTCCATTCGTTGAGGGCCAGAAGCTCCGGAGACTAAAAGCTCCTTTTTCTCGAAACCACGTTGAAAGACAATCTTCCCATCATCACCGTAAAGAAGGATGGAAACTCGAGCCAACGCGGAACCGGATCTGATGTCTCCATAAGGCAATTCAACCCTGGAATTGTACTTGAACGAGATATTCTCGCCCTGTCTAAAATCCGAAGGGAGATCACCCTCTCCCAGTCTGGTTTTATCAGGATAAACAAATATTTTCGTTTCTCTTTTTTTGTCCTTCATCTCCACAAACACAAACAGATATCCCGAAAAGAGCATATCAGGATGATCCTTAATCAGACGAAAACTCAATGTCCCAGAGTTTGCCCCTTCAGGTTTTACGGTAACATCCTGAGCGTTGAAATTCATAATAGACCCAGTAGTAGTCGCCGAATGGCCACGATCTGGATTTACAGCCTCGGACTTGGGACCGGAACTGATAGCTCCCGAGCCTGTATGGAGGGCCGCGGTCATATTATTGGAAGCTGAACGTTCCTGAGCCGTTGGGGATTGCTGTAAACTCGCAGACAAGTCCCCTTCAAGTTTATCCGCTGATTCCTGGGAACTCTTTGAGCTACCGGCAGTCGACTCTTGAACCGCAGATTCCGTAGTCCCGGATGGTGTATTGTCACTAAGAGAGCCGGAACCGGCGGAACCCAGATAATCTCTTGAACCGTTTGACAGTGAATTCTGCTTGTCCTGGGTCTTTGACTGTAAATCGGCAATGCGCGCCGCTCCCTTTTTGTAACCACTAGCTACAGTCGACGTATGCCCTACTAAACCCCGGACAAAAGAATACATGCCAAAAACCGACAATAGTACTATTACTACGGCCAACCCAACGCCAATACGCAATTTCCTACCCGTGAGATCGAATTGTGTCGGTCCGCGCCGTTCATTAATCAGAACAACAGAAAACCCCGGAGAAACCATAGGTTTGTGAGAGGGAATCACAGGCATATCCTTACCAGGGTTCGCAAATCCCTTTTTGGTTTTACGCCCCGTAATTCCTTCCTGGAACCAGGACCACAGATTTGTAACCTTTGTCACGACCGCTGTCTCCTTGAAAGTACTCGATAAGCTTAAGGATGGTCTTGTCATTTTCCCTCGTCACTTACTAATGTTTGATATTTTACCTGATGAGGTCAATGGGCCGTACGCGCTTTGACCTCGTCGCCAGAAAATCAAATCATCTGATTTTCTATATCTAGAATTGGCATTATATATTTTAATCAACATGTCAAGATTCTTTTATGATTTTATGAATTAAATACGCGATTAAAAATCGCGTCCACCCATCTTAA
>JAMCYH010000125.1 GCA_023474025.1 Deltaproteobacteria bacterium
AGATGGGGGTTGGGTCGGTGCTTGTGATGGACGAGAAAGGCGACTTGGTCGGTATCATTACTGACAATGACCTGCGTACCAGAGTAGTTTCCAAGGGCCTTAGCACACAGGCGCCCGCCTCTGAGGCCACGAGACTGATTTTGACGGCTCCCCGAAAAATCAGGAATAGGTAGGGAAGTTGAGATACATTCTGTTCCAGTATGACAGTGTCTTTTTCAAAAAAATCAACAGACACTCTTCTAGAAATTCTCTCAAGAACGTTTTCTTCAAGGTCGCCAAAGGGCCTGATCGATCTAAGAAATTCGAGAACCGCTTCAGGGTCTGCCTTGTGCGAATCTTTTTTTTGCGGCATGAATCGCTCCTTTTAGAAGACAAATTCGGTTCAAACCACGGATTCGTAAGAACTTTTTAAAAAAAAATCTCTTTTACCATTACCTGAAAACGGCCAATCAAATCAAAAGTTTCTTTTAAAGTCCTTTTTTCAAGGTCCGTCAGGTCCGTTGGATCAATAATGTAACCTGGTACATTATTGATCGCGAGTGATCTTAATTGATTCATGAGAATTAATTGAGTTTGAAATTCGAAGGCCTCCATGGCTTCGGAGAAAAGCCCTTGGCTTATTGCGCCGACCTCGTTCAAGGATTTGAGTCGTGACAGGGTGTTCGTTTCAGTTATCTCATATTTGAAGGACATTATCCTTGCAAAATCTACAATGGGTTCAGCTAGCCGGTTTTCTAAATCAAGCCTGGTAGAAGTTGCGCCATCCGCTTCTACAATCTCGTTTCGGAAAAAAGACAATGGTGGCGCAACACTTAAAAAGTCTGCTGCAAGGCCTCTCATAAAATTTTTATTGCCTGACATTTTGTCGAGTAACGTTTTTTTTAGGATGATTGACGGCTCGTTTTCTCTTGGGAGCGCTCGCATATCCAAAAAGTTTCTTGCTATTGCCACTTCAGGAGGTATCGGGTTGTTTATCCATTCATCGATATAACCAGACCAAACATCAATGGGTTTACGCCACCTTGGATTTGCGCCGGATATCCTGAACCGCAGGGTATCCTCAAAACATGAGGATAGAAAACTATTCAATCCGGATGTAATTTTTTCCAGATTGGCTTCTGCGCCATCGGAGGAAAACGAATTCTCAGAACTGTCATAAACCACCAAATAGTCATACACGGGGACAAAAGTTTGTTCCGATCTAGCGGCTCTGCCAAGGACCATGATACTTGTTTTAACAGAGCTTGCATCCAAAAAATGAGCTATCAAATCCATGGCTCTGTCGAATATTCTGTCATATAAAAGGCTGATCACATTTGTGCAATGACTCGCCTTGGCCCCTTCTTCCATCAGACTCCTTATGAATCCTGGAATGTTACGTGATAACAGATTCATAGATTCAGGTGATTCGATAGATTTTATATCACGTAACAGCATTAGGGGTGATGTCGCTTGATGGACCATGATGTCATGCTTTGTGATCACACCCACTATTTCATTCCCCTGGGTGACAGGTAAGTGCTTGATCTGCTTCCGCACCATTCTTAACGCGGCTTCAAACAGTCTGGCCTGGATCGGTATAGTTAGCACGGGGGACGTCATGATGCTCTCTACAGGAAGGTCGTAACCTAAACCACGAGCGACCACTTTGGTGCGGAGGTCTTTTTTGGTAACTATCCCAACCGGGTTATCCGAGTTGTCTTTAACAAGAACTGAGCCGACTTTGAATTGTGTCATTATTTCGGCTAGCTTTTGTATTGTCGAATTCGAATTTATCGCCTGAAAATTCGGTCTGACCACATCGGAGACTAGGATGGTAAAATAATCAAAGCGCTTGAGGCCTATATTGCGGATTCTCCTATTTCTTGTTTCTGTATAAGCTTTGGATATCCTCTGATTCTGAAATTCATCACTAAAGAAATGTTCAAATGAAAGTTGTTCTGCTACCAGTTTTAGAAAAGTTGTCTTTGGCAGTAATAAACAGAAAGTGTCTTCAAGCGCCTCAACGGTCACATCGGGTTTTTGATTTCCCAAAAGCCAGGATCCCCCAAGTGTCTCTCCTTCACCACCAATGCTCTTAAGCATGAAAGTGTCCCCCTCACTACTAACGAAAAGCTTAACCCCACCCTTCTGAATTATGTGAAGATGTGTGACTTCCGTGATGTTGCGTCTAAATATTTGGGTACCTTTAGGATAAAACTCCACATCGAGATCTCGAGCGATTTCCTGAATTGGCGTTGGACCCAGTTCTTTGAAAGGAGAAAACCTTCCGAGAAACTGAATTGCTACTTTTGGTTCTACAGCGTAGCCTTTTGAGTAGTCGATCATGGTATTTCTCGACGATAGTGGCTGTCTGTTTTCTGGGGGCGTTTGTTTTTAGGACCAAACCAACAATATAAACCTACCAAAATCCGGTACTAATTTTACGACTGATGGCCCAGTTTTAACTTCGAGTGTCAACTCTACTTGATACGCCCTAATAAGGAAAAAAGCAATTTGCGTTTTGAAATTGAAATTATTTAGTCTTTGCGATGAGTTTTCCTTGCAGGAATTTAACAGACTTGACAACCTGGCCGTCCCATTGTAACAAGAGACTATAAATGTGAAATTCAAACAAATCACCATTCCTGTCTGAATAAAATATGAGATCTAACAAGAATCTTTGTTGCAATATTGTTGGCGTGGATGTTCTCGGTGGCATTGGGGACATAAAGTCTTCCTGATACCACATGAAATGTTAACGATCAGCGGTCTTCCAGAAAAATTAGGTTGAGCTAGTATGAATTTCTAGGCCTTCAGTCCTGTTTTTAGTAAGCGGCATGGCAAGAAACCGTCCGATGAAGGTTCTTTTGTAAATTCAATAGAAAGGGGGAATAAGTCTATTTCAGGGGATATAAAGGGAATAGTTTTGTCAAGTTTCTACCTATAAATAGCCAGAAAGGAGAGTTTGCTCATGGAGAATGCCCCGAAGTGGTATGATGTCCATCTGGAAGGGTACAAAAATGTGGCCTACGTTAAGGGGATGGATCAGTACGAAGACATGTACAAAAGGTCACTCGAAGATGTTGACAAGTTTTGGGCCGAACAGGCAAGAGAATATCTCACTTGGGACAAAGAATGGGATTCGGTGCTGAATTATGATTTCCACAAAGCAAATATTGAATGGTTTGCGGGTGGGAAACTTAATGCTTGCTACAATGCGCTGGACCGCCACATTGATAAGTTGAAAAACAAGGTGGCCTACTATTGGGAAGCTGACAACCCTGCGGAATCGAAGACTGTCACATACCTTGACCTGTACAAGGATGTGAATCAGTTTGCCGCAGCCCTACTTGCCAAGGGCGTCAAACGGGGTGATCGGGTGGTTATTTATCTGCCTATGATCCTCGAATTGCCGATAGCCATGCTGGCTTGCGCAAGAATTGGGGCTGTGCATTGTGTAATTTTCGGTGGCTTCAGCGCAGAATCAATAGCCAGCCGTATTCATGATTGTGGCGCAAAAGTAGTCATCACCGTTGATGGAGGGTACCGGGGCGGAAAAGTTCTCCAGTTGAAAAAGACAGTGGATGAAGCGCTAAAGCAGTGCCCGGAAATTGAGACTGTAATAATCGCTGATAAATGTAACCTGGGGCTCAAGCTCGATCATAAGAAGGAGTTCTGGTGGCATGAAATAGTCTCAGATCCGGATCTTCCATCATACGTCAAACCCGAATCAATGGAAGCCGAGGACCCGCTGTTCATTTTATACACTAGTGGCAGCACCGGTAAACCCAAGGGGGTCCTTCACACGCACGCAGGATACCTTTTGTATGCGGCGATGACGTGCAAGCTGGTTTTTGACATCAAACCTCACGAAACCTTTTGGTGCACAGCTGATATTGGCTGGATCACCGGACATACATACATTGTCTATGGTCCTCTGATTGATGGATTCACCAGTGTCATGTTCGAAGGTATACCCACTTATCCTGGTTTTGACCGGTACTGGGAAATTGTCGCCAAGAGAAAGGTAGACAAATTTTATACCGCGCCAACGGTAATCCGTTCACTTGCCAAAGAGGGGGAGGCTCATGTTCATAAGCATGATATCTCATCCCTAAAACTTCTTGGGACGGTCGGGGAACCAATCAACCCGGAAGCCTGGCGATGGTATTTCCATCACGTTGGCCGTGATTGGTGCCCAATTGTGGACACGTGGTGGCAGACCGAAACAGGCGGGATCATGAACACCCCATTGCCTGGGGTAGCTCCAATCAAGCCTGGGTCATGCTCGTTCCCGTTCTTTGGTGTAGATCCCGTGATTCTGGACCCGGAAACGGGCGAAGAGGTTACAGTGCCCAACCAGGAAGGGGCTTTGTTCATCAAGAAACCATGGCCTGGCATGGCGAGAACGGTGTATGGCGATCATGATCGTTTCATTGACACCTACTTTTCAAGAGTCCCAGGTTTATATTTTACTGGTGATGGCGCTAAAAAGGATGAGGATGGTTTTTTCTGGATTACTGGTAGAATTGACGATGTGCTTAACGTTTCGGGCCACAGACTTGGCACGGCTGAGGTCGAATCCGCGCTTGTATTACACCCCAAAGTCGCAGAAGCCGCTGTCGTCGGCTTTCCACATGACATAAAGGGTCAGGGCATTTATGCGTTTGTCACTGTGAACACAGGTGTGGAAAAGACTGATGGGCTGAAGAAAGAACTGGTTAAACTGGTTCGGGCGCAGATTGGGCCGATTGCGACACCGGACGCTATCCAATGGGCGGATGGGTTGCCCAAAACAAGGAGTGGGAAAATCATGCGTCGGCTTCTGAAGAAGATCGCCGCGGGGACAGTCGAAGACCTGGGTGATACTACTACGCTTGCGGACCCAACAATTGTCGGGCAATTGGTCCGTGATAGGGTATCAGCTTAAATGTTGCAGGTTCAATGAGAAAATACTGATGGCTACCCGATTTCGAGGCTGACTTTCGGGTAGCTGCAGCGCCCTTTTCCCCCGGCAACGCCAAAAGACTTGCCAAATGGTTCAAAATAGCGCTACATTTTATGCTAGCGCTATTCATTTTTAAGTATTGAGGCACATAAAATTTGACATTCAAGGTAGGAGTAGTTCGCGACACCAGATATTTGGACCACAAGCCGGGCCTTGTTCATCCGGAGAGCCCAAGTCGGCTGAGAAGTATATACAGAATGCTTGAGAAGGATTTCGAAGGTCGACTTGTTAAGATAGACCCCCGACTGGCTACGCTGGAACAGTTACAGATGGCGCATACTCCTTCATATATCGATCTGATCATGAGCACAGCGGAGAGGGATTTCACCCCATTGTCTTCGGATACGTTTGTCAGTGCGAAATCCTATCTGGCTGCCTGGCTGGCGGCCGGAGCCGGTATATCCGCAGTAGATTCGCTGATGTCCAATGAAGTCCGGGTCTGTTTTTCCCTTGTTAGACCTCCAGGACATCATGCTTTGACTGATCGAGCCGGTGGTTTTTGTATTTTTAACAATATCGGCATCGCAGCTAAATATGCCATTGAAAAATATGGGATCGAAAGATTACTGATTATCGATTGGGATATTCATCATGGCAATGCCCTCCAGGATCTTTTTTACCGAGACAGAAGAGTTTTGTATTTTTCAACTCACTATATGGGTTGGTATCCCAACACGGGTGACTGGGAAGAAACAGGTGAAGATGAGGGCGCCGGATACACGGTGAATGTGCCAGTGCCTAAAGAGCTGGAGGATGACGACATCATCTGTGTCTACCAAAATGCTCTCAATCCAATTGTGCGTAAGTTCAGACCACAATTTATAATGGTTGCGGCGGGATTTGACGCACATGAAAGGGATCCTCTGGGGAGAACGAGGTTAACTGAAAGGGCTTATCGAAATCTTACACAAATAGTGCTTCAGTTGTCTGACGCAAGGGGCGGAGTCCCCTTGTTCTTCTCTCTGGAGGGTGGTTACGACAGTCGGGCTCTGGCTAATTCGGTGCGGGAAGTGTTGGCAATGGGCCGGG
>JAMCYH010000019.1 GCA_023474025.1 Deltaproteobacteria bacterium
GCCCTGCTCTGATTGAAACCAGATGCGTCCCCCGTGTCTCTCAACGATCTTCTTGCAAATAGCCAGGCCTATGCCTGTTCCCGGATATTCATCTCTATTGTGCAGCCTCTGGAATATTGCGAATATTAGATCCGCATATTGTGGATCAATTCCAATACCATTGTCACGGAAAGAAAAGCGCCAATTCCCGTAACATTGTTCGGCGGAGACATGGATCAATGGGGGAAAATCACTCTTAAATTTCAACGAGTTATGGATGAGATTCTGGAATAGCCGCATGAGTTGGGCGCCATCGCCAATCACCACAGGAAGATGGTCATGAGTTACCGTGGCGCCGCTGTCCTCAATCAACAGTTGAAGATGGTCGAGGACCCGACTCAACAATGTTTCACAGTCAACGGGTCCGAAAGTCTTACCGTGAGTCCCCACCCGCGAGAATTCCAAAAGGTCATTAATAAGCATCCTCATACGTTTGGCGCCATTCACGGCGTACCCTATAAAATCATCGGCGTCAGCGTCTAGTCGCCCCTTGTAGCGACGTTCAATGAGACCCATATAACTTGAAACCATTCGCAATGGTTCCTGCAGGTCATGAGACGCGACATACGCGAACTGTTGTAATTCTGTGTTGGAACGCTCCAGTTCATCGTGAGATCGCCGCAATTCCTCTTCAGCCTTTTTTCTTGTTGAGATGTCTTCAGCAAACACAAGAATCCCTGTTTCTCCCTGATAGTCGATTGGAACCGCGGACACACTCACGTCAACTCTTGCGCCGTCTAGTCTGACAAATTGCTCCTCGATCTCCGGGACAGATAACCCTTTTTCCTGAACTTGATCCACTCTTGACCTTACGAGATCACGAAACTCCGGACTGACTATTTCCTGGATTTCCCTGCCGAGCAGTTCTCCTTCGCTCCTGGCTCCGAGGAGTTTCAGACCCGCCGGGTTCATGTAGACCCACTTCTGTTTGACATGGACGCCTATCATTTTTGGAAGGAACTCCACTAGCTTTCGATTACGCTCTTCACTCTCCTGGAGTTTCTGTTCCGCAAGTTTGCGCTCCGTGATGTCAATGCCAGTACAGATTACATTCTGGACATGGCCTTCATTGTCACGTATTGCCGTAAACGACCACGAAACCAGACGACGACCGCCGTTCTTGTTCCCCCAGTAATATTCATCTTCATAAACTGATTTACCGGAATCAAGTTCACTAAAAACGGCCTCTATTTCATTCACTTGTGCAGGTATTAGAAAAAGGTCTCCGATATACAGGTCCTGAGTCTCTTCGAGTGAATAACCGGTCGCTTCTATGCAGGCCCTGTTAAACCTAACTATTCTTCTATTACGGTCTAGCACTGTTACCAGCGCTCCAGTAGTATCAAGAACAGTCGAAACAAAATTTCTTTCTTCTAACAATCTATCCTGTTTGTCCTGCAATTCTTTGGACAGAAGACTGAGAGGTTTAGCAACGCCGGTTTCTACAATGGCCTTGTATAGCAGGACAAAAGATAGAATTTTTAGATAGTGTCCCACGAAATTATAGAAGTCATACATTTCAACATAAAGAGCAAACATCAATTCCTGAGCGATCGTCACAATTATGGACAAAGCTACTAGTTTCAAAACTCTCTTGTCGAAAGAATCGCCATGCTTCAGGAGCAAAGCCAAAGCGACCACTAGAATGGCGCAAATGGCATACTCTGATATAATTTTGAAGCGGGTGAGTCCAACTCCTTCGATGAAACATACGGGAAAATTTTTCCAGTAAAAAATGGAGCCTAGAAGAAGGGCGGACATGGATGAAAGGACTAGAAAAAGTACTCCAACACGCAAGCGTCGCTTCAAAAACAACGGTGCGATCAAAAGGGCTCCACTCTCAATGGAACGAGCGCAGATCCAGAGTTGCGGAGACAGGTTTGGGCCATATTGTGGAAATACTCCCATCCCTTCGTAGGCCAGGGTGTGCAATAGATCAAAACCTGCCACAAAAAGGTAAGAGACTCCAAGAAGCAGAAGATAGTTGTTTTTCAGAACATATCTTGAGGCCCAGGTGACCGCAAACAGTCCCCCGACAACCGCTATGCTGAATAGTTCGGCGATGCTGTGAAACAGGAGGTAGCTATCCAGTCGGGCCACATATAGGGCTATTAACGTTGCCGCCCCAATAACGATGTCACGGTAGATCTCGGTGTTGAATGACGACTCTTGCATAGGATTTTGGCCCACGAAATTACCCTCTGAAATTAGCGAGGATAAACGTTCCTAACGCCTAGACAAGCGTTCCTGAACTAATACTATTTCGGACAGGGTTTGGTCACTTCTATGGCAATAAACCATCTCTTATCATCTTTCGTTGTCATGATTTCATTGAGCATGGTTCCAGAGGAAATGACATTAACCTTATCACCTTTTTTAAGAACAGCGATTTTTTCTTCCAACGATAGTCTGGTGAGTTTTTCCATATCCTGATTTTTGAGCATGAAATTTGCCATCTCCCACGTCTGTTGGGAATCAGCAATCAAGGCGTCCTCGGTAACCACATAGCAATTGGATTCTGCAACGGCCCACCCTGCGAAGAAACAACAACACACTATACACACAAGAAAGCTCTTCGCGAAAATGTGCCGAATAAAAAAGTTCGTATTCAATGAAACGACATATTTCATAGTGGTCCAGAGCAAAATTTACTAACGCAAGAAGCGACATAATTATAGATCACAAATCGTAAAAAATAAAAGATTATCTTATAAAAACAAAATCGCTTAAGGAAATGCGAGCATAGGCTATCGCCCGTTGTTTCTGGTCTTTTCCCCACAAAGCTTATAGGTGTTTCCGAAGCAAGTACACATTAAAGATGTTAAGATTGACGCTGATCTTGTATTACATTCTGGTCAGCAGGGTACAGAGCATTTGTAAGGTTGGGGACAGGGAATCTTGACTAAGGCTATCAAGATGTTTAAAAAAAAGAAGGTCAGGATCCTTGGAATGTCCTATAAAACAATAGGAGGAAATTTTGGAACAGTCGTTTGAATGTCTGGTCCAATACGCCAAATCAAAAGGGGCTGTCGACGCAAAGCTTATGAGCGCAAGAGACATAGTATTGGATCCGCGTTCACTATTGAAATGTCGTTTCGGATGCGGCCGATGGGGGAAGTATTGGACGTGTCAACCAAATGTAGGCATATCAATTGACGAATTTAGGGAGTCGCTTGAAAAGTATAAGACCGCAATAGTCCTCCAATGTGTAGAGCCCAAGATTGCTCAGGAAATAACCTTAGCTTTGGAAAAAGAAGCGATGATGCAATATGGGTCTACCTTTGCATTCGGAATGGCCCTATGTGTTCAGTGCGAAGAGTGCGCTTTTCCTGATCCTTGTAGATTTCCGCACCTTGCGAGACCGTCAATGGATGGTTTGGGAATCGACATAGCCAAAACTGTTGAGCCTCTAGGGTTCAAGGTAGAATTCGACTCTAAAGGAAACCTGCTGCCCGCTTGGTATACGATGGTTCTTCTTGACTAGACAGATGAAAATTTTAGGCAGATTCAAATCTTTTTAGGCCCCTTGCAATCTTCCTGGTTTTCAATCAAAATCCATTAACAACCGACAAGCTTTAAAATTTGTAACCGGCACGCGTCAAAGTTGGTCGTTTCAAAAATGTTTGGTAAGCCCATAACTGGCTCGTAATTTGCATATTTTATAATATTACGGTTATGGGGAAAATGGAAACTTGTCAATTTTTGTTAAAAGAAAGGAATTTTAAATGTCCAAAAAACTTATGGATTACTTCAACAAGCAGCCGAGATTAGGAACTCTCAGCACATCTGACAAAAATGGTAGAGTTGATTCGGCGTATTTCGGGTCTCCACGAATGATCGATGACAAAACTATTGTCATGGGAACTGGCAAAAACCGTACTTATTCAAATTTGCTTGAAAATCCGCAAGCGGTATTTTTAATTATGGAGCCGGGTAAGTCAGTATCCGAATGGAAAGGTGTTCGAATTTATGTGGAAATGAAAGAAAACGAAACATCTGGACAAAAACTGGATCAAATACGAGCGGCTATTGCCGAAAAAATAGGGCAGGAGGCGGCAAATAAAATGATATATGCCGCATTAACCTTTCAGATAAAGGACATAAGGCCTCTTGCAGATTTTGGGCAAGGCTGGGGAAAATCGATTTAGACTCCAGAATGACCTGGCTTTAATGATAATAAGAGGTCCGAACAGGAGTCGAAACCTCCTAGACAGGCTGGGCAATGGGGTTAGCAATTGTATTCTAGAGATATGGAATCAGGACAACGCTCTCGTGAAGAATCCTCCAAGGAATACGAAACCGTGTCCTCATTGAGGCCGGATGAAATGTTTCAGGATTTGGAAGCTGAAGCCAAAAGACGGCTTGAAAGATATTCCGATCGAATTTTAAAACAACTGGGAGATTGGCTAGGAGCGAAAACACTTACACTTTTTATAACAGACAATGATCATCAGACGATAATTCATGCCAAACAGACTTGCGATAAAGGAAGTTGGAAGTTTGAGACCGATGCGCCTGAAGAATCTTTCGGACGATCCTGCGCCCGGTGTAACTCCCAGCCCGTTTTTGTTTTAAGATCACAGTTCCACTATTCTCTGGATCTGCCCCATCGGTGGGTAGGCATGGTTAGCATTGAATGTCCTGGTTTGTTTTTTTTGACTCGGAAACAGGATAATACAATCCGAAATGCGCTACGAGAATTTGCCAAGAATGTAACGATCTTGCTCATGGACCAAGCTGTTGGGCATCTGCAAAATTGCTTAAGCCAAGAAAAGAAAGCAACCAAGGTTTTAAGTGGACTCGTTTCCAATTTGAGTAAGGAACTTTACTGTATCAGCACTATTTCAAATGCCATTGTGCAGTCACACAATGTTGAAGATGTTCTTACTGATGTTCTTGAGACCATATTGCCATTGGTAAAAGCAAAACTCGGGGTAATCTATTTTCCCGAAACACTGCAATGTGTGATGATTCAGTCACCGAAAGCGAAGCCTAAAAAGGGCGCAGACCCATCGTTTACTTCGTATTTGACGAAAAGAATGAGCCTCGCGAAAGAACCCCCTGGACAAAACGCATTCGACGTCCATCCTGTTTTCGCTCATCCTTTCTTGTCAGAGTCTCTAAAAGCTCATCTGATCTCACAAAGGGTTGAGAACGTTTTGGAGTTTTCCCTTCATTATCATGGTGAATTATTAGGTCTGGGTTTTTTGGGACTTCAGCAAAATGAGGACCAACCTGGGGACACCAGATTGCTTAAGATTACACTAAATATGATAGGACTTTTTTTAGAACATATATCGTTGATGGGGGACTTGGAGCGTCAGATAAAGCTTATCTCCAAAGAAAAACTCGATATGGAGAAAAATCAACAATTCTTGATTGACCAGGTTGGTAGACCATTCGCGTCAAATGACAACAGGAGGCCTTCGACTACGGATCGACTTATCAATGAGATTGAGCGTTCTCGTAATATGGCCTTACTTGCCGAACTTGCCTCTGGTATTGCTCACCAAATTAGGAACCCTCTCAGCAATCTCGTGTATGGACTTCATCTTCTCCAACAGGACCACATCACCGAATCCGAGAAGAAAGAGATGTTTCAGACAGTGACTGAGAGAGTTGAGCATATGAACCGGATGATAAATGAATTCATACAGTATACCAGAATTCCCGAAATAAAACTTAGCGTTGAATCTATCAATGATGTTCTCAAAAATTCTCTTCGTCTTTTCAAAGGTTGGTCCGACCTGGGTGGATTGGAAGTAATAACATCTTTTGATCCCGAGTTGCCTCTTACCAAGCTGGACATATTTCTTATAAACCAGGCGTTCCAAAATATAATCAAGAATGCATTCGAGGCGGTGGGAAGAGATGGTCACCTATGGGTTTCGACGAGAAAGATGAAAATTAGACATGGGCCTGAGCCTCGCCTCCAATTTGCTGAAATAATATTTGAAGATGATGGGCCAGGTATGTCTCCAGATGAAATTGAACAAGCTATGAAGCCTTTTTATTCGAGAAAAGAAAGTGGGCTGGGTTTAGGCCTTCCTCTAGTAGAGCATATCATTCGTTTACATGGAGGAGCCGTAACATTGGAAAACAGAAACGCCGGTGGAGTTAAGGCATTGATCTACCTGCCTATCCGGTGAGGCTAATATGCAGAATCGATTACTCATTGTTGATGACGACATAAATTCTGCTAAAACGCTAACGCGCATACTAAAAGCGTCAGGATACGGAGCCGATTATGTGCCGAGCGCCGAGGAAGCTTTATCGCTTCTTCATGACGTGGACTACGATCTTTTACTCATTGACATGATCCTTCCTGGTATGGATGGTATGGCGTTTCTTAAACAGGCCAAAGAAATCAATCCTGACCTCCTGGCAGTAATCATAACTGCCTATGGATCTATAACTACCGCAGTAAACGCCCTAAAACTTGGGGCTAGTGATTTCCTCGAAAAGCCAGTTATACCAGAAAAATTACTTCATGTTATTAATCGAATATTTGAGGAAAGACGACTAAGGCGTGAAATCGTGGCGCTAAAAGCAGACCTTCTTAAACGATACCGCTTCGAAAACCTTGTCGGTAAACACCCCAAAATGCAAGGCATATTTAATCTGATCGAATCGTTATCCTCTACCGACTCCTCAGTGCTCATTACCGGCGAAACAGGAACGGGCAAGGATCTGGTAGCCAGGGCTATCCATTTTCATAGCCACCGTAAAACAGGACCTTTTGTTGCAATGAATTGTGCAGCTATTCCGGAAACCCTTCTTGAAAGTGAACTGTTCGGCTATGAACGAGGCGCTTTTACCGGCGCTCAGCGGCGCAAAAGCGGGAAACTGGAACTAGCGAACAATGGCACTCTATTTCTAGATGAAATCGCAGACATGCCTTATGCCCTCCAAAGTAAATTACTCCGGACAATTCAGGAAAAGAAGATAGAACGGCTCGGTGGTAACAGGTTAATATCTCTAGATTTCAGAATAATCGCCGCAACGAACAAGAATCTGTCTGAGGAGTTGAGCTCAAATCGTTTTCGTTTAGATCTCTATTATAGGATCAATGTGGTACCGATACACCTGCCGTCCCTACGAGAACGACTGGAAGACATGCCGTTGCTGGTAGACCATTTTCTTGAAAAACTCGCTGCGGCTAAAAACAGGAACAAGCCTGAATTATCCCAGGAAGCTATGTTGAGCTTGATGAAACATTCTTGGCCGGGTAACGTTCGTGAACTGGAAAACGTGATAGAGCGCGCTATGGTCCTTTGCCCCGGTAATTTGATTGAAGAGATTCCATTTTCTCTTTTACCTAGCGACATAACGGCCCCTAACACTTCAGAATGGTTGAATTTTGATCCGAACCTTCCCTATAAGACTGTCAGGGACCAAGCCTTGGACAAGATTGAAAGACAATACTTTATGCACTTACTTAAAAGAAACAGAGGTTCCGTGGGCTTGACCGCAAACCACGCCCAAATTGACGCTCGCACGGTTTTAAGAAAGATAAAACAATTCGGTTTAAACAGGTCGGATTTCAAGAAGGTTTCGGAATAATCCATATATCAGACATCTATGTCTGAAAACGACATTTATGTCTGATGTGAATTCCTGATTTCTTTCAGTCGCCAGACTGAGATACATGTTTTCAAACTCAATCTCATCAAATATTTTTCAGAGAATTGATCTGAAAGTTCCCAATCTCGTTTGATGATCACTGAGCGCCCTTCCTGCACAGCCAACCAATCGCCATGTGTGGCACAACAATTGCTTAACAAAATGAAGGCAGTCAATAATATTCCGTGATCTTTTGAACCAATAATTAATGTCGGAGTTTGACGAGAAGTTTACTTTTGACCACTTAGGGCCTGCCACACAGAACAGACATGATGGCTATTGTTTGGTGGAACGGAGCGGGTGAAAAGTTAATGATCGAACAGGAATTTGCAGACCTTTACCCTCTAACTGAGGAAAACCTAGTTGAGTACCTCCCTGAGGTCGATTGTCGCTTATGTGGGTTTTCCAGTTGTCTGGAATTTGCGGAAGCCCTGGTTGGGCACAGCGCCAAGATTGAACAATGTCCTGATACAGATCCTGAGATGGGTAAAACAATCGGAAAGCTCATGGAATTCGTTATGCCTCGCCTCCCTTACGATGTAATGATGGAAAGTTTTAGTCCCGGCCTCACTCACATAGGAACCCCGGATTCCTCTAGCCCGGTTTTGATAACCGGGAACTTTAAGGAGACAACTCGACTTCTGGAAAGTATTTTGACCACGTGCGAAATTTCGGCTTTTCTGATTATGAGTGATACCAAAGGCTATAGTTTGGACAATGCGGTTGTGGAAAAGCGATTTTCCCCTTTTGAGATACTGAAAGTGATCACCGAAACGGAAGTGGGATCATTTGTGAGTCACAGTAGACTTGTCATCCCAGGTTTGGCCCGGCATCTTGCCAGCCAGATCAAACAAACAACAGGATGGCAGGTCCTGGTAGGCCCGGTAAGTGGGTTTGAGCTGCCACTTTTCTTGTTGAAGGAAGGATTATAACACCATAGGCAACCGACCACAAAAAGACAGAATTAAAGGGAGGTGACTGCTGCGTCTAATGACCACATTACAATGGAAGATGACGAGAAACATTAAGGAGTTAACATGTTAGGCAAAGAACGAGTGATGAAAATCTTCAATCACGAAAAACCCGACCGAATGCCATGTTTTTGTGTAAACGGCACACCAACTTATGAACAAATGGAAAAGGTCGGCGCATTTTGGCCTGAAGGTCACGAACGGGCCCAGGACATGGCGAAACTGGCGATAGCCGCTTATACGGTACTGGGATTTGACGCCGTCCGCGCCCCATTTTGCCAGACCTTTGAAGCAGAAGCGCTGGGATGTAAAGTTAAGCTCGGTGGTAAGGAAAACATCCCGGGGATTGATCATCCAACACTGTACAAATTGGACGACAAACCGGTGTTGCCAGACGATTTCTTAAAACGCGGCCGAATCCCTCAACTTATTGAAGCCATTAGGATAATGAAACGTGAGGTAGGGGACAAGGTGGCCGTCATCGGAGGGATAATAGGACCCTTTACCATCGCTGGCGCTATGCTCGATGCCGTGCCAATTCTTAAGGCCAGTTTCAAAACCCCAGATAAACTACGTCCATTCTTGGATGTGGCTGAGAAAGCCGGGACCATGCTGGGGCAAGCGCTCGTCGATGCCGGCGCGGACATGATCGTAGTGGAGGACATGCAAGCGTCTCCAGATTTGATTGCTCCACATACTTATCGTGATTTGGAACTCGAATATCAGAAAAAACAGGTCGAAGCGCTGAGTGTGCCCGTGATTCTGCATATTTGCGGTAACGTGGATAAAATCATCAGTTTCATGCACGAAACAGGGTGTGCAGGGATAAGCCTTGAGCCGAAGTCGGATACAAAGCTAGCTCGAAAAATCGTAGGCGCCAACGTAGTACTCATAGGAGGAGTTGACGCTGCGACGACCCTTTTTATGAAGGGGCCCGACGACGTGAAAGACGCCTCACGTGAACAGATAGAAATGGGGCTGGATGTCCTTGCGCCCGGTTGTGCCATTGCGCCCGGCACCCCTACGGCTAATCTCTTAGCGATGGTTGAAGTAGCCAAAGAATTCACCTACCTCTAAAAATTGATTCTAAGAGGGCCGGCAAATCTTTTAGCCTCAACCCTTTAAGCAGAAGGAGCGGAAAATGAAGTACTTGACGGATTATTCGAACATCTTCACCCGGTACGACCTCAACATCGAGGTAGCGCGTCAGGCAGCCCGCAAGGTTTCCAAAGACGAGCTTCTCCAAAAAGTGGCCGATTCTGTGGTGCAAGGGGATGACGAAGAAGCGGCGAAGCTTACCAAACAAGCGCTCGCGACGAAGTCACCCATGGATGTCATCAACCAAGGACTTATCCCGGGCATGAACGAAGTGAGCAGACTTTGGGACGAGGGGGTTTATTTCCTGCCTCAGGTCATTTTGGCTTCAGACGCTATGAATGCGGGTATAGCCCTGTGCGAAGAAGCTATGGGTAAAGCTATGGACAAGAAAGGCAAGGTTGTTACCCATACTGCTGAAGGCGATATTCACGACATTGGGCAGGTAATTGTCAATGCGCTCCTCAACGCCAATGGTTTTGAGGTCATAAACCTCGGAGCAGATGTCCCGGTCGATAAGGTAGTCGAGGCATGCAGGGTAAACAACCCTGTAATGGTTACGGGAACGGCCCTTATGACTACTACTATGACCGCCTTCCCTAAAATCGCGTCTCAGTTGAAACGCCTCGGGTTGAATATTCCTTTCGTATGCGGGGGCGGTGCCGTCAGCGAGGAATATGTGACGAGCTTCGAACTTGGTATCTGGGGCAAAGAAGCAAATCAGGCCCCTGGTATGGCCGAGGACGCTCTATCCGGTGACAACTGGCAAGCAATGAGAGGCAAGTGGAACGGCTAACCGGATAGCCTTATTCTAGCCAAACTTGATCCTGGACCCAAGGAGGAGGAAGTATCATGAAGTTCAGTAGCCAAATGGCATATAAGAGCGCAGACGAAATGATTTTCGGAACAGCAATAAAGCCTGTGAAAGCCAAACGAGGTTTGGTATTCGGAGGTGGACATGTGATACCCGAAATCGTTCCACACCCACGTCCCGGCAGTGAAAAGACCATGAAGTCGTTACTGCGTGAGTACGAAAGGGCAAATGGGGACGCTTTGGAACGATGTGTCATAGTAGGACATCCTCAACTACTTATAGAAAATGAGCACATCTTTCAGATGACGCACAATCCCAAATGGGGCGGAGAAATCGCCGCTCAATCCGCAAAACAGATGGATGACTATCTGCAGAAATATGGTCTCAAGGCGGCTTATCGCGCTACCATAGCCGACCTTCGTAAGCCAGACATGGTGAATATGAGGGATTCTGATTACACACGAGAAGTCATAGAGTCCTTTGCGGAATGCGCCAAGTATGCCGACATAATCTCTATTGAGTCAATGGGCGGCAAGGAGGTTTTTGACCACGCCATTATACGTAACGACATTGCGGGGCTGCTTTTTGGTCAGGCGGTGTTGGGCGGTATTGACATGGAGTGGATGTGGAACCAGATTGTGGCGATAGCAAAAAAGAACAATTGTATTGCCGGTGGTGACACGAACTGCGCTCAGGCAAACACAGCCATGTTCATGGCGGGTGGTTTCATTTCTAAAGATGTGCCTCACACTTTAGCCGCTCTCTCACGAGCTATCTGCGCCAGCCGTACCATAGTGGCCTATGAATGCGGAGCAACCGGGCCTACCAAGGACTGCGCCTACGAAGACCCAATCATAAAGTCTGTTACAGGTGTGCCAATATCTTGCGAAGGAAAGACGAGCGCCTGTGCCCACGCGGATCTATGTGGAAACGTGATTGCGGCGGTGACAGATTGCTGGTCCAATGAAGCGGTGGAATACCACGATATGTTTGGAGGAACTACTACCGCTGTATTCACCGAAATACTGGGATACGACGTCGCAGCGATGAATGCGTCAATAGATTTGGGTTATCAGAAAGAATTTCAGGCTTGCCTCGTTAATTCCGATAAGTATCGTGGCTGCCATGGCTTTATGCTAAGTCCTGACAACGCCTGGCAGATAGGCAAGGCGCTCGTTGATAATAACGAGAGCCTGTATTCTAGAGGAAAGGCCGCTGCAATAAAATGCGGGGAGCTTATGTTAGGCGACCCGAAACTGAAACTGTCAGTGTTTGAAAAAGAATCACTAGAGGGTTACATGAAAGACATGAAAGCTTTACCTGATAAGGAAGCTGATTTTATCGACATGTGCCTGAAGAAATACTCCAAAGTGAAGGGATTCCAACCTAAAGCATACGGTCTGTAAGACCCCCGTCTCCAGGAGTGGGCCTTCTACTGGAGAGTCCGCTCCTGGTCCGTTTATAAAGTCGCTTTGTTGCAGCCCCAAAACCGCTTGTGACTCGAACTGACCTCCATTTTCCGAGGCCAATGTCACAAACCTTTTTTGTCCACCTAAAGGGGGATTAGAAATGGCAATGCCAGTGCTCATCGCTATCGGAGCGATGTGGTTGTCCGTCGCTATATTCTTTTTAGGTAAAGGCGAGCCCAAAGGGACCGGCGCCATCACGGGCTTTGTGGGCGCAGTCACGGTCGTGGGGGCGATACTTCAGGCCGCTGTCTTCAAGGACCCTTTTGTAGCGGGGTTGTTGTTTGCGCACGGCATCTTTTATTGTGCTGTATCCTACGCTTTGCTTACGGGTCTGGAGGATCTGAGATCGGTTGGCAATGTAAGTCTTTACACAGCCTTGGTGTCGGTTCTCTACATGGTTCTTTTCTTTACCGGTGGTCCGGTCCTGGAGGGTGGCAAGCTCTTGGTCGTCAAAAGCAATTATCTTGCATTCGCTTGCGCAGGGTATGCTGTCCTGACATTCGAGGTCTGGCTAAACGCCTATGGCAAGTTCCCCAGCTCGCTGCTAGCCTGGTCACTAATTGTCTGGGTTGTTTTTGGTTTATGGGTACCCTCTTTTTATATGATGGCCGGTGGATGTTTTCCATTCTAAGAATGGACAGTAGATTTTGTTGGAAAGATAACTTTCGCTGCTCCCGCATTGTCAACGGGATCGACGCCAATCGGCTCAACATGAAAGAGAGGTAGTCCCTTGTCTTTACGAGGAACATTTATCTTCTAAAACTTACAATTTGATTAGTATTCATTTTTTTAAAAATGGCTGCCATCAAGTAGAACTGACAAAAAGCAAGTGCTGACACCGAGGATCTAACAGGAGGCTTTAGTGATAGTTAATGTTGTATATGGTTTCCTCGGCGCTGGAAAGACCACCTTCATTCGTTACCTAATGGAAACCCCTCCCGTAGGAGAGAAGGTGGTCATCCTCGTAAATGAATTTGGAGAAATTGGTGTTGATGGTTTAATTTTGTCCGGGAAAGGTGGGCAAATCGCCGAGATTGTTGAGTTACCATCAGGTTGCATCTGCTGTACTATGGCTGGAGATTTTCGACGCCAAATGTTGGAACTTCATGAACGACTGGCGCCAGATCGAATAATTGTGGAACCAACTGGGGTAGCTACTATATCACAGATCATGCAGATACTTGAAGGCGAAGACATGCGAGAGCTGTTTTCAGATCTTAGGATTGTTCATCTTTTGGACGCTTCTGAGTTCATGTCATTCATAAAATCTCATCGTAGTTTCATTGAAAATCAGATCCGGAGAAGTAAATCAGTATTGCTCAATAAAACAGATCGGGTAAAACCTTTTATGGTGAATCTCCTGATAGAATCTATCAAGGAGATAAATCCCGATGTCATAGTCTACCCAACCAGCTTTGGTAGATTAAATGATACTGAGCTAGAAACAATTTTGGGCATTTCTGGTCAAGGGGAAGATGGATTTCAACTACGACCCCAAGACATCGTACATGAGCATGGACTGGCGGATCAATTTCAGTCCTATGGTAGAAGATTTTTGAACACATTTTCTCGACAGCGATTGGAATCTTTTTTTGAAAAATTAAATTTGGGGGTGTACGGGAAAATTGTCCGAGCAAAGGGCATCTTTAAGACCCCTAAAGAATGGATAAAACTGGAACTCGCTTCCAGCGAAGTGCGATTGGAAGTTGTCCCAGCCGCCAAATACAGTGTGATTTCCATAATTGGCCAAGAGATCGCAAAGGAATCTCTGGACACTTCTTTAAGCGGGTGCCTCGAGAAATAGCGGCTTCGGAGGTGTTGGATATGCCGAAAGATGACCAGATACTGGTCCGTATCCGGTGTCTCAAAGGAATACAGGACGCATTTGTGCTTGAAGAAAGCGATCGCTTCCGGCTCTTGGAGGTAGAAACTGAAGCCGAGAAAAAGGCCTTTATGGGCTTAGGAATGTGCTATAATAGTGGGATTCGCGAAGTGCTTCGGTGTCCCCTTGTTGTAGTGGCGATCACAAACATGGATTTTGATTGGGGGTGTCAGGCCCACATTCTTCTCAAGAAAGGTGAAGAAATTGTAGGCGAGGAAGTTCGGGACCCAACTCAAATTCAAGAACTGGAAAAGGACGAAAACGTCTGGTTTCTTCACAAGAATTTTGTAATTTACAAAGATAAAGTAGATTTCCCCAGTGATATAGTTACGAAAAAATGCTGCTTTGAATTACCTGCCCTTACCCGAGAACAGTCCGCCCCTGGTTTTCAAAAATTAACCAATTACATTTATTGCTCCCCTTCCACGGCAGGAGATGTGTTTCTGAAGAAAAAATACTATCAGGATATGGACGAATGGGGCACAGGGACGGTGCTACTAGGATTTAAAGAAGGCTAGAGAGGTCTTTGCCGCATTTTATGCACACTACACGACCGTTTTTGTCCAATTTTATCATGGCAAGGTGGCCTGATTCCTCCATATGGAGACGTTTTACGGTTGACCAGTATTGTTTAACTTCGGTGCATGACATGTAACGTCCCACATTTTTTTCCGCGTCCGTATGCCATGATCCACACCGAGTGCAAGCTTTCATGAGAGAATCTCTCCGTTTAATTGATAATTTTTAATGACTTAGAACTCACGAGAAGGGAATTGATTATAATCGATAAAGATTTGAAATGCCATATTTGAGAAGGGACCTGATGACTAATCTCGCGATCGCAATGGATTTAGGCACGAGTGGTTTCAGGGCTCAAGCCCTGGATCTAAACACCCGAAAAATCATTTCTACCGCTATTACCACTCGACATCCCTTGCCAGGAGCAAACGTGATAGACCACCTTCACTTTGCCCTGGAAATGAGTGTCGATGTAGCCGGTAGTATCATGATTGAGGCAATCAACAAGGTGATGGCAAGGCTAGGAGTTCCACTAGACAAAGTAGTCCGGATAGCTGTTTGCGGCAACCCAATTCAACTTTCTCTCTTTCAAAGAATAGAAATCCGAGACTTGGCTTATGCAGGTAAAAGAAAACTTGAGTCGCTTGGGGTAATTCCGCCAAAACGCGACGCCAAAGTTTTAAAAGCCATGGATATACAGGGCCTTATGATATGTAAAGACGCTGAGGTCATTATCCCTCCGGCTGTCCGTCACGAAATTGGGGCCGACGCCTTGGCCATGATGATCCAGACCGGTATGCTTGATAAAGACGAAACTTCGCTGACAACAGATTACGGAACTAATGCGGAAATGGCCTTGTATCATGACGGTAAGGTAATTACTGGTTCGACTGCGGCCGGTCCAGCCCTTGAGGGCCAACAAATATCCTGTGGAATGTTGGCCATGCCCGGAGCAATCTCGGACCTGATAGATATGGAACGCTACGATAGAGTCATGGTCCTCGATCGGGAAATGATACCAATTACCGGACCATTATTGGATCTCAAGAATGGAAGGGCAATAGAAGACGGTTTGATTGAGCCTCTAGGGATAACGGGAACTGGTACCGTAGCAATTGTACATGAGGGAATTCACAAGAAACTTATCAGTATTCCTAAAATTAATACCCTGGACGGCGAGTTCTATCTCGCTCCCGAGATCACATTCACAGAAGAAGATTTTAAAGAAGCCGGCAAGGCGATCGGGTCTGTCCGAGCCGGTCATATCACACTGTGCCACGAGGCGGGCATAGATCTTGAAGATGTCGCAACAGCATACATGTCCGGCGCATCAGGCACTTATGTAGATCCTTTAAAGGCTCAGACTCTGGGAATGATCCCTCCTCGAGTCAAGACAATTTTTCAGGTCGGTAACACTTCGCTAGCCATGGCCCGAGACCTTGTCCTTGAACCTAAAAAACTGGATATGATGAGTGATCTGGCAAAGAACCTTCGCCCGACTCATTGCATGTTTGCAGCGTCCAAAGTTTTTGAGAAAGTTTATATACTGGAGCTTTCGTATTGGACCGAAGGGATGCCTTTCTCTCAATACCAAAAATTTCTGAAGAAATATGGATTTCCCGAACTTCCCACCATCGAAGGTACACCAGAAATAGTAAGAACAGTCCGACGTGACATAGATGACCTTGGTGAATTGGGATTAACAACTATTTCTGACATAGGACAGAGAGTGCAAGCGCAAATTGAGGGGTGCATTAGGTGTTACGAGTGTGTCAATTCATGCCCCGAGGAAGCTCTTATGATCATGGAAGATGCTGGGTCGCCTACGCTTGTTCTGGATCAATCTTTATGCAATGGGGTCGCTTGCAGACGATGTGAACGAGTTTGTCCTGAGAAGCTTTTTAGGCTCGAAAGCTTTTTTATAGGTTAGTGCTTTGAATCTAATTGACGGTTGTCCCTGAACCTTTTTCTGAGTGATAGTATAAGGAGGCGCAATGAGTAAAACAGACGAAAATTTGAAGCAAGCGTTTGCAGGCGAGTGTCAGGCCAGCGTGCGTTACATGGCTTTCGCCGAAAAAGCAGAGGTTGATGGCTTTCCGGGCTTAGCGAAACTTTTTAGGGCTGCGTCCAAGGCTGAGATGGTTCATGCCCTTTCTCATCTGCGTGCAAGTAGAGTAGTCAACGAGACTGCCGCCAATCTTGAAGCGGCTGTCGAGGGTGAAACATTCGAGTTCAAACAGATGTACCCGGCCATGGTCAAAGACGCTGTGCAAGAAAATGAGATTGATGCACGGCACAGCTTTGAATACGCTATGTCGATTGAGATGGTCCATGCCAAGCTCTTTAAAAAGGCCATGGAGGAGGAGATTCTGAACTCTGAGGCCAATTACTACGTTTGTCCGGTATGTGGACACACCGTTCGCGGTAAAGCCCCCAAGAAATGTCCATACTGTGGAGTTGATGAAAAGAAATTCATTGAGATTCAATGAGTTCAGCGAGCTGAGGAATGTCGGAAAAAACTTCTTGACGATAGCTTGATTTGATCTCGTCAAGACAGTTTTAAAATATTGAGGAACCAAAATCGACTAAAGAGTGGCGGGGGTAAACCATGTATGAAGCCACAGAAATAAAAAGAGGGGTTTTTTGGGTCGGGGCCATTGACTGGAACATTCGGGAATTTCACGGTTATACTACCAATCGAGGCACAACTTATAACGCATACCTGGTAAAAGGTGAAAAGACTGCTCTCGTAGATACGGTGAAGGCTGGTTTTTTCCCGGAGATGATTTCCAGAATCAAGTCAATTCAAGACCCGGAAAAAATCGATTATTTGATCGTGAATCATCTGGAGATGGATCATTCAGGCGCCCTGCCTCTGATTAAGGAGCTTGTGCCAAACGCCCAGATAGTGGCTACAGACTATTGCAGCAAGGGACTGGTGAAGCATTTTCAACATGATTGGCCAGTCCAAAAAGTAAAAACAGGACACGAACTTTCTCTTGGAGGTAAGACCCTTAAATTCCTGGAAGCCTATATGCTGCATTGGCCAGACAGCATGTTTACCTACCTTGTTGAAGATTCTATTTTGCTTTCCAATGACGGTTTCGGACAACATTATGCGGGTTTCCATCGCTTCGATGACGAGGATGGCCACTTTGAAGCCATTATGGATGAAGCCGCCAAGTATTTTGCAAACATCCTCATGCCGCTGGCTCCATTGATTCCGCCTATACTCAAGAAAGTGGAAAAAATGCGAATGCCCATTGAGATTATTGCGCCCAGTCACGGGATAATCTGGCGCGCACATATTGACAAAATTATTAATTCCTACGTCGAGTGGAGTACTGGCGTAGCACGGGACCAAGTTCTAATAATTTACGACACTATGTGGGGAAGCACTGAAATTATGGCCAAGGCTATTTCAAATGGGCTTTGCAAAGCCAGCGTTGAAAACAAACTTGTCCGGTTACGCCAAAACCATTATAGCGATATCGTTAAGGAAATTCTTGTATCAAAGATTATTGTCATTGGCTCTCCTACAATCAATGAGGGTATTTTCCCTTCCGTGGCTCAGCTACTTTCTTACTTGAAAGGACTTCACCCATTAAAAAAGAAGGGGGTCGCCTTTGGCTCATATGGCTGGGGAGGAGAAGCGATAGAGGCTATCAATAGTGAAATGAAGGCTGGTGGTATCGAGGTGATCGAACCCGGGCTGGGTGTTGTTTACGTTCCCATGAACCAGGACATTGAAGCTTGCTTCCAGCTTGGTGAAAGAATTGCGGCGCATCTAAATGATTGAATAGCTGATTTTAGAAAATGAGGAGAATGAATCAGAAATAGAAGTCAGAATGAACGCCGTAATAATTGAAGGACCTAAATTGGCTTAAATACGGCTCTAAATCTACCGTGAGGCTAGTATTCTATACCATTTCGGGCTTTAACCCCTTTATCGAAGTGATGCTTGATCTTTTTCATTTCAGTGACTACATCAGCCCGATCTATAATCTGCGGGTGGGCATTTCGTCCCGTAAGCACCAATCCCACATTATCGGGTTTAGAATTCATCAGGTCCAGAATATCCAGAACGTCAATTAAACCCAGATGTACTGCTACATTGACTTCATCGAGTATGACCACATTAAAAGAGCCGCTCAGCATTGCGGAACGAGCCTCGTTCAAAGCCTGTTGAGCCATTTCTATATCTTCAGGTTCACATCCCCGTCTAAAAATAAAACCTTTCCTGCCCATGGGTTTAATTACCATCATAGGCGCCATAGACTTAAATGCGATCTGCTCTCCGGAAGTATCCGGAGCTTTTAGGAATTGAACCATGAACACCTTGTATCCACGTCCAATCGCGCGAATTGCAAGCCCTAACGCAGCTGTAGTTTTCCCTTTGCCTTCCCCGGTAAAGACCTGTATTTTGCCCGGTCCATTCATTAAAGACCTACTTCATAAAAAAAGGATGATCGTGCTATATTATTTTTGAGCCCGTTTGTCTGGCGAACTGTGATTTCGCTTGATAATTCGCAGACTCTTTGGAACGTGATTCTATCTAAACTTAAAGGTTGTTGTATGTCAAGTAGTGATATTTTGTGGATCGGACATTCAGTGCAAACGACCCAAACTGCAATTAAAACCCTTGAAGCCGAGTTAGATAAAGTTTCCATAAAATTGGCGCCTCAGGCTAGGGAAGCGTTAAATATTCTGTCTAAAAAACCGAGCGAACACCTTGTTGTTATAATCGACGCAGGTAATGTTGACATGGAATTAGCTACCCTCGCGACCGGTATAAAACAGATAAATCCGGTAATAGAAATAATTGTACTCGGATATTCCGGCTTGGCTTGGGGAAACCTTACCCTTCCTCGATATTACAGACCAATTATTTTAGATGAATCATCGAGTCCTGATGTACTGATTTCTTGTGTAGCCAAACTACAAGAAATCGTTGAAGCTAAACAGGATTATGACCAGCTAAGTCGAGGCATCGGCGACAACATAGGGATGTCCCGAACTAGCACTGAAGCCGTCTTAGCGCTTCTCGCACGTCAAAATTGTCTAGGAATGATCAGTATGCGTCGTGACGGTTTTTTCACATCTTATAATACCGAGGCTGAACGTTTGACCGGATATTCAATTGAAGAACTAGCCCATATTCAAATTTGGGCCCATGCGGTTCTTTATGATCATGAGACTGTTCAGACTCTTTTGGATTCTATCTCTGTGTTTTGGGCAAGGAAAACCGGACGAGAAAATATGCGCCTTATGATCAAAAGGAAAGACGACGCAGTCATAACATTGTCTGTGACTGCAGTGGTTTTGCTGGATAATTTTGGTCAGGCACGGCAGATCGTAATGCTCTTTTTTGACCCCCTCGAAATTGGATCAGCCAAGGAGTACGAAATATTAATCAATTTTAGCCCGTGCGCTCTTTACACTTACCTCCCTGAAAAGGGATTTGTCAAAATATCTACTGCCGCAATTGACATTATAAACCGTGCTTTTTCGGTAAACCTCACTTTTAGAGACATCTTAAATAAAAAAATTCAGGATTTGCCACTTCCTGAGAAAACACGTGAATCATGGCAAAGCTATCTGGAAATTGTCGCTTCGGGTTCAGTTCTTTCTTTAACAAGCCTTCCTCCAATAGGATTACCCGGGAGGCACGTGCTGGAACACAAATTTTTCCATAGAATACCTAGTAGCGCTAGGGGAAAATTTGGGGTGATCGCTGTGATCGTGCCTAGGGAAGATCTCTTTTACAATTCCGAGGAAAATCAATTGGAAGAAGGGTTGGCCAAAAAGACGCTCAACAATGTTCCAAGGCCTTATATCCTGTTTGGAGCGATACGCGACGAGAATGCTGCTATAACCGATTTCAAGTGTCAAAGTATAAATGCGGCAGCAATAAGTTTTGTTACCGCCAATGGGAGTTATAGGCCTAACATGTCTTTGCCTCAGATGTTCAAAGACATCGAAGGGACAAAAACACTGTTTGAAGCCGCGCGTGAGGTTACAGAGACAGGAAAAGAAAAAGACTTTGAACTCCGAATGACGTTGAATTCCGATGAAAAAGAACGTGCGCTAATTCGATTTTGGTTTGGTAAAGTTGGAGATGGATTTGCCGTGTTTTTTCATGACATCACCGCTTCCCGTCATGAAGAAACGCAACTCAAACATTATAGACACATATTTTCCCACATGGATGAGGCTATAATTGTCACTGATTTAGACGGGAATATTATAGATTGGAACCCGGCCAGTGAAAGAATGTTTGGTTACTCAAAAGAGCAGATCATTGGGAAATCGGTGTATTTGTTAACTCAAGGTTCTGATGGATTACAGGTGAAGCAACATTCCGGAAATGTATTGCGTGAAGGAGACGTATGGAAAGGGGAATACGGCTTCATACGTAAAGACGGTTCACGCGGTGTCGCTGTTTCCGTGTTCGCCTTATTGAAGGACGATAATGGCGTTGTTTACGGTACCGTCGGTCTGAGCCATGACCTCACCGAACGCAAACGTCTGGAGGAGCGTCTTGCCGCCAAGACTCAGGAGCTTCAGGAAAAAAACTTGGCCCTTAATACTTTGCTTCGTCATGCTGAGACTGAGCGTATAATGGCATGCGAGCGAGTGGTCGCTGATATGGTTCGTAAAGTAAATAGCCGGCTTTTCCGTATCCTAGAATCTAAGACTAAACCGCAAGCAGTTGAAACTCAGGCTAATCTTCTGCTTGAAGAGCTTGGAACAGTTTCTGAACCCAGGCAACGCGGAGATAAGGAAGTCGCTTCAAAGCTAACAGAAAAAGAATTAGAGGTCGCGCAACTGATACGCCTAGGAAAAACCAGTGAGGAAATCGCCTTTATTCTTAACAAAAGTCCTGACACCATTCGTCTACAGCGGATATCCATTCGAAAAAAATTGGGAATCGATCGAAAAGACCGGAACTTGACATCATACTTGAAGAAAATGGACTTAACCTGAATTCAGCTTATAATGACCACAAAAGTTTTGAGAATCCCGGATATCTGGATTTGCGACGGTTAAAATCCAAACATTGGCGCTGTGATTAATCCTTGTTATTAGAACCATCCTTGATTCCCCAAGATTCAGCGCGGAAGTTTTTTCAAAATTGGGAATAGATAGAAAAATTTGTCGAGCGGCACAGATTTATTTAGGTCCAAATTTTTCCTATCAGTCTATGAACCTGAAAGCGACATAAATAGATAGCGTCACATTCCTGCGTCCATTGATGGTGTAATTGGTGGACTAAATGGTGTTAAATCAGGCGCATGGCGTTCAGAATGGCGGGGAAAGCTTAGACTATGTCCTGGCGCGACCAAAATGCGAATATTAGACTATAATAGACCTAAAGTAGATCTTGACATAAATTCTGAGTAAACGTAACGTTTGTAAGCAATCCAAAGCACTATGAATTTTTTAAACTGGAGGATCATTTCTGTGTCGCTTAATAGCGAATGATGTTCAAAAAACTCTTCGTTGATAAATTCGTCCACTAACCCGAATTCAGGCATAAAGCTAAATAGTTTCTAAACCACTCAGTGTAAAATGGAACATTCTCGGGAGAAAAATGGGCAGACAGCATGTGATTGACGCCGTAAAAGGACTTGCCACGGAGAAAGTCCCATGGGTTCCGTATTCGGGAGTCCACAGCGCATTTTTGATTGGCCAACCTGCCGACAAGTTTCTCCAGGACCCCGACCTCATTGTTAAAGGAGTTGTATATGCAGCCGAAAGATATAAGGCTGACGGAATTCCTTTATTGTTTGACCTTACAATAGAAGCTATGTCAATGGGTTGCAACCATAAATGGTGGCCCGACAACCCACCATCGATAACTGGACATCCACTTGAGAACAAAAATCTTGCCGATTCCGGAATCAAAATCCCCGGTCCCAAAGATGGTCGTTGGCCTCTGATAATAGAGGCGGGTAAAAAGGTTAAAGCTGCTTTACCTGATGTAGCCCTTTACGGAATATTATGTGGGCCCCTGACTTTGGCCAGTCATTTGCGGGGGGTCAAAATTTTTACAGATGTTGTCAAGAACAAATCAATTGCTAAAGAAATTATTGATTTCTGTGGCCAGGTAGGCGGTGAGTCCGCCAGAATCTATGCAGAGGAAATTGGATGTGACGTAATTGCTATTACTGATCCCGTGGCTTCCCTTATGAAGCCCGAAACTTTTCGTCAATTTGTGGCTCCTGCTACTCAACCAGCAATTAAAGTAACCAGAAGGGCCGGTAAAGTTTCGAGCTTCTTCATTTGTGGTGACGCAACAAAATGTCTTGAAGAAGTGGCCACATTAGGGACTGATGGGTTTGCTATCGATGAGCAGCTAAATTTGAATTACGTGAGAGATGTGGCGTTGAAGCACAAAGTGGGTTTTGGTGGAAACCTGAAACTGACACTTGCTCTTTCGCTCGGGCTAGTATCGCCTCGAGAGGACGCTTTGATCGCATTAGCAGCGGGCGGAAGCACAGGATTCGTCTTTGCTCCTGGCTGAGACATTCCTTACAATGTTCCGGTGGAACACATGGATCAAGTAATAGAGGCCATTGAATTTTACGATACGTACTACGCAAAATATCCACATCACATAGTGAACAAGCAAAAGACGAGTTAATTTGGATGGGCAACTCACATTTACCTTTGGATCGAATCACTATCCGAGCATGCAACGTATGTTTTGTAATATAAACAAAAATAGAAAAGGAGGACCCTCATGTTCAGTTTTAAGACCGAGCAAAAAGTATGCGAGGTCGGTGGGATCAAATTTGGTGGTCAACCGGGCGCTTATCCGACTGTAATTGTGCCTTCGATTTTCCAAAAAGGCGACAAGGTATTCGAAGGAAAACGCAAAGAGGGCTTTGACCGGCAGAGGGCCACTGAACTCGTCAAAATGTGCGATAAGCTGTGCATGGAGACAGGAATCCCATATATGGCGGATATCGTCGGCACAAAAGGTGAAGAATTTAAAGCTTATATTGATTTTTATACTGAAGTGACCTGTATGCCGTTTTGTGTAGACGCCTGGGTAATGAAACCGAAGCTGGAGGCGGCGTCTTATTGTGCTGAGAAGGGTTTATTGGACCGTATGTTTTATAACAGCCTTACAGTTTGGGAGAAGGATCTGGAGACTGAAATTAGGGAAATTGCCGCAATAGGAGTGAAACATGTATTGCTAGTGGCGTTTGATCCTGCGGATCAGATGCCTACGGGAAGGATCAGTGGGACCCAAAAACTATTGGATGCGATCGAAAAAGTCGGAGCCAAATTCGAAAGTCTATTTGTAGACACTTCAGTAATGAATGGTCCTGCGACAGCTCTGTGTTCTCTTTCCAACAAGCTGATAAAAGAAAAATGGGGTTTCCCGTGCGCAAGCGCACCATCCAACGGTTCTTATATGTGGAAAGCGGCTCGCGAGATGTGGGGGCAGAAAGGTTGGGCAGGAGCGGACGCAGCCTTGGAAGCCCTATCCTCATGTTTCTATCATGACATGATCTTTTCTGGTCCCATGGCAGGATCAGACAGGATATTCCCCGCTGTGGCCATGGCTAGCGCTTTCCTGGCCACATTGGTTTATGGACAAACGAAGGAACTTCCAAAATTGGAGAACCATCCGCTTAATAAGCTTTTTCCAGATTTTGTTGAACAACTTAAAAGTATGTAAGGATAGGTTGGCGCTTCTGCCGATACTTCGGAGGACGTCAAAATTCACAGAATTTCAAACTAGAGAGGACTTGATAGATGGCAGCTATGACCCCCAAGGAACGGGTAAAGAAGTTTATGAAGCGCGAACCAGTAGATACAATGCCGATCTTCAGTGGAATGGGGATGGTAACGGTTCAGGCTATTGACAAAATGGGAATACGGTTTGCTGAAGTGCATGGTTCTGCGGAATACCTGGCCAAATCGGCTACGCTCAGTGCTGAGATTTTTGGATTTGATTCAGTTATCGTTCCCTATGACATGTGTACTATTCCTGAAGCGATGGGACGAGGATGCAGCACCTATGCCGACGCTGAAGGAATTCTGTATCCAACCGTACCCACCAAATGGGAGAACCTTGACACGGCTGACATAAAACCTGATTGGGTTTCCACATATAGAATGCCTGTGGTCGAGGAGGCTTTAACCAAGCTTGTTTCCGCTGGGAAATATGCTGTTGGAGGATGGGTGCTGGGGCCTTTCACGCTAGGTGGACAGGTAATCGAACTTGATCTGCTGCTAAAAGGAATCAAGAAGGAAGCGGACAAAGTACAATCTTTTATGAAAAAAATGACCTCGGTGGTTATTGATGTGGCTAAGCGCTACCAGGCACTGGGTGTGGACTATATGACGATCCGTGAAATGGGATCAGGGACCGACCTCTTGTCGCCTCGAATGTGGAAGCAACTTATCCAACCATACCTCCGGGAGATCTTTGAGGCGATTGAATCCCCCAAGATACTTCATATTTGTGGAGGAACGGACCTGATCGTTGAAATGATGAATGATTGTGGTGCGGACGCTCTCAGTTTTGACCAGAAGAATAATCTGGTTGAAACGAGAAGGAAAATTGGCAACGACATTTTATTGCTGGGCAACTTTGATCCATACGGAACCCTTTGTCAGAAAGACGCTTCCGAAGTGCCGGCGATTATTAAAGGCTGCATAGACGCTGGGGTAGACGCTGTTTGGCCCGGTTGTGATATATGGCCGGATGTTAAAGCCGAAAATGTCGAAGCATGGGTAAAAACCGCTAGGGAGTTTGGCAAGCAACCTTCTCCGGCGGTGGGAAGAATATAAACGATTACAAATCAATGTATGGAGGAAAGTAAATGGTCTCAGAAGAAAGACGCTCAGAAATCCTAAAGAATCTCTCCGAAGGAGTGGTGGAGTACGAGGAAGACCGAGTTAAAGAATACTCGAACATGGCTCTTGACGAAGGCGTCGACGCCTACGACGCAATTATGAATGGCTTGGCCGCAGGTATGGAAATCGTGGGTGACCTGTACGATCGTCAGGAATACTTTGTCCCGGAAATTCTAATGTGCGCCGATGCCCTCTACGCGGGCCTTGACATACTCAAACCTCATATGAAGATTGATGTTTCTTCGGGAGTTAAGGGACAGGTCGTCATTGGGACCGTTCAGGGAGACGTTCATGACATTGGGAAAAACCTCATCAAGATGATGTTTGATGTAGCTGGATTCACCGTCCATGATTTAGGTCGAGACGTCCCTCTGGAGAAATTTGCTGAAGAACAGTTACGAACTGATTCTGAAATCGTAGCTCTATCCGCAATGATGACCACGACCATGATGGGCATGAAAAAAGTTATAGCAATGATCAAAGAGAAAAACCCGGATGTGGCTATTATGCTCGGCGGAGCGCCGGTGACTAAAGACGTCGCCAATCTTTTTGGAGCGGACGGTTATGCCGAAAGCGCAGGTAATGCTGTGCAGGAAGCCATCAAGATGATCGGTCAACTCCGAAAGCTTAAAGAAAAAGGTGTTTCAGCCTGATGAATTACAGGATTTGAAGAAGCGTTAAATACTTGTAACGTGTATTCAGCCAAATGATCAGCGCCACAGGAAATTGAAAAGGCTTGTAATGGCGCTGATCAGTCTTGAAATGGATGCCAGGACCGGTATCAAACGCTTGTGAGACCTGGACATTCTGTAATGCCGTCATTGCGTTTTGGCAGATGACCCGGCTCCAGGCCTAAACATCTCTAACGCAGAAATCAAGTTCGATAAAAGGATTTAGGTGTTGCACGGGACGACATCCTCGTGTCAGATGGACAGCTACGCACATGTATAGAAGACAATCATGGATTCTTCCCACCGCCGGAGAAGGTTGCTTGCCAAACTCCCTAGCGGTTTTTACCCATGCTTCGACATTTTCGGCTTTAACATCCGGCCA
>JAMCYH010000043.1 GCA_023474025.1 Deltaproteobacteria bacterium
CAGCAGACACCAGATCCTCCGACGAGCTCATTTGAAGGGCCCATTCTCGGACCTGGCCCCTGCTTCCGCTAAGGTGAGTGCAAATCGGAAAGCCATGAACTTTGACACAGAATTTTGAACGCTCCCTTTTAACATGATTCCGTTTCAACATATTAAAAAAACATTTTTTTTAATTGCGAGTTATGGTAGTATAAAATACAAGTATTGTCTTCCCCCTTTGGCTCGGTGGTTACTATTCTACACAGATTCCCGTTACGACATACAGCTCTGACGGGGTTTCTGTTTTTATGGGTTACGTCTTTATATGTTTGGCCACCTTGTTGGAAAAATCGGTTCAGGTATGCAATGTAATCAATGCAAAGTGCAATTGAATCTGGAATGATACCAATTCGCTATTTATTTTAGAACTGCCAGGTATTTGAAATTCATCATTGACCGAAGCCTGTCGGGATCGTCGTTTAGTTTGCATAATCTTAACCCGTCGATTTTTTTCTATCAATTCATTGAAACCGGTTGCCCGGCTCAGTCCAAGCAACATGAAGAAAGGACTACTGTCCCAAACAATCAGAAAAATCAGTCCATTTAATGTGCGATTCAGAAGATCTAGCCTTCAGTATAATTCAACATTTTCAATCGTTTCGAATAGTTCTTGAGTATTTATTGGCTTGGAAACGTATCCATCCATACCAGCTTCAAAACATCGCTCTCGGTCACCTGCCATAGCATATGCTGTCATGGCTATGATGGGAATACGTGGTCGTCCGGTCAAGCCCTCTCTTGTGCGAATAGCTTGAGTGGCCTCCAAGCCGTCCATTCCCGGCATCTGAACATCCATCAGTATGATGTCAAACTTCTCTCTTTCAATTGCCTCAACCGCCTCTTTGCCGTCCTGGGCGACAGACACTTTATGCCCCATCCTTTGTATTAAGCTAACAGCCAGTTTCTGGTTTATCAGGTTGTCTTCAGCTAACAGAATGTTAAGGCTCCGTTTGGTTTCGCGGATCGAATGACGTGTCAACAAGGAAGGCCTGGTTTTGGTAACGGCGTTTTTCTGTAATGAACCATAAATCGTCTCCAGAAGCTGCTGTTGGTTAATAGGTTTGAGCAAGTAAGCTGATATTCCTAGCTCCAGACACCTCGCGGCATCACCACGCTGACCGGCCGACGTGAGCATTATCATTGTTGAATCGGCGATACTCGGGTCAGCCTTGATCTTTTCAGCCAATTCAAATCCGTCCATCCCCGGCATCATGTAATCAACCAGAACTATTGCAAACGGGTTTCCCGCTATCTCACCCTTTTTCATCTCCTCAAGAGCCGCCTTCCCTCCATCTACCGAGGTCGATTTCATTCCATAAGCTATGAGAGATTCTTCGAGGATACGTCTGTTCGTAGCATTATCGTCCACAATCAACACGTTGACGCCTTTAAGGCTTGCGACATCTAACGGAATACGCCTGGATGCGGGTTCGGCCGAGAGTGACAACCAGACCATAAAGTGAAAAACGCTTCCTTTACCCATTTCACTCTGGACCCAGATTCGTCCCTTCATCATCTCAACCAATCGGGCCGTAATTGACAGGCCCAAGCCAGTGCCACCGTATACCCTTGTAGTCGAGCCATCAGCTTGTTCAAAAGCGTTAAATATCTTCTCCTGCTTTTCAAGCGGGATCCCTATACCAGTGTCCGCAATGGAAAAGTGTATACAAATTTCCTCATTTGTTTCTACTTCCAATTTAGCGCTGACGGCAACCTCACCCTCGGCTGTAAATTTGATGGCGTTGCCAATCAGGTTGACGAGAATCTGACGAATTCGTCCAGGATCACCGATAACAGCGTCGGGAATATTGGAAGGAATACCGTACACTAATTCTAGTCCCTTGTTGTCAGCCGCAATCGCCATAGTGGTCATGGCGTCTGCAATACAATCCCGCAAGCTGAATTGCGTCGGAGCCAGTTCCAGCTTACCAGCTTCGATTTTGGAAAAATCCAATATATCGTTAATCAATCCTAGGAGAGAATCAGCAGAGGTCATTACCGACTGAAGATAGTCCCGCTGCTCTTCACTTATTTGCGTGTTTAACACGAGTTGGGTCATTCCAATGATTCCATTCAGTGGAGTCCTGATCTCGTGGCTCATGTTCGCTAGGAATTCACTCTTGGCTACGCTCGCCTGTTCCGCAAGTTTGCGGGCTTCGATTAACTCGGTGACATCTATGAAAGATTCTATTCCCGCTATTATTCTTCCATCATTATCTCTCTTTACAGAGGCATTTTTCAAAACGGTCAAGACACGTCCGTCTTTGGTTCGTATGGAACACTGATGTCGGACAAGACGATCCTTTGCGCCTAATTGAAACAGGCTATAAGGTTCGTCGCCCTCTCCTTCGTCAAGGATACTGGATGTTTTACCTATTATGTCGTCTCTCTCAAATCCTGTAATTAAACAGAACTCTTCGTTAACTCCAGTGATTGTTCCGGTAGAATCGAGGGTGAATATGGCGGTAGCGGCGGTGGACAGCAGACGTTGCTGTTCCTGGTTTGCGCGACGCAGCCGATCTTCCGCCTGCTTACGCTCGGTGATGTCTCTTGCGATTGACTGGAATCCAACAAACGTCTCTCCGTCCAATACTGTTTGAGTACTTTGCCCTATCCACAAAGTCATGCCATGTTTGGTAACCATGGGGAACTCGTAGTAAGTGACTGGAAGTCTTTTTACGAATTGGCGGCCATAAAATCTAATAACTTCTTCCCTGTGATCTGGATGAATCAGCTCAGTAAAGTGTTTTCCAAGGATTTCATTCTCAGCATAGCCGGTTAATCGCAAAACCACAGGATTGACAAAAGTGAAGAATCCACCCTGATCGGTTTGAAAAATGATGTCACTTGCATTTTCTACAAGTTGCCGATAGCGTTCCCCGATTTCCCTGGCCGCTGCCTCTTCAGACCGCTTGCGGTCGGTCAAGTCAGTGACCGCTGTGCGGATCATATGGCCACCGTTGTTCTCCTCTTGCGATTCGGCAGGCGCATGCATTCGGATACTTTCGATGTAGGCATAAAATAACGAACCGTCTTCCCGTTTGAGACTTAGCTCGCAACTGTGTTTCTCTTCATGCCCAAGCAGGGTAATGATATGCTGATCCCATTGGTCTAGATTCTCGGAAGCGACGAAGTGTCCGAACCCTTGCCTAATCAATTCTGAACGGGGCATCCCGAGGAGCGCCGCTCCGGTCAGGTTGACTTCCCTGATGAGCCCCTTATGGTCAAGAATAAAGTATCCAACAGGAACTAAATCATAAAGGTCTTGGTACTTATTCCTGGACTTTTCCAATTCGAGCTGAACTTTCTTAAGTTTCTCATTCTGCATTTCCAGCTCAATCTGATGGACTTGGAGTTCGTGTATTATCTGCTCAGGGGTTTTGGCTTTGGGTTCAGCTGGTTCACGAGACTTGCCGGGTTTCTCCTCAGCAACGTCCCTCAAGGTCCTTACACTACTTCCATTTTTATCCAGGTCTCTTCTGTTTTCCATATCTCAAGATCCTTATAACCGTCTCGAGCCAAAATGACATTTGGCTTGCGGGGCATCTCCTTGGTCGTGAAATAATTCAGGGTAAAATTTCCTGGCGCAGTCCCTACAAATACGGTGGATGACTTCGGCTTCCGAATGTTCGCTAACGCATCTTTCCACTTCCTTCCAATAACCTTTGTTATCTCGTATCTTCTTGCAGGAAGCGCAAATGGGAAGGAATCCACTAAGCTTCTTGACTTCGAAGAGCGAGTTCTGAAACTCGACAGTGGCTTTGTACTTGTCTTCCTCCAGGGGGCGCTTACGACCATCCCTTAATGAGGCCAATTTAAGGTTGATGGTATCAGGCATCAGTATCACTTGTTCAATTGAAAAGTCGGCGCTCTTTCAGAGCAAGTTATGTTTCTTAACTCATCGACGTTTTTATATCAATTCATTGAAATAAACGGGTTGCCCAGCTCGGTCCAAACGATATGAAAAAAAGGATGGCTGTCCCAAATAATCAGAAAAGATGAATCCAATTGATTTGGAATTCAACAGTGGTCAAGTGAAGCGCCTTGTTATGTAATTTCTTTTAATTTATTTTTCAACATTTCAATGGGATATCTGTGGTTCACTGCGCTTATAATGTTTCGATTCAGCTTGTGGTTTAGTTAGTAAATATCTGTTCTGCCCAAGCCTCCCTCAGTCGAAATGAGACATTCAAGTTGAATTTCCTGATCATTCATTGATCCAAGAACACTACATTAATGGTCCAGAAAAAGAGGACAATGGTTTAAGTGCAAAGGCTGCTCTAAATTAATCAAAGTAGAAGGAGCAGTGAAAATGGAGAAGGGAAACAGAAAGAATCACCGGACAGCGTTTAAGGCCAAGGTAGCGTTGGAGGCTATTGGGGAACAACAGACATTTTCCGAGTTGGTGGATCGTTTTCCATGCCATAGCTTTGAATCTTAAACCAACGGACTGATTTACAAGATTATTTAGGACACCCTGGCGATTCTTTCCATAATGGCAAGAATTAGTGACATTTACGGCCTCAGTGACTATAATCAAGCAAAGAACAGCGAACAGAAGGACCTTGTTCATGAGGAAATTTGAAAGAATATTATTTGACCCGAGGGTTATGGGTGGTAAGACATGTATCCGGGGGATTAGGGTAACCGTCGGCATGATAGTTGGCATGGTTGCATCAGGCCACTCTAGAGAGACAGTCTTATCTCTTTATCCGTAATTGGAGAGGGAAGATATAGACGAGGCCCTTTCCTACGCCGCATGGAGGGCCGAGGAGATTGACGTGCCACTGGTTCAAACCTGCCAATGAAGATTCCTATAAAACCGAATCATCTTGAATCTCCGGTATTTTCTGTTTTGAGCCAGTTCCAGGACAAATTGGCCGAAGGCTCATTAATTAGTGTCAACCCCCAGACTAGCAGAGTTCGCATTCTCCCGATAAGGAAAAGCTCCTGATTTTCAGATAGTCCTGTCACGTTCCACCAGGAACCTTGGGTCTGAAGAGAACTGGCATCAAGATGGCCGGCTGATCATAGAAAGGGTCCCTGAAGAAATTCAGCTTCTTTTTGAACGCCTCAGATTCCATCTGCTAACCACAACCCACAACGACGACACACGCTCCGCCGCCCGGTAAAATGGTTCCACCTTGTCATGCAAAAGGCTGGTATACGACTCATCACCCCATTTAATGTGTGGCGAAGCAATGACTTGTGGAACGTTTTCCCGACCGCCACCAAAGTCAATTCATCCAAAGTTGAATTGGGACGGTCGCTGCGTTTCTCCGCAACGTGGAAACTCTGGCGTTGCAGAGAGGGTTGATGCGGTGGGAACCGGCCTGAGAGTCAACGTGGGAATGGAAAATCTTGTATAATTTAAAGTGAGGAAATTTACGACGAGTCATTCGAATTGGTAGCGCCTCTGGCGGCCATTTAGAAGCAATGGCCACTGTTTAAAGTGGTCATCCTTTTATGTAATGAAAAATTGCTTAAGATGTTAACTATATACAATGACTTAGCCCACTTTTCAGGATTTTGATTACCGACTCCACGATTGTCTCGAACGTTGAAGGATTCAGTGTGGCAACTTGAGATACGACCAATCGGTGATTGGCTGTGAAAAGTTTTCCTGGTCGAGCATAGCTGATGATTCGAAGAGATCCCCTGTCAAAACTGGCTTCAGTCATTTCTATGGGAAAGGCACAAGCGCTACTGTGCCGGCTGTAAGTGTGACCACGCAATATCCTCCTCAGAGCGGTTCCAGTCTTCTGCCAGTGACGGTTCACTCATCAACAGAATTTCATCCGCCGTTACAAGTGGAACTTCTTCAAGTATGGTTACAAGGGCACGCTGTGTAGACGAGAGTTGCACAGGTTCTCGAAGTCTCACATTTCCGCTCTCATCGATCGTGGCTTCAACAG
>JAMCYH010000087.1 GCA_023474025.1 Deltaproteobacteria bacterium
ATTGAAAACTCTTGAACTCTTACAAAACTATGCAGACCTAATGGATGAGTTGTGGAAGAGGCATATTGTCCGGACTATGAATAACCCCGTCGCTGGGTTCGCAGAATACCTAACATGTAAAGCTTTATCTCTCACCCCAGCCAATAACTCAGAAAAGGGATTTGATGCAACTGGACCTGATGGTGCCAAATATGAAATTAAGTCTAGAAGAATCGCGAAAGGGAACTCTCGGGCAGGGTTCAGCGCAATCAGAGATATTGAAGGGCATCACTTCGATTTCTTAATCGCAATAATATTTGAGAGTGATTTCAAGATTAAGTCAGCATGGCAAATACCTTATCAACTTGTCAAGGATAATTCAAGATTACAAACGCATACGAATGGTTGGATTCTTCATTATAGAGAGTCTAGTTGGGTAGATTCAACGGTGATTGATTTGACACTTGTTTTTATTGATGCACTGGCGAAGGAAATTACCTAAGTATATCGATACACTAGCTTAAGGATTTTCGAATACATCGATAGTAACTTTATTACCTTCATTCAAAAGTCGTACAAAATCGATTTCTGTATACGGGTCCCGTCGTATTGCTTCGTCACGCAATTCGTTGAATATATGAGGAACTGTCTCTCCATAAAAACCTAGCAACAATCGAACTCGTTTCCTTGTGTTGATTCGCTTACCTTTTGGTCCCCCATCAAATAATAACTTCACTGCCATCTTATTCTTCTCAATCCAGTTCCTGTGCTCAATCCCTTGGAGAAAAAGGTTTTCAAGTTCCATTCGGCCGGCAGCTAGACCTTTCAGTTCAAAAGCGACTAGCCCGTGGTCTATTGCATCGTATCCAAGAATGTCTAATCTTTCAGGGTATTCAGTCCCTTCATTACATGGCACTTCTGAAGAGAGATACTTAATGGTTAGTTTCTTAGTCTTTGTTGGGACAAACAATCCCTCTTTTGAATTCATCATCTGACTTAGACTCATTTGAGTCCATGACTCTCTGCTTTCAGATTCTTCTGTTATTGGAGGAAGAGATTTATTCATTGCACATTCATATATATCGTGAGTCAATACGATAATGTTTGGAACAACATCTTTTAAGAGCTCGAATTTTCGGAGGAAAACATCTGAGAAACGTTTCCCAACAAAATAGATACAAGGAAATCTACTTTCCTTATCTGATTTCAGGCGATGGTGTAAGTCTAAGATTGGATACAAAATCATTCGCAAATATGGGGTTCCCACAGATTTAGTTGAGAGCTCCTCATAGTCTCCTGGAAATCCTACTAGTAATCCTTCCCAACTAGGATTCCCTTCAACCACCGATAGATTTAGTCTTGTTAGGTATTCTGATATTTTTTCACCGTACTTATTCTTTTTTATCAAGTCTTGTGGAACTGGAGCAATGTGCAATCCCTGACTCTTCACGTGGTCAAGAATAGAATCAATGGTGGATTGAGACAAATTTCCCTGTGAGAGTAAATTAAAATAAATCGCTTTTTCGGTTTGCATTCTTTCTCCACTAACGATTATGCATGCAATAAAAAGTAAGTTCGGACGTTATGTGCTCAGTAAATCGAGAATAGCAGTTATTTGCTCAAGTATGTTGCTTAATACTTCGTCTTTTTCCACCCTTGTTTCAATAAAAATGGGGACGTAAAGGGTGCTTCCTTCTGTGAATAATCGGGTAGGGACTTCCATTTCTAAGCTTACCAATTTTTGCTTTGTCTCAGCGTCATATGTCCATTTCGCTGATGTAATTCCTAACCATAATGGAGTCTCTCGATGTTTTTTCCACCAATAAGCATTGAAATCCAAGGAGCAACCCCATTTCTTGTATAAGAAATATCGTTTATAACCTTCTCGAACCGGGGTTGCACGTAAACCTTTTAAGGAGATGATATGCCTTGACGCCATCCCATCAATTACTTCATCTATGATGTCACAATATTCGAGCAATCTAGTCGCAATCGTAGACGTGAGTTCCTCAGATTGCATAGGTAAGAAAGCAGAGGTGTCCATCTGGTCGCAAAGACCCTGAAGTTGTAATAAATTACCTAAAGTATCTCGCTCATTTTCAACCTCAAGCGATTGACGAATAGCGTCTAATACAGAACTCCAACTTACTAGCAGCAGGTATTGATTTCCATTAACTCTTGCTACTTTGTTGCCAGCATTCTCTTCTTGAACCTCAATATGAAATTCCGCATAATTACAGCGTCGAATTAATTCGGGCCATAGGGTAGGGAATCTTCTCGCAGGAGAAAGGAAAACTAGCATGCTTCCATCTATTTTTTCCAGTCTCTGTAAGTATGTCACTGGTTGATTATCGGTCAGACCTGCCCAAAATTTCGCTTCACCGAAAATTACAGGTTGCCCCGTTGCATCTTTTCCCATTAAATCGGGAATAGAAGCATCTTCATCCCCATAGCTTTGTGTTTCAAATTTTATTGTTCTGGGAAGAGGGGTCGTCAAAGTAGATAGATATTTACAGAAAGAAGCTTGAGCAACTTTTGATTGGTTAAACAGAAACACTAATGATTCTGTCGCCATGTTTTCAGGACTGCAACTAAATCGAGTCACTAGATGACCAAATAGAGTCTCATTCATGTCTTGCCTCTTTCCAAGTCGGTCATTTTTTCGAGTTTGTAAATGTCATCTTCTGCAGGTTGTTCAACCCATAAAGTTCTTTGACCTCTCAATTGGTTGTAGTTTAGCTTGTATTCGGAGGAATGCACCAAAAATCACACAATGTGAATAACGAACACTCCCACCCCATAATCTTCAGTTATGGGGATTAAATTCATCGCCCTCTTAAGACTCGCTTCCTCCAATTCTGCTTCCCTTTCAATTCGGTGTAGATGTGAATCTAGCTTGTCTGGATAGTATCTCAATAACTGTTGGGGAATGGGGAACAATGTAAATACTGCAAGTCCATGGTCTGGAGGGCATTTTGATTTTAGCACCCCAATATCATCGATAATCCCATCGATGTTCATCGTAATGGGTCGAGTGAGTGTTTCGACTCCGTTTACTCTCCAGCTTGTATTTGCGGTCTTCATTTCAACCTGGTATTTCTCATTCATGTATCGAAAGGAAATATCAGACCGTCCACCCTGTGTGTAGCTATTTTCGATAATAATTTCAGAAAATCCTGTTTGTCGTCTAATCTCAACAGCAAACTCGAATTTCAACCACCCCTCAAATTTGGCTCGTTGTTGGCATGCCATGGTCAAAACGTCTTTGCGCTTAGATAAGATTTCCCCCAGGTCGGAGCTAAGGATTTCACACACGGTTTGTGTCATTCTTTTCCTCAGTGTCCAGCAATTCATTTCTGCTTCGAGTTTTCCACCCTTAATTTCCCGAAGAATTTGATATTTCTCAAATTCAGGACCTTCACCAAATCCTGAGTGTAGCTATGCTTCGAATAATAGATAATTTTCCCTACAATAATCACAATGTCTGGCTCAGTACCATCATGGGTCGGCCAGAAAATGATTTCGTGTCAACTGCATCCTTCTTTTAGAATTGTAAATTAAGAAGCCATAATAAATCATAAGGAAATATTTCTCTTTTTGCATACTTGAAGAATGAAAAGACATTAGGAGTAAGAATATCTTCTTTACGTTCTTCTGCAGGCGAGAATTTTCCTCGAATTTCTGCTACATACATGTTTATGCCTAGTTGACCTAATTGTCTGTTCAGTTTTCACAAATGTGTTTTAAATTTCATTGACAATATTTTCTTATTCGATACTTGCTCAACCTCCGTAAAAAAAAGTCCTTGTTTCTGACTCAACCTATCACCTAAACCTTTAACCTCACAAAGAAACCAATCTTTTTCATCAGGTGAATAAGCAAAGATGTCAGGCCATTGTTGCCTTCCAAATGAATTAGTTGTGATTAGCCCAAAGACTTCAGTGGGCACAATACTTTTGAAAAACTCGAGTTTTCTGGGATGGTTTTTGCATGTGTATTTTTCGACAAGGCAAATCCACCCCATATCTTGATAAATCCTAATCGCTCCCAGCCATTCAAAGAAGTGATACATTGGTTGATTGGTTGCTAATCTTCTATCATGTTCATCAAATAGCAGGGGGTATTGCTCGAACCATTGTTCTCTCAGAATGCCATCTCTGAATGATTGTCGTTGAGTTGGATTAAATATGAATGTACCAATGCCGTAAGGTTCCATTCTCTAATCCTTGATAATTAGATTACTCCCCTTTGTCCAATTCTTCAACAATCGAACTGAATTGTTCCAACGCAACCTTCAACTCTTCCATGATTTCGCGAGCAAGTACATCAGGGTCAGGAAGATTGTCTGAATTCTCCAGGGAATCATCCCTCAACCAGGTGATATCTAGGTTGGCTTTATCTCTAGCTACCAATTCATCATAGTCGAATACACGCCAACGACCTTCTGGATTTTCTGTCGACCAAGTGGCATTACGCTCATGCCTGTTTTCAGGGTTATAGCATTGGACAAATTCATCCAGGTCTTCTCGTTTTAGTGTATTGGTCTTGAGCGTGAGATTTATGTTCGTGCGGAAGTCATAAATCCATAGCTGTTTGGTCCATGGCGTTTCGCTGGCCGGCTTGCGGTCAAAGAAAAGAACATTGGCTTTGACTCCCTGAGCATAGAAAATCCCTGTCGGCAAACGAATAAGTGTGTGTACATCGCACTCGTTGAGCAAACGCCGCCGTAATACTTCTCCTGCGCCACCTTCAAACAGTACATTATCCGGTACAACGACTGCTGCCCGCCCATTCTGTTCAAGGATACTGCGCACATGCTGAACAAAATTGAGCTGCTTGTTGCTGGTAGAAACCCAAAAATCATCCCTTACAATGTTTTGCGTTTCTCGACGAATCTCACCACTCTCAGTAACAAAGGTGACACTACTTTTCTTGCCAAATGGCGGATTGGTCAGCACCATGTCAAAGTACTTGCCTGGATGGGCAGCCAGGCTGTCTGCCACATGAATGGGTGAGCTTCCACCGTTTACGCCAATCCCACGGAGGTACAGGTTCATTACACAGAGACGCGCGGTGTTGTCCACGATTTCCCAACCTGACAAGGCATCATGGTTGAGGTGTTGCCACTGGTCTCGGTCCAGGGGATTATTGTTAGCGATGTAATCATGAGCTCCCAGCAGAAACCCACCAGTACCGCAGGCAGGGTCGCAGATGGTTTGCCCTGGCGTTGGACGCATCACATCCACAATAGCTTTGATTAGCGGTCGAGGGGTGAAATATTGACCTGCGCCGGATTTGGTATCCTGGGCATTCTTCTCCAGCAGCCCTTCATAGATTTCGCCTTTGATGTCAATATCCAGCCCAATCCAGGTCTCACCGTCAATCAAATCGACCAGGCGCTCCAGTTTGGCAGGGTCCTGGATTTTATTCTGTGCCTTGCGGAAAATGACGGGAATAAGTCCTGACCCTTGCCCCAAGTTGGTGAGAATTTGGCGATATTGATTCTCAAGGTCGTCTCCTGAGAGGTCTCGCAGGCTTGCCCAGTTATAGGTCTCTGGAATGCTGGTGGCTTTCCCCAATTGAATGACATTCTCATAATCCATTTTCAGGAAAAGGAGGTAGGTCAGTTGCTCCAGGTAATCGCCGTAGGACATGCCGTCATCACGCAGCACGTTACAATAATTCCAGACACGAGTAACTATGGTTGAGGCTTGTTCAGTCATAGACTTCTCTCGCTAATAAAATACATCATTCCACCCACTTCATATCGTTGCTGATATCGGATTGATTAACAATAATAAATTTTGATTCAACGGGAAATACATCAGTGCGAATAGGATTTTCGGCAAAAGGAGTTTGAAAATACTTTGCCGTTAATTCTCTTGTTTTTTTGTCGGAATTTCGATTGGACTTAAATACTAATAACCCAGAAACACCTTT
>JAMCYH010000240.1:0-2161 GCA_023474025.1 Deltaproteobacteria bacterium
ATTGTTCTGATGTGGCCTGATTTTAAATATCGTTGCGCACTATCTTGATTAATTACTTCGTAATAATAATGCGTTATCTTGATATAGTTACACCATAACAAATCCTGCTGTTTCTGATCTTTTCTGAATTCATTCAATTCCGCTACGCTAGCCATGAAGCTCCCCTTTCCAAGCAAACATTGAAAACATGATCCTGTTGGATAACAATTAGTTAACTATAATATCTAGTACAACTCACGTGTAATTACGCTAACACATCAGAACAATGTGCTATTAAACGACGCCTACCTACCTCTATATTTCCGATAAGAATCCGTCTGAAGGTGACATCCGCATGAGACAATTGACCGAACTTACTGAAAGCAATTCACTAGACCACGTCGCTTCCGTCTCCAAAACGGATTATCTTGTGGGTTTATGTCTTATTACCACAACATATAGTATGTCAAGAACTAAATCTAAAACTTGACGCCTCTACGGCCTAGGTTGTCGAAATTCCAAACGATATTTTTTTCGGTAATCAAGTTAATCTTATATGAACATCTTATTGATATTATTGTTTCTTTGCCACCTCAAAAGGCTGATGTCCTTTGACTTGGAATATTACCTTCACGCCGATCTTGGTGCGGATGTATTATCAGGAAGTGGCCTGATTTTAAATATCGTTGCGCACTATCTTGATTAATTACTTCGTAATAATAATGCGTTATCTTGATATAGTTACACCATAACAAATCCTGCTGTTTCTGATCTGACGCTAGTCGCCTCCGAGAACAAGCTCCCCAGATTACTACGTATATTATTCATTATTTTCAAACAAAGACATCAAATACATAATATATTACTTTAATAAATATTTATAACATTCCGTTGACAATCAGCTTTTTTGATGTTATGTCGCATTTATCGATCGGGAAGGAGGGAGCATTCAACCCACCCGTCAAATTCCAATTCTTCAAAAGACCCTCAATTGGGGGAGTCTGGCGAAAGGAGACATTCGAATGTTAAGAAAATTGTCATTCACCGCAGCCATCTTGGTATTGACGGCGTCGTGGGTTTCCGCCGGGAATCTCGGGGCGCTTGCCAATGCGGCGGCGAGTCAGGCGCCGACCCCACTGTACGTAAACCCTGGCGCGCTTGTAAAAGCCGAATACAGATCTGGCCTCAAAGCTACCGCAGATGAGGACGTTTCAACCCCAGCTGTTAGACCTGAACGCGTTGCCGCATCTGCAGACCAAAAAATAACGGCACGTCCGGCCATAGCCTTCAAACCTAAACCCAGTGGAATGATGGCTCCTCCCCCAAAGGTGGAAGCGGTTGGACACAACCAGGCAGGACTGGTAGCTGAAGCGAAACAGGACTCTCTTGATCTTGAAGGGGACCTGGAAAAAGACCTCGTGCTTTCACCACCTCCCCAAAAGACTGAAGACACTACGGAAATTCAGGCAAAGCCTGTTGTTAGCGAAGCCAAACCTGAGGTAAAAAAATCCGCGGCATCTACAGTACAGAATAAAGCCCCCAGTAAAGCGGTCACAAAGAGGATAAGGAAGGTCAAACCGACACCGCAATATGCCGGTTCACCGAAACCAATACAAAAGGTGCATCCGATTTCTAAGGGAGCCTGGCAACTGCCGGCAGGTTCCTATCAGAACCGTCCGTTTCCGCCGGCTCAGACTGCCTCCGCAGCGTCGAACTACTGTGTTCCCAATTTTGGCCAAAACCGCATGGCTCAGCCGAATTACGCCCTGTCGGCTCCTCGTCCGGGACTTGGAACCCAGTATCAAAGTGATCGCGTTGTGCGTGACGGTATAACTATAAAATTGGCGCCAGCCACCGCTCCTGTCACAGCTCCTGTGCCGCCTTATGACGCTGAGCAAAGAGACGATTCATCAGGTTCAGATCTGCTGTCCAGCGCGGCGGAAATAATTGGATTGCCGTTCGCCTTCTTAAGTTCCCTATTCTAGGCTTGTAGCCTTTGAATAAAACCAACGGACGCTGACCTCTGCTTTGGTCAACGTCCGTTTCTATTTTTTCAGACTTGATGAAAAGTTAGGTGAGCACACGAAAACGCTCAGTAGATTCCAGGCCTCACATAACGATCACCCGAGACCCCCTCAATCCACAGCCCATTGTCTCTAACACAATTGACTTCCTCAGGGTT
>JAMCYH010000240.1:2171-5885 GCA_023474025.1 Deltaproteobacteria bacterium
GCACACGAACACGCTCAGTAGATTCCAGAGATTTTATAAGCAGGGTTAGAGTCTCGTTGACCGGAGCTTCAAGACCAACAGATTTTGACTGCTCAACTATGGCTCCATTGATAAAATCAATCTCTGTTCTCCGACCGGCTACAATATCTTGAAACATTGAGTTCAGGTTACCGTATGTTCCTTTACAAACCTCTATAACATGAGCTTCAGGGTCATCAAACATCAATTTGATTCCTTTTACAGTGAGCAATTCAAGACACTCACTGACTATCTTCCGGATTAAACCTCTCCCCGACTCGGTTTGGGGCAAATCTCCGTTACGGAGTCTGAGAAGCGTCGCTGGAGCGTTTATTCCAGCGTTGACGATCAATTTTGACCATACGGCTCCAAGAACATTGTCTACAGCTTCAACTGGACCCCCATTCATCAACTTCAGGGTGTCCCGAACCGCGGTCGTCCTCTCGGTCATTTCACCGCCGATTTCTCCAAGGAGTATTGGCCCAAAGCCTGTATGCCGAACCTTGCCAGGTCCCAGCGTCATAGCCCCCATGGTCGTCACACCCATCAGGACTTTGTCAGGAAAGGCGCTGTTAAGTATCTCATAATTTCCGATCCCGTTCTGGAGCGTGAGAATAACACCTCGATCAGAAATAATTTTTTGGATTGTTTCGCATGCGGTACTGGTATCGTAAGATTTTACAAGAACAATAACCAGTTCAGCCTGATCGAGCCCAGACATATCATTATAGATTCCAGGCCTCACATAACGATCACCCGAGACCCCCTCAATCCACAGCCCATTGTCTCTAACACAATTGACTTCCTCAGGGTTGCGTTCCAGCAGTATGGGGTCAAGCCCGGCTTCCCACAACAACGATCCTATTACTGACCCGAGTGCGCCGGTACCTACAATTGCGATTTTCATCTATACTGTCCCGTTCCCAACTTCCGTAGCGTTCAGTTGCCCAAACACTCCGTGACGACGCATTTCACGCAATACCAACTAGTGGTGGGAATATCCGAGGTGGATTCATTTGTAAATGCGTTTCAATTCTTCAACCACTTCGGTCGGCATCGAATAACAATGCTCCTTTGCCGGAAAATTTCCTTCTTTAACATCCTTCTTGAATTCTTCCAGCGCCTCAACAATCTGGTTGCCAATCTCGCGATATTTTTTCACAAACTTTGGCGTGTAACGATCGAACATCCCAATCATGTCGTGAATAACAAGGACCTGGCCATCGCAATGCGGTCCGGCTCCAATACCAAAAGTCGGCACAGATGAACGCCTGGTAATTATTTCAGCCAGTTCAGCGGGCACACCCTCCATGAGGATGCTGGAAGCGCCTGCATTTTCAAGTATTTCAGCATCTTCAATGAGTTTGTGCGCAGTCTTGATGTCCCTACCCTGCGCCTTGAACCCGCCAAGCTGGGCGGCTGCCTGAGGAGTTAACCCTATATGGGCCATAACCGGAATTGTGGCATCGGTTAGGGCTCTTACGGTTTCGGCCATTTCTCTGCCACCTTCAAGTTTTACAGCGTCGCATTCTCCCTCGGCCATGAAGCGTCCAGCATTCTTTATGGCTTCAGGTATCGAAATTTGGTAGCTCATATAAGGCATATCCGCAACCAGATACACCTCGGGCGCGCCCAGTCGGACAGCTTTCACATGCGGTATCATCAGGTCCATAGTTACAGGAAGGGTCGAATTGTAGCCAAAAACAACCATTCCCATTGAATCTCCCACCAGAATGACATCGATTCCAGCCTTCTGTTCCAGAATTGCAAAAGGATAATCATATCCCGTAAGATAGGTGATCTTCTCTCCTTTAGCCTTTTTTTCTCTCAAAGTATGAATCGTAATCTTCGCCATAGTGTCTCCGTTCTTATAGCTTCACGAGACCGGCGCCACAATTGTGGAATCAGACATCCTGGCCCCGTCTCTTTGATGAATTTAAGAGCAAACGAATCTAGCCCTGGCAATCTTCACGCCAGGAACATGTCAATTCACCACAATTCTCGATACCTTTAAAGCAGGGCGAATTCCCCTCCGCCTGCTGAATCTGCCGAATCAAAGCATCCTTTCTAAACTTTTTTAGGTTTTTTATGCCCAGTTTTTTTGCTCTTTCTCTGATTTCTACCAAAGTCATTTCGATGTCTCCTGAATAATTAATAACAACCCATCGATGCGGATGACAGGAAAGATTTCCGGTTAGGCGCTTCAAACATCATACGCTATCAGCAGGACTATCTTTTGAGATGAGTCCTTATATATTCAACGATGTCGTCGGTTCTGGTTCCCGGCCCAAAGATTTCTCCAATGCCGGAGTCTTTTAGCGCTCCAATATCTTCTTCGGGAACAATCCCTCCGCCCAAGATCAAAACATCATCCACATTTCTCTCTTTAAAAAGATTAGCGACCCTTGGAAACAGATAATCATGGGCTCCGGACAGCGAACTCAAGCACAATGCGTCCGCGTCCTCCTGAACACACGTTTGAAAAATCGCCTCCGGGGTTTGCCGCAGTCCGGTATAGATGACCTCCATCCCCGCGTCTCTAAGCGCCCTTGCCACTACTTTCGCTCCACGGTCATGTCCATCGAGACCGGGCTTGGCTACGACAACTCTGATCTTTTTCTCCATTATGATTACCTCTAGGATAGACTGGTTATTTACAATGGAATGTTTCCGTGTTTTCTTTTTGGCTTCTCGTCCAGTTTGTTTTCCAGTTGGGAGAACGCGTCAATCAACACCTTTCGAGTGTCCTTGGGGAAGATTACCTGATCAACGAACCCCAGTTCAGCGGCCCGGTATGGACTGGCAAATTTTTCGACGTAATCCTGAATCAATTCGGACCTACGCCTGCTGAATCTGCCGAATCAGGATCAGGGGCTGCCTCAATCTCTCTTCGGAACAGGATCTGAATAGCTCCTTCAGGCCCCATAACCGCGATTTCCGCAGTCGGATAAGCCAGATTTATGTCCGCGCGAAGATGCTTGCTGGACATAACGACATAAGCTCCTCCGTAGGCTTTTCTGGTTATAAGAGTGACCTTCGGAACTGTGGCCTCTGCATACGCGTAAAGTATTTTCGCTCCGTGTTTGATTATACCACCATGTTCCTGTTGTGTTCCTGGTAAGTATCCCGGAACATCCAATAATGTCCACAATGGGATATTGAATGAATCGCAAAAACGAACAAACCGGGCGCATTTTACAGACGCTTCAGTGTCAAGGCATCCGGCCAACCAATTGGGCTGGTTCGCTACAATTCCAATGGATTTTCCGTTGAGTCTACCGAATCCAGTGATAAGGTTCCGAGCGTAATGGGCATGAACTTCAAAAAACTTTTTGTCATCGAGAGTAGGAACTATAATTTTCTTCATGTCATAGGGCCGTCTCGAGTTTTCCGGGATGACTGAATCAAGTTCAGGCGTCTGACGATCCGCTGGATCATCAGTCTTCACTGTCGGTGGCTCGACACGGTTACTATCGGGAATGAAGGAATGAAGTTCTCTAACCTTAGCTATCGTCTCCGCCTCTGACGGATAATGAAAATGACATACTCCTGAAACCCTTCCGTGAACTTTTGCCCCTCCAAGACTCTCTGAATCAATTTCCTCACTGGTTACTTGTTTGATGACCTGCGGCCCCGTAATAAACATATAACTCGTTTTTTCAGTCATAAAGATGAAATCAGTGACAGCTGGGGAAT
>JAMCYH010000297.1 GCA_023474025.1 Deltaproteobacteria bacterium
TTATCGTCTGTGCGTTATGCTCATTTTCCATGTATCACACTACATTAGCGTAATGGTAAGAGATAGTCGGAATCAAAAGGCTATTGATCGCGGCATCCCCAATGGTATCCATTAGTTCCACATGTCCCGCTTCCGTTGCGGTAAGTTCCGAAAACGTAGGATGGATAAATATAGTACCCTGGCCATCCCCAACCCCAATAATATCCGCGACCATGGCTAAAAAGACACAAACGCCCGTGCGGTGAACCAACTCCTGTCACAACAGACTGGCTCGTGAATACCAAGTTTTCGATGCGGAAAATAATAATGGGATTCAAGAATGTGGTTCAGACAGCGTTTTCGGCTGGTAGCAATGGTGTTTGCCTGAGTAAATAGACAAAACATAATGGCTAACGCTCGTATTCCGGTAGTTACGTACAGAGGCGCTAAACAAAAAAATTGGAACTGATGTGCGGAATTGATCCACTAGGTTAATCAAAAGAGCAATAACGCACAGACGATAACATGCTGAATTTACAAAAGACATCATTGGCCACAAACAATATGGGGCGAATCTGCCACATCTTCTCTATTCATCAAAGTGTTCACGTCTTGCGCCACCGTACCTATCTATCCAGATTATAAAAAACAGCCTTCTCTGTAACCCATTGGTATTGGGTAACTTTTTATAAGCATCGGCAGTGTGGTGATACTCTGGCACAGGATTTGCGTAAAGACATCTCGATAACATGAAATTCTAACGGAGAACTCTTCGCAAGGATCGGGTTTATCTTGACCGATTCCAATCTCCTCCAAGAAGGTCGTCAAGGTGTACCATGATCGCGGCGACGTTGAGAACCTGATCAAAGAGCGGAAGAATACGCTTCGCTGGTACAAAATGAGTTGCCATCGATTCGCAGCCAACCAGAACCGTTTGCTCATAGGCGAAGAACTCAAACGGTCAATGGCATGGCTCATCAAGCGTATGATTAAGGTCGGACCGAAAGTAGCGTATCATGGTCGGAGGTGGGAAGTTCATGCGCATCGGCCTTTCCCTTGGCTCGACGCTACCAGGCTGTTTTTTGGTTAAGGCCAAGCAGTTCTGGTTGACGAAGGGGCGGATAGTGAGGTACGCTCAATAAAAGGAAACTACAGGCATTTTCATCAACGGGACGACGGCTCTGCCGTCCGCCTGCAGCCAGAGAGACCGTCCTGGGGTCTTTTCCGGCGCCAGGGTGACATTGTGGAGACCGGATCCCGGGGCAGAGGCCCAAGAACCACTAAACTGGCTCATAATTCCGGGTCAAGACCCTTGAGACGTTGGGGGATAAATGAAGAGAAAGAAATATTCCGTTTTTGTCGGCTTGTGTTCCCTATGTGCCGTAACTTTACTCGGAGGTTGCAGCACGATACTCCTATTCAACCCCAAAGGACCGATCGGCGAGTCAGAGCGGTTTGTCATCATTGCGGCCATCGTGCTCATGCTGATTGTCATCATTCCCGTCTTCATCATGGCTTTCTGGTTTCCCCTAACGTACAGAGCTTCCAATACCAAGTCGACTTATATGCCGAAATGGAGTCATTCCACTAAAATCGATTTTTTGATGTGGGCGGTTCCCTTTGCCATTGTCGCGGTTCTTGCGATTCTGGCTTGGACCAGGACCCATTCTTTGGATCCCTACAAGCCCATCCCTTCGGTCCACAAGCCCATCAACATCGAAGTCGTATGCCTGGATTGGAAATGGCTCTTCATCTACCCGGATCAAAATATTGCGACTGTCAATCAAATCACTTTTCCTGTCAATGTTCCGGTCAGCTTCAAAATCACCTCAGACACCGTAATGGCCTCCTTCTTCATTCCGCAGTTGGGCAGCCAGATTTATGCCATGGCAGGCATGCAAACCCGATTGCATCTCCTGGCCGATAAACCGGGGACTTATGCTGGTCAAAATCAGCAATTCACCGGTCGCGGTTTCGCTGACATGCATTTCCAGGCGAATGCGGTTTCCCGTGAAGAATTTCAATCGTGGGTGGAAAAGGTCAGGCAATCTCCGGAAAAACTTGATCTGGACCGATATAGGAAGCTCGCAAAACCGAACGTCGGTTACCACCCCGTGACCTATTTCTCTTCAGTAAAGCCCGATCTGTTTGAGTATATCCTGCGCAAATTCAATCCGACTCTGGGCCAAAATCCTAGGCCTATGAGCGGAGGAAACGTTTCTACACAGGCAGGGACCGACGTTTCGGAGGAAAATTGATATGTTTGGAAAGTTAAGCCTTTCAGCGATTCCGTATGACAATCCGATCACGATGGGCGCCGTAGGCGGAGCAGTTGTCCTCGGCCTGGTGATACTGGGCTTGATCACCTACTACAGAAAGTGGACCTACCTATACAAAGAATGGCTGACCAGCCTCGATCACAAAAAGATCGGTATCATGTACATTATCCTCGCATTGGTCATGCTGCTGCGCGGTTTCGCCGACGCCATTCTGATGCGCTCTCAGCAGGCCGTTGCTGCGGGCGGCTCCCTCGGCTTTCTGCCCCCTGATCACTTCGATCAGATATTTAGCGCTCACGGCTCGATCATGATCGTCTTCATGGCCATGCCGTTTATGGTCGGGTTGATGAATGTCGTTGTGCCGCAGCAAATCGGCGCACGCGATGTGGCCTTTCCCTTTATGAATTCGCTCAGTCTCTGGCTAACCACGGCTGCGGCGTTGTTGGTCATGGTGTCCTTGGGTTTTGGTGAGTTTTCCAAAGCCGGATGGTCGGGGTATGCCCCGCTGACCGAACAACAGTACAGCCCAGGCGTGGGGGTGGACTATTGGATATGGGCCTTCCAGATTGCCGGTATCGGCTCGACCATGACCGGTATCAATTTCCTTGTCACCGTCCTCAAAATGCGCGCTCCCGGCATGAAGCCCATGCGGTTGCCATTGTTTGTTTGGACTACCTTTTTCACCATGCTGCTCGTGGTTTGGGCATTTCCGGTTCTGACGGTCGATCTCGCCCTGTTAACGCTCGATCGCTACTTGGGTATGCATTTTTTCACCAACACGCTCGGCGGTAACATGATGATGTATGTCAACCTATTCTGGACCTGGGGGCATCCTGAGGTTTATATCCTGATTCTGCCGGCTTTTGGGATCTTTTCGGAGATCGTCGCCACTTTCTCCGGAAAACGGCTGTTCGGCTATACATCAATGGTCTATGCCACTTCGGTCATCACGATCCTGTCCTTTTCCGTCTGGTTGCATCATTTTTTCACCATGGGCGCCAGCCCGAACGTCAATATCTTTTTCGGGATTGCGACCATGTTGATTGCCGTCCCTACCGGGGTGAAGATCTTCAACTGGCTTTTCACCATGTATCGTGGCCGCATAAGGTTTACTACGCCGATGTACTGGACCCTGGCATTCATCGTGACCTTCGCTGTCGGAGGGTCTTCAGGCGTAATGATGTCTATACCACCCGCTGATTACGTGCTCCACAACAGTCTGTTTCTGATCGCTCATTTCCACAATGTGCTGATCCCCGGTTCCCTGTTCGGCTTTTTTGCGGGTTTTTATTATTGGTTCCCAAAGGCCATCGGCTTTCGTTTGAATGAAGATTGGGGCAAACGCGCTTTCTGGTGCTGGCTGATCGGCTTTTATCTCGCTTTTGCTCCCCTGTACGTGCTGGGTTTCATGGGCATGCCCCGCCGTATGGCGCATTATGCCAACCCAACCTGGCATCCCTATCTGCTCATCGCCGCATTTGGCGCAGCCGTGATCCTGCTCGGCATCGTTTTTCAGGGAATTCAATTGCTCGTTAGCATTAAAGAGCGCCGTGCTCTCAGAGATCCGACAGGCGATCCGTGGGACGGCCGGACGTTGGAGTGGATGACATCTTCTCCTCCTGCGGTCTATAACTTCCCGAAAATACCCATCGTAGATGAACTCGACGCCTTCATGGACATGAAGGAAAAGGGCGTCGCATATCGGCGGCCGGATCAATATAACGATATTGAGATGCCGAAAAACTCGCCGCACGGCCTTATCATTGGCGCATTGGCTTTCGTGTTCGGATTTGCCATGATCTGGTACGTCTGGTGGCTGGCCATACTGGCCGCTCTGGGTATGCTTTCCACGGTGATTGCCCGCTCCATGGATGACGACATCCATTATATCATACCCGCCGCCGAGGTCGAACGGATCGAAAATGAACGCTATCGAGAGTTGGGACCCATCGCAAAGAGACATCCTACAGATGAACAGACCATCCCAGAACGTGTACCGGAGATGTAAATGATGACAACAAACGCTTCGACCATCGGCATCGCTTATAGCGAAGAAGTTGAACACCCCGATACCGTCGCGATTCAGACATTCGGTTTCTGGATCTATCTTATGAGCGACCTCATCCTGTTTGCGACGCTCTTCGCTACCTTCGCCGTCTTGGGCGGCAACTATGCCGGCGGACCGACTGGGAAAGAATTGTTTGACCTGCCTTACCTGTTGGGTGAAACTTTGTTCCTGCTGTTCAGCAGCGTAGCCTATGGCCTGGTTATGCTGGCCATGCACGATGGCAAGAAGAACTGTGTTCTGATCGGACTGGCCGTTGTATTCCTGCTCGGGTTCGGATTTGTCTCCATGGAAATCAATGAGTTCCATGGCATGATTGCCGCGGGCCACGGACCGGATCGCAGCGCCTTCCTTTCGAGTTTTTTCACCCTGGTAGGGACTCATGGTATCCATGTGACTTTCGGGCTGATCTGGATGGCGGTCGTGATATGGCAAGTGGCCGTCAAAGGGCTGACCACTCCCGTTCAATCACGGCTGATGCGTCTGAGTATGTTCTGGCATTTTCTGGATATCATCTGGATCGGTATTTTCAGTATCGTCTACCTGACGGGAGTTGTGTAAATGAGTCAAGCATTTATCGACAGCACCGGCGCAAGCAAGGGAAATCTCAAATCTTACCTCACTGGCTTCGTTCTTTCCCTCATTCTGACCGCCATTCCGTTTGCTTTGGTGATGAGCGGTACCTTGTCTCACTCGGCGACCCTGGCCGGCATATTCAGTGCGGGCATCGTGCAGATTCTGGCGCACTTGCATTACTTCCTGCATCTGGACACTTCATCGGCCGCGCGTTGGAACGTGCTGGCCTTGATGTTTACTTTAGTGATCATGGCTCTCTTCGTCGGAGGAACCATCTGGATCATGTATAACCTGTATTATCGAATGATGTGAGAATGCCTGAAAGGATCAAAAACTATTTGCTCGTTGCCAAACCGGGGATCATTTTCGGCAACCTGATCTCCGCTGCAGCCGGCTATTTTCTTGCATCCAAAGGCCGAGTTGATGGTCTTGCTTTCTCGGCGACTCTCATCGGCATATCCCTGGTTGTGGCTTCCGGTTGCGTTTTCAACAACTATGTCGATAGAAAAATAGATCGAAAAATGATCCGGACACGCAACCGCGCCCTTGCCAGGGGGCTCATCTCACTAAAGATCGCCATATTCTACGCCACGATTTTGGGCATTGCCGGCCTGGCGCTCCTCTGGGTGGCAACAAACCTGCTGTGCGTTGTCATTGTGCTGGCGGGCTTTGTGATTTATGTCGGCGTGTACAGTCTGTACATGAAGCGTAATTCCGTCTACGGCGCGTTGATCGGTAGTCTGGCGGGAGCCACACCGCCTCTCGCGGGATATTGCGCAGTCAGTAGTCGCTTCGACATGGGAGCAGTGATATTGTTGTCGATCTTCAGCCTATGGCAGATGGCTCATTGCTACGCCATCGCTGTTTTTCGATTTGATGATTACACTGCTGCGGCCATCCCGATTCTGCCGGTCAAGCGGGGAACAGTCGCGGCAAAAAGGCATATTGTAGGTTATATCTTGGCCTTTATGGTCGCCACGCTGATGCTGACCTTCGGGGGGTACACCGGTTACGGCACCTTTGCAGTGGCGGCAGTGCTGGGCCTGTCCTGGCTGTATATGGCCTGGTCCGGCTATGATGCGCCCGATGAGCGGCTCTGGGCCAAAAAGCTTTTTATCTTCTCCATTCTGACCATATTCATTCTGAGCGTCATGATGTCAATCGATTTCACAGCGCCTGCCACATCAGAAATGCTTCTGAGCTATGCTCCGTAGTCCAAACCGCTGCAGCGTCCACGGAAAAGGCGAAACCGCCTGTATTGCCCCGGATATGAAAGGTCTGGAAAAAAGGGACAGTGTCTTAAGCGCATAAGCTGAACAAAATCCGAATTCGTGGAATATTGCGGCGACTGATTCATGAGTCACGCAAAGGGTTCCGCATTGTCAAGGGAATAGGGGGCAACCGGTAAACGATCAGATAGCATTTTGCGGGTTGATTTCTTGGCCCTTTCCAGAATGAATGCCAGTGAACCCGGCTGGGCAGTGATTTGCCATGTATAGCTTCCAAATTCGGGGGACTTGATGATCGAGAGGTTCTCAGCGTTTTTCTGCTCAGCCGCCTTCGTGAAATTGAAGGAACCAGTAACCACGGTTTGTCCATCAAGCCCATCCGCCGTTAGGACCGAAATATACTTTAACCGGTGGATTGCTTGGTGTCAGAGCGCGATATCGTCCGAACCCATAAGCCAATTTCAAAAGAAAGATAGCCCCAATAGGGACATAAACAGATTATTCCAATTTCATCAAAATCTCGACCGCTTACTGCCAAATACTATTCTACATTTTTAAACGTTGTCTCTCAAATCGACAAATTTAAGAATTTTTACTTGAAAACCAAATTATACCAAGAACAATGCCTATTAATAAAAGTATTCCGAACGGGCTCTGAGGATGTGGTCCTCTGTCGTAGCCATTTTCTTCGTCATCTTCACTACTGACATATAATCAATGAAGTTCCAATCCGGTCTCCAGTTCAATTTCGAGGAGATGATTTCTATGGTAAATATCGAGTGGAAACTCTAGAATAACTGGTTGGGACTGGGTTACAGTTCTAACTGGGTGGCCGATGTGAAGTTCGGCATCCAGCCGTTTCCGATATCAGTGAAATTCCAGAGGAGGAATAAGGATGAATGATGTCAAAGTTATTCAAAAAGAGGGCTTGAAATGGGAGCCTCATCCGCAGTTGCCGAACGTCGAGGTATCTTACCTGGTTTCGCACCGGGACGAAAATACTGACCTTACCTGTATGTTAGTCCATATTCCTCCCGGCGTGGACGCGCCCAAGCATACCCATGAGTGCGATGATATCGTTTATGTCCTCAAAGGAAAGGCCAAAATCTGGGTCGAAGGTATCGGAGAAATACCTGCGGTCCCGGGCGCCTTCGTAAGAATTCCCAAGGGGGTGCTGCATCAACCTCACGATGTAGAGGAAGACCTTGTCGTCTATGATGTCTTCTACCCTTTCCTGGTATGATCCAAATATTTGGTCTGATGCTGATGGAGGCAATATGCTTATGATGTTTCCAATTCTCATTATAAAATTAGCAAGTTCCTGAGATTGGATAACAAGAAGGCATTTTTTTATTGGCTATTTTGACCTGTCGGTATCGCTAGCGGAATAGCCTGTGCAACAAGAATCCTACTATCAGCAAACCAATAAAGAGTAACAGGAGAATGTTTTTCTTAGCCATAACAGCACCTTGCAAAACTACTGTTTCATCCAAATGTTTTCTCAAATTCTGTGCAAATGGGAATGAGGCAGTACAATGGACTGTTTTAGACATTTCCACAGAAAAAGGTTGTTGTTTTCTGGTTATTGATTAGCCACTCGTGCCGCAAGTGAATTTTTTTCTTGACGGGGGCTAATCTCCAATTTACGGCTCCTGTGATAGCTGCGTCCAGGGATGTGACTATGTCGAACACTCAATACGGCTTAGCAGAGGGGGCTGCCTTCAGTATTGTATTCTGATCCTTTGCCAAGAGGAACGTAAGGATTCTGAACAGTATTTCTTGACCAAGGACAAACCCGATTTTTCGATTTAACGTTATAGCCCAAATCGGACACTTCTTTTTTCATTTCTAGGGGAGAAAACAAATGAAGGCAAAAGCAATTCTGACAGCGGCTGTGGCCCTCGTTATCGTTGGAACACTTATAGTGGCCCCTGCGTTGGCACAGCAGACCGGCGGCGCTCCCGGTTCACCTTCCGCAACCACGACTATCGATGGAAGGTATCTCCCCAACCCACTACCGAATTTCGGTGGTGAAATCAACCTGAACGCCTCCCAATCGAAGCCGTGGTGGCCCCCGCGTGTGGTACCGCCTGATGGAGCCCCGAACGTGTTGCTGATCATGACCGACGATGTTGGTTTTGGCGCCCCGAGCACTTTTGGAGGTGTCATTCCGACCCCGGCGCTAGATAGGATAGCAAACGCTGGTCTGCGCTACACAAACTTCCATTCCACATCACTTTGCTCGCCCACACGAGCGGCGCTAATCACGGGGCGCAACCACCATTCGGTGGGATTCGGCGTCATCTCCGAGGCGGCAAGCGGCTTCCCCGGCTACAACAGTGTGATTGGCAAGGACAACGCAACGATTGGCCGCATTCTATTGGATAACGGCTACCGGACCTCCTGGTTCGGCAAGGACCACAACACGCCAGAGTGGAATGCGAGTCAGGCCGGGCCATTCGGCCAGTGGCCGACTGGAATGGGCTTCGAGTACTTCTATGGCTTCGTTGGGGGTGACACCAGTCAGTGGCAACCGAACCTCTTCCGCAATACCACGGCGATCTATCCGTACGTCGGCAATCCGAAATGGAACCTCACCACAGCGATGGCCGATGACGCCATTCGCTGGATGAATGAACTCAACGACATTGATCCGTCGATGCCATTCTTTCTCCACTACGTTCCCGGTGGCACACACGCCCCGCACCATGCGACGCCGGAGTGGATCAAGAAGATCAGCGACATGCGCTTGTTCGACAAAGGCTGGAATGCCCTGCGTGAACAGATTTTCGCCAATCAGAAGAAGCTCGGCGTGATCCCTCAGGATGCCAAGCTCACGCCCTGGCCGGACAAGCTGCTGAGGCAATGGGACTCGCTCACGGCCGAAGAGAAGAAGCTCTTCATCCGACAGGCGGACGTCTACGCCGCCTATCTTGCTTATACCGATCACGAGATCGGTCGCGTGATCCAGGCGGTTGAAGACATGGGCAAGCTCGACAACACGTTGATAATCTATATCAGCGGCGACAATGGCTCGAGCCCCGAAGGCTCGCCCAACGGCACCCCCAGCGAGGTGCTGCAGTTCAACGGGATAGAGTTGCCGGTCGCCGAACAGATGAAGTGGTACGACGTTTGGGGTTCCGACCAGACCTATAACCACATGGCGGTGGGGTGGACCTGGGCTTTTGACACTCCGTTCAAGTGGACAAAGCAGATTCCGTCTTTCTTCGGCGGCACGCGCCAGGGTATGGCAATTTCCTGGCCGAAGGTGATCAAAGACAATGGCGGTATTCGGAGCCAGTTCCACCACATCATCGACATTGTGCCGACAACCCTGGAAGTAACCGGTATCCGTGCGCCTGTGATGGTAGACGGCGTAGCCCAAAAGCCGATTGAAGGCGTGAGCATGGCGTATACTTTCGACAAGGCTAATACTAACGCTCCATCAACGCATCGCGCCCAGTATTTCGAGATGATGGGCGTGCAAGGCATGTACAACGACGGCTGGATGCTGAGCGCTGTCCCGGTTCGTCCTCCGTGGCAGCTGCTGGGAGCCTCTATCAATGATCCTGCCAGCGCTTTCAAGTTCGAGCTTTACGACGTCCGCAACGACTGGACTCAGTTCACCGATGTCTCTGCAGCTAATCCGGGTAAGATGATGGAAATGCGGGACCTCATGTTCGCCGAATTCGGAAAATATCAGGTACTGCCACTCGACGCCTCAGTGGCGACCCGCATGGTCACTCCTCGCCCATCGCTGTCCGCGGGGCGGTTGATGTTCACATATTCGGGCAAGCCGGTCACCGGCATACCGCGGGGCACGGCGCCGAGCGTTCTGAACACCTCCTACACCATAACCGCTGAGATCGATGTGCCGCAAGGGGGCGCCGAGGGCATGATAGTTACCGATGGCGGCCGGTTCGGCGGCTATGGTCTGTATCTATTGAAGGGCAAGCCAGTGTTTCTGTGGAACCTGCTAGACCTCCGGCGGGTGCGATGGGAGAGGAAGGAAGCGCTTTCCCCAGGCAAGCACATTCTCGAGTTCGATTTCAAATATGAGGGTCTTGGCTTCGGGACGCTAGCTTTCAACAACGTAAGCGGACTTGGTCGTCCAGGCACGGGAACCTTCAAGGTGGACGGTAAGACAATCGCCACCCAAAAACTGGACCACACCGTTCCGTTGACCTTGCAGTGGGATGAAACTTTTGACATCGGATCGGATACGGGCACGCCGGTTGACGACCGCGACTATCAGGTACCTTTCAAATTCACGGGCAAGATTGATAAGCTGACCGTTGCAATCGACCCGCCAAAGCTGACGCCTGAGGACGAAAAGCGGCTCAAGGAGGCCGCTGACAGAGCGGCCGACAGGCTATAGAGGTTGGTGGAGGAATCGGGCGGTTCTCCTTGGTAGTCTTGGCAATCAGGGCAAACGTGTTCTTCGAGCAGCTTGACAGGTTGTGATCTTGGAAAGACTAATTAGGAGGAAGGAGCGCTGTTCGCAGGGCTTGTAGCGGAGACCCGTTACGGGCGACGAGCATGGCGCGCAGAGCAATAACCTCCTGTCCGTGCCGCCTCATTAGCGTCTCACGGGCAGGCATGACACGAAGAGAACACCGACCACTGTCACTCGAAGCCAGGGTCGCTCTTGTTGCAGAGATCGCGACAGATTGTTGCTGACACCTCATTGATATCGTCCGGGAGACGCTCCCGCGAGTTGAAGACAGAATGCCGGACAGGTGCTTTGACAAGGATGGGCTCGCAGACATCATAGAAACTCTGGCCACGCAAGCCGAGGCACGAGTTCCTGGGTTGGGCAATCACATTTATCAATGTCGCGTTGACGGCGCTCCTTGCGAACCCTTGATTGTCTCATGACCTGCGCCCGGTCTGTCGCTTAGTTCAGAGTTGCGAAAGTATCCTTTCGGGGGGCGCATTTGATCGTGTCAAAGAGGTCCTCTATTCTGTTGCCCGGAGTATAGCTTCCGGTGATTGGAATCTTGATGCCTATGAACTCCGAGAGGGCTAAACGCCGATTTCAAGTTTCCAAATTATGAGCGACGCCATCAGGGCCTTGACAAAAAGACCCCCTTACGAAGTTCGTCGGAGTTTCCTGCCTAAACAGAGGGTAGCGGCTTGGACTTAAGATTACCGTGCTGCTGACTAAAACCATTATGACATCGCTTTGTCCGACTCGAGCATGGTTAGTAATTTCTTCAATTTCTACTAATATGGACTGCGCAGGAGGTTTTCCCCTTCCACTTAATCCGATGCGTCGTAGCAGTTCCTGCCTTTTCGGGTGGAGAGGTATTTAATGAAAAACCCTTTCTGCATGGGAAAACTCAACTGATCTATCGATATCGTCCATATTCTCTCGACGTCTCCAACCAGGCGGTGACATTTTCCAGTCTGGCCTGATCGATTAGAGCTGAAGAACTCATGATATACCCACCCCCAGCGCCACAAACGTCAATAAGCTTCTTGGTATGTTCTTTCACTTGCTCCACTGTCCCGGTAACTAACAACGAATTGGGTAAATTGCCCATAATGCATACTGTGTCACCCAGCTTCTTCTTGGCTTCGAAAATGTCAGTGCCCTCAAAATGATAGATGCATGTTCCGGGAGGCACGTCCTTGATGATATCGAGTCTCTTGTTATAGATGCCTTCTATAAGAAGATACGGATTGCAACCACCTTCAACCAGATCAATGATTAGCCGTTGCAAACCAGGCCAGTAGAACTCTTTGAAATGTCTTAGCGACATAAAATTATCCGTTCCCTTGTGTAATGGGATAAACACTCTGGGATTCTTTTTCGTCCTGGCTCCATTCACGCCCAATGCGCTCATAAAAGGACCGAGCTGGTCTACTGCCCGTTTCAATTTCTCTGGCTGAGTCAGGAGATCAATGGCTGCGCCTGTGGTACCCCTAAGATTGTCAGCGACCAAGTCATAAGGAGCGAGTACCGTCTGTTCCTTAATGGACGGGAATCCTGCTTCAATGAGTTCCTGTGCGAAAGAGCTATAAGTTCTCACCCATTCCATTTGCTTTTTGGAGACATCGAGGAGGGTTTGTAAAGCGATTTGAACGTCAGGATCGGTAAAAGCTGGCAGCACTGCGGGCCAAACATAACCCAGAGTTGCGGTGACTAAAGGGGGGAGTTTGGCCAATCCCCGAAGATTTCCAGCGAGTCGGGGGAGAAGTTTTCGCAGATAAAACTCGGATGGATTCGCAAAGAGTTCCTCATATTCATCCTCCCGCATGTACTCCCTTTCAACAAACTGAAAAGACTGATCATCGGAAACTCCGTGCCCGGGCCATTTCATAGCCAGGAAGTCCAGTTCCGATAGCACATTGTCCATCGCATAAATCGTGAAATTGACACTGTAGGTCGCGTCTGGCTCGAAATCATAAATGGTTCGACGCCACGCTTCCAGTGCCTTTTCAGGATTTGAATATGCTTCTCTGGGAGAAATTCCGGAGTAATAGCAGTTAAAAAATGCGAACAATGGAACAACGGGAACGCGATCAGGTTCCTTGAGAGCTATTGCGTCCAGAAGCCTTTTTTCTCTTTCATGATATTTCTGCTTATTGTCGGAATCCATGGATCTGTTCCTTTCCTGTGAGTTGAGAAGATGATTCTAGCAATGGATATTCGGGATTTTCACACTCACCAGTGTTCCGGCTAGACGTTCAGCCTTGGTTTTCCGATCTTATATGATACTGCCTTAACGAGACTGATGATCGAAATCATGAATTTCACTGATGTATAAATTTTGGCTCAAGTGAACTGCGCATGCACGTAAAAGGGGAAAATCACCCTGGCATACAAAAAACCAACGACACGAGACGTGAGGAAGCCGACAATTACAAAAAGCCAATGATCAGATTCATCAAGATTCCCCGATTATGACAACCCCTTTGATTTTGTTATCCATTCATCGCACAGTCGTACAGCGTCCATAGCGTCATTACCGTATGCGTCAGCCCGGGTATATTCTAGAACATGGTTGTCAATTTGTCCTCCCCCGATCATGAATTTGATTTCACCGGTTATTTCCTCACGAATGGCCTGAATAGTTTCCTTCATTGGATCATAGGCCAGAGTCAGGAAGCCACTGAGACCAATCACTTGAGGCTTGAAATTCCTGGTAGCTTCGACGAATTTTTCCTTGGGGACGTCCACACCGAGATCCAGAACCTCATAGCCATTGATATCCAGCATGGTAACTACTATGTCCTTACCGATATCGTGGATGTCACCTTTCACAGTGCCAATTATTACTCTCCCTTTCTTGACAGTTTGTTCGCCCTTATTCCCGAGGTACGGCCTTACCGTGTCGGAAATTTCTTTCAACATTCGTCCAGCGAGAATTAGTTCCGGGATGAAATACTCTTCGGTTTCAAACAGACGACCCACTTCAGACATGGCTCGCCTTGAAGCGTTCAATATACGTAGGGGATCAATATTGGCCGCCAATGCTTGCGTGGTGAGTTCCCTGACCCTATCCTTTTCCATGCCAATCAGGGCTCGTATCATTTCTTCCAGGAGATCATCCGATGCAGTCTGATCAATAGAACTAGCTGCTGTTGAACTGACTTCTGTTTCCAGTCTGCTGGATAAAGCTGGAAAGAGAGACGAGTCAACAATTCCTGTGTTGGAGAGAGTGTTTAAAAGGTTAAGAACCGAACGGGTGATTGCATTTTTGTGTGTTTCGGGAATGGTTCTGGGTTTACCAATTAGCCTATTCCGGAATGCCTGGTTAAATTTCAGACAGTCATGATCAAGACCGAGAACCATTTCGGCTGCGTAGACGATATTTCGAAGTTCATCGTCACAAGGATCCATTATTACGCTATCCAGACCTGCGCCTATGGCCAGAGCGGCGAAGGCCTGGTTGATTATGCCCCGGGCAGGTTGACCAAAGGAAATGTTGCTAAGCCCGCATATGATATGTATCTGTGGAATCTCTCTTCTGATTCGACGAATTGTGTCCACTGCCACCATTCCGCTTTGATTGTCCGTTGCGATTGTGGTTACCAGCGGATCGACGTAAAGTTGATATTTGGCAAGACCGTTTTTCGAGCACAATTCGACGAGACGGTGAACTATCTGCAGTCTTGCTTCGGCGGTTTTTGGAATCCCGTTATCATCCAGAGCCAACAAGACCAGATCAGTCCCATACTCGGAGGCTAGTGGCGCCACCCCTTCAATCCGTGCCTTCTCGCCGCTTAAGGAGTTGATCATTGGAAGCTTTTTGGCAGCCTCTATTCCAGCCAGGAGCGCCTTAGGATTAGCGCTGTCAATGCAGAGACGGACATCAGAGACATCCTGGATAGTGTTTACCAGCCACGTAATGTCGCCCGGCTCAAAATCCGGATGGGTACCTGCATTTACATCCAGGAAGTCAGCTCCACCTTCGACCTGAGATATCACAAGCCTTCTGATGGCGCTAGAGTCTCGCTTTCTAATGGCGTCGGATACTGATTTACGAGTACCATTGATTTTCTCACCAATAATGATCATGGTGTTCCTCTCAATTTCGTGTAGGTTGTTATACCACTTAAAGCGGCAGGTTGATCGATTCAGATATTCTCTTGGCCCGTTAGGGTTGAGCCCTGACGGCAGCGTTGCATTCGCGCCAGCCAACGCCCCGTTGCCAAACTGGTCGAATTTGGTGTGATCAAACTTTGGCAACATTCCTATCTGACGGGCCTGAGCGATGGTTAACTCAAGCCAAAACTCTCCAGTAAAAAACCACGTTGCGCCTGTTCCGCTTTAACTCCCGGTAATTCCAAAAGAATACGATTGTGGCTGCACTGACCCTTTTACCAACATGATTTGTCGAAAATCATGCGGTACTAGTCAGGAAACTCAACTTTCTCTCTCAATTTTATAGCAAAACGATGGCCCTTTCGAACAAATAATGTACAAATGTGTTTGTGGCCGAAGAATCAATTCAGGAAACAGTCTTGATTGCCGAATTCGCATCGGCCGTGATATGGTTTTCAATGTGAGACTGGCGCCTCCCGTGGCAGCTCATGTTTTTGCAAGGGGTTCTCTAAATCAACAATTCTATTCCATTGCCTGGCTTATGTGAAAAATAGGTCGAGTTTGAAGGATTTCCTATGATTGAAGATGTTCGTTTGTGGTTGAAAGATGTTCTGGATTGTTTCGTAAAGGACTCTCCCAAGAACTCGCTAAAAATGGAACCCGACGAAAGAGCATTTGACGAAATTCTCGTAGGTTTTTCCAGTGGGGCCGATCCACTTTACAACGACTACAAAGATCTGGTTGGTCCTTTCCACTGGACACCGCTAGAAATCTTTTCGTTGACGTTTCCCGAACTAGCGATAGAAGCCGATCAGATCACTGTGATTAGCTGGATATTGCCCCATCGGGAACCTACTAAAGCCGATAACCGCAAAGAGAGTTTCTATCCGTCAAGACGATGGGTTCATGCCCGCTTTCCGGGTGAAGAATTCAACAATCAGATCAGATTGCACGTTGTTGAAAAACTGGGTGGAATTGGAGTCAAGGCCTTAGCCCCGGTCCTTTCGCCGCACTGGAGCATGGAAAAGTCCCCGAAGTACGGGTTCGCGTCAAAATGGTCAGAGCGGCATGCTGCTTACGCTGCAGGTCTTGGAACTTTTGGACTTTGTGATGGCCTGATTACACCCAAAGGGAAAGCTCACCGTGTCGGCTCAGTGGTAACGAGTCTTGTAGTTCCGTTTTCCCGAAGACCATATGACGACCATCATGCATATTGTCTTTTTTTTCACGATGGTTCATGCAACGCATGTCGCAAGCGGTGCCCGGTCGGGGCTATTTCAGAAGATGGTCACGACAAGGAAAAGTGTTGGGCCCATGCCGGCGTTACTTGCGCGGAATTTGCCAAACAGAATTATGGCTTCGACGGTTACGGCTGCGGTCTGTGTCAAACGGGCGTCCCGTGCGAGTCCGGAATTCCAGTGAAGATTCTGCGGTCAAAACCGGGGCTATTTGCATGAAATCTGTTTGGTATAACGAGTTGAACCTTCGAAATTTCTAAAGATAGATAAAAGCATTCGAAAGTCGCATCGGGTATACAATGTCGTCTAACTAAGTCATTAAATATAAAATAAGAATATTCATCTTTTCAAGTTCCTGCTGTCCACAAAGTTTTCGATTGAAGTAGTCATTGCTGATTTTATTATCTACGATATAATTAGCGAATGGATCTACTTCAATAGTTTCTGTCGGGAATCACGGAGGAGGTCAGTATGAGCAATCCGCTTGATCCGGTTCGAATCGCCTTTGACAAGGCCGTGGGCCCTCATCAAAAGAGGCAGAACTTGATAGCGATTTTGAAAGAAGAGGATGTTGGCAAAGACCGCCGGGCACAGATCGTAAAGGAAACGTCCCAACTTGACGCTGAGTGGGTCGCAGCTTTGATTGAGCTTCGTAAGGTTATGGACGATTGTTCGGCCCTCCGGCAGAAAAAGGATGCTTGAGAAGCCATAAACTTGGGTTTAGGACAATAAAAGCAATTTCCAGGCGCAATTCTAAAAAATCGTCATGCCGAAGAAGATTTCCCCGTCCTATCGCTAACCGTGCGGCTCGCGGTCAGCGCCGTGGAGTCAAAGGGGTTTGGCAAGGATTTGCCTGATCCGAACGTCAAGAAATCGATCTGACGGATGAGCCTGCACTATTGCCACGGTGTCTGCTCCTTTTCCGGTACCGGCAACAGCGATGATATCTTCCCCTTCGGGAATTAGTCCTGCGTCACAAGCCTCCACAACGATCTCAATGCAAACCTTTATGCCCTGGCCGAGCAGTCTCAGCGATTGTGCGACAACGTATCCCAGATAGACGCCTTGATGCTTTTTCATGAAGGAGGCTTCGATCCCTCGACTGAGAATGGTCCCGGTAAAAATCTTGACACCGAGACGGGTCAACTCTTGCCTCGCTTCAGCAGAGCACTCATCCTGATTTGGTCCCGCATAACCGACGTTGTGGGTAACAGCGACCATATTTAATGCTTTGCCTTCAAATTTCTTGGCGAACAACAAGCCCGTTTCTCCCGCAGTGGTTGCCACCACAAGATGGGAAAGACCTTCATTCAAAAGCCCGGAGACTATTTCCAAACACTTGGCAGTGTTTTCCCTACCTGGTTTCTCGAAGTATTCAACCTGTCTGATCATGGTATCTCCTCAAATGAATGTTCACGCCGCCTACAAATCGGCGCTCTTGTGCGCAGGATAACCAGATTATCACAGAGAATACCTGTCGAGATCAAGTGAAACAGAATATGATAACAGGAAACTGTTTAGAGGGATGGAGGCGGCGCAGGCCAGGACCATCACATGTGAGGAAGGTGGATATGGACATGGCTATAATCTACACATGCCGTATACGATTACAGGAAGTAAATGTCCGCGTGCACAGCAGGTGGATGTGAAATAACTTCCATTAAAGGGTAGTCGGGCTCTGGCCTGCACAAGGTTTAACTCTTGATTTGGAGTCCGATAGTCGGAATGCCTATGTTGGAATCGATGTGAGCCAGTCTTTGCAGCGTAATCGTCCGTGATAGATTAGAAACTTGCGCATCTCTTTTTCCGGGTTTCGAACTTGCGGGAACAACTCGAATTCCAGGATTAGCAGGCGCCCTGTTTTCCGGCAAAGGCTTTATAGACTGTGACTGCGTCCAAAGGATCTGGATTCCAGGGTGAATTAAACTGTCTAAAGAAAAATTGAAGCAATTAAAACTCTAATAACCATTCCGCAAATATGCGGAGATTGAATTGTCCTTGATGGCCAATTATTAGGAAACATTAATTCGGACGCTGGGGAAGTTTCTGAACGGCTATCTGTTTCAGTCAGCGCGATTTATGTCTTGAAACAGAGGCTTCAATATCTTTTGACATTCTGGATTGTAATAAGTTACAATAATTCTCAGAAATAATTAACTAAATTGTGGTAAATGTTGGCTGAGATGATAAAATTCGTTTTGCTCGTTAGTAAACGGTTACAAGCTGTCCAACTTTCGTGTGACAAACATCTGGCGCCAAGATTTACCAATATTTTACCTCTGTTTTTTGTGGCGATCTTTGTCATTAACGCTGTTGCTGAAGATCGATGCGCTGACGTTATCAAGAGCATTGATCAGAACTTCTTTCGGCTCAAGGAATACACTGTGGCGCTCCAGAAGGCTTATAGAGACAGAGACTTTCAGCTCATTACAGTCCTGAACGGTCAAATTGATGAAACGCTTAGACAGATCAGGCTTGTGGATGCCAAACTTCTCAATTGTCCCAAAGCTTCAGCGAACCAAGGCCCAGCAATAGGTTCGGTAAAAACGCAGGACACGAAGTTCGCGGACTTGAGTTGCGAGGAACTAAAGAAAAAGTTTATTCAAATTTCGCGAAAGTACCACTCGCTAGCTCGGCGTCGACAGAGCTTTCTGTCTGAATTGTCGGCCGAAGAAAAAGTAGAATTGCGAGAAGCGCAAGATTCCATAATGGCTGTTGAGTCAGAATTAAAAAAACGATGTTCTCCCCCGCCTCCTCCGAAACCCTTTCGGCGAAGCCCCCAACCTGTAAGAGGGGGATTCCGCTGAACAGTCCCGATAGACTAGAACTGATGACATAGAAGCGATGGAACAGGATCTTTTCATTTATCTTGGTTTGGCCTTCGCCATATTTGTTGGATCATTGTTCACGTGGGTCAAGATAAAAGGGCTTTTTCGCGGTTTTCGTAAACTGAAGACAGAGACTGATATTCACAGGTTACAGAAGAGATCGAGCGTGCTTAGAGGATTGTTTTCTGTTTACAGGTGGTGGCAAAATCTTCGGCTGCGTCCCAGAAATTCCGACAATTTCATTAACGCTTGTCGCTCAGGCGACTTGGAGCGGGTCAAGAGATTGATCGAGGGTGGCATAGACGTCAACCTGAGGTCCCACAAAGGTGGACGCACCGGCCTGATGCTAGCTGCCAGGAAAAACCACCGTGAAGTTGTGGAGTTCCTTTTGGCTAGTGGGTCGGATGTAAATCTGGTTGGAGGTAGAAGCGGAAAGACTGCCCTTATAAGAGCCGCTGAGCTTGGCAATATCGAAATCACGAGAATGTTGGCAGACCATGGCTCTAACCTGGATATTCGAAGCAAAATTAGCGGCAAGACAGCTCTAATGAACTCCGCGGAATACGGCTTCCTCGAAATTGCTGGATATCTGCTCGAAAAGGGCGCTGGTGTCCATTTTATCGATAGAGACGGCCGAACAGCTCTCTTGCTGGCGTTAAACGCTGTGAACAAAAACGCGTACGAGATTGTTGAAATGCTCATCCAGGCTGGAGCTAACGTAAATGTTGTGGACAAATCCGGGGCCAGTCCCTTGGATAGAGCCCGTGAGTTTAGACTCAAGGATTGTGAAGAATTGCTCATGAGCCATGGGGCCGTATCGGCTCTCAAGAAGGAATATGTTAATAGTGGTTCGCTTGGCGAACAGAACAAGAAGGCTTATGAAATTCTTGGCTGTAAGTTAAGCGATTCTGATGAACAAGTAAGGAAAAAGTTCCACGAAATGGCTAAAAAGTATCATCCAGACTCGTTTTCAGGAAATGATTTGTCTGAGGATTTTGTAAAATCTGCAAATGAGCGATTTGTGGAACTTCATGAAGTGTACCGGATCATAATGGATTCACGCAAAAACAGTCATAATTAATGGTGTTAAAGTTACCAAATAACCATGTATTGAAAGCTTGTGTGTCTCCTGAAGGAACCTTTTTGTTGAAAAAATGGTGCGGAAAGTTTATTCTAGTCCCCGTTTGAAGAAGCCTAGAGATATCTCCGGAAACCTTAAAATGTCAATACGTGATTTAAAATGCGGGTGGAAGAAGAAATCGCTCAGACTCTCCTTATGGGCCGTAGTAACGATATGTACTTATATGACACTGGGTGACATTGCTAACGCTCAGGATTCCTGGCCCCTCGAAAATCCCTTCTCTCCTGTAGCGTCTTTCCCTCGTTTAAGGGGGGAAGCAAAACTGACTCCCACTCTCGTGGCATTAAGAAATGGGACTCTTAACGGTAGCACAGATTACCCGCCACCCTATACGGTTAGCCCTTATAATTTTAGTTTTTCAGGTAGTGGATCTTTCTTTTTGGATCTTATGGCTAGATTTCAACTTAGCCGGTTTTCTGTGCGAGGTTATCTGGAGCAACGCGAATTTTCTGGGCATGAAACCACAGAGAACAAACTCCATCCTAGATATGCTAATTTGACCTACTATGGTGTCCGGGTTGGCGGAGATGTTGACGTATTTCTGGGAAACAGATCTAGAGTTGGATTCAATTACGACCACAGTTTTTATGGGCCTTCGATTACGTTGTTTAACCCGCTAGTTACGCCCAGCTCTGTCACTGCTCAACCGACTCCACTGCTTTTTCAGGGGCCTCAGAGCGGAACCATAGGTTGCCATTTGATCTATAACCCTGTATGGGACGTTTTCGGAACGTCTGCAATAGTGGAGGGTTGGGCCCATTGGCCTATTTACGGCACAGCTCTGTCTGACTTTGAAGTTTCCGGTGGATTGAAATGGGCTGATACGGTTCTGGGCTCAGGATCAATCCAGGGAGGATACAGGTGGACTAATATCAGCACGCAGGACCTATCAAATACCGTTAATGGAAATCTCAACGCTTCCTGGGGTGGAGTTTTTGGAGAAGTCGTTTATTACTACCACTGAGAAAGCAAAAACTTGAAACCGGGACAACTCCTAAACGGGCTCTCGCCATCCTTGCCTGGTATCTTCCTGTCTGTATTTACTTTTTACAAATCAAAAGTTTTCTAAAAATCCTTCCTCTTATTGTAAATACGTTCCAGGAAGACGGGTAATTCCTGCAAATGTCACTTGCCTTTGGAGCCTGGCTGTACAGAGACGCAGACAATTATAATGGAGGCTTTCTGACTTGGTTCGCGGGAAACACGATTCTGTGTTTGGGATCGTTCCACAGAGTAAGTGTTACCTGGAGGATTCGTTACAGGCGCTTTCTCAACTGTTTAAGACTCGACATTTTCAAAATCGTGAAGACAATTGTCAACGCGTTACAAATTAAACTCTGATAAAATACCTTGTTACTGCGGAGTAGGAAATTGTATGGGGTAAGCATACGCGGTACCGGTCAACTGTTGACTAAACGCGACAATGCCCGAAACAAGGTTCACATATTGACCCATAAAAAGATTGACGTCTGAGATGTAAGTTCTGGGCACATAAAGCACGTCGTATGGTTTAACCATGATTGCGGAACTCATATCGCCCACGTCCAGGATCTTCTTTAGATCAAGTCGTCTGCCAATCGGCTTGCCATATATGTTTCTCGAAACCAGTATTACACTGGTAAGGTCGGCATTGTTGGTTATTTCTCCTCCGGCTAGAGCGAGGGCCTGCAGGGCGGTAATGGGCTGGGCTATATCATAGCCACCAGGACTCTTCACCTGCCCCAAAATATATACCTTACGCGATTTTGCCGCCTTTACTGACATGGACACCACGACATGTTTGAGAGGCCCGTTCCGATATAATCGGTTAGCTGTATTCTCTACTTCACCGATGGTATGACCGGCGCACAGCACTCTGTCCTTGAGCAGAGGAAGATCAACTGTGCCATCAGGTTTTACGCTAATAGTGGACTGACTTCCCGTGGAAATATTCATCAAAGATTGCATCAATTTGGTAATTTTTTCATAGAACTGGTCAACTTTAACTGTAACCATCTGATAATTCTTTAGGTCACCTTTGGTTTCGTCCTTGCTAAATATACCGGTTCTTACAAATCTTTCCTGAATTTCGTGAGCAAGTTGTTCGGGGGTCAATCCTACAGCCCGGATATCGCCAATCGCCTGGAGCGTAATCATGCCGTCCGGCCTCACCATCACATCTTCGTTGAGCTGAGGGTCAAGAATGAATTTGATTTGTAATTTATCAAGGGTGTCCAGTTGATAAGTCCCGAGCGGAATATTCCACTCTGCTGAATACAGTATAGCTAAATCGTCCTGCGGCCCTATCTTGTAATTCCTGCAGACGATATCAAAAGCTTCGGATAGATCGCTGAATGCTGGTGTCCTCTGCGGTCCAGGTGAGGGTCGGAAAGGAGATGGAATTAGACCGATACATCCAGCCAGAACGAAACTAACAAGAAACACGAAGAGTAGTTTAGCTATACCACCGAATTGTGCCTTAAAGATCATCAGGATTACCTTATGACCTAATCTAACTTATGAATAAAGCTATATAACATATTGGATATCCAAGTCAATTAAAAGAAACACCTATACACCCAGCCCGCAACCAAAAGAGTGTTAAAAAAGCTTATATTTTGACCTAATGCTTACACGAGAATAAGTTGGCTATTTTTTATCACACAGTGCAAATGAGTCAACACATTTCAGCTAAAAATCACCCTAAAAATTGAAGTATTGTTAATTTCTGGTATGGTTCCACAGCTTGAACTCGTTTATTAAAAACTAATTGGCTAAGTATTTCAGGCTGTTGATGCTATGATAGGCTTGGCAACCCGTATTGTACGTTTTCCCCAGTTGGCCCCAAAGACGACAGCCTGGAAGCCTGTTTGGCGCCAAAATGCACTCAATTCCGGATCTTCGCGTAAGTGCGAACAAGCTCGATAAATGCAAAAGGGCATAGTTTGCCCCTTTTCTGATTTCAACAACCGCAATCATCGCTTACTGCAACTACCCGATATCAACTTGCTCACTCGAAGTAACAATCAACAAGTAAGGGCCTCAATGACAGCGTTACGGCTTCAGACAGAAAACCGTTTTTGTACATGGTATATATCTTCTGCGCGTTATAACACATGAATTGATTTGTAGAGAGATTAACATCTCCAGTTAGCGTTTTCGGTAAGGCTGAACATTTTCTCGGATTCGATATTCCAAAACCGTTTTTTGACGTCCAGAGCATCGGGCATGTCATTCAAAACAATTGCAGGAGATTGATCCTGAGATTCGTCATGAAAGGTCATTTATTTGTCAGGGGATTGAGTTCATTTTCGGTTACCGGAGATAGAGAAGAGTGAGAACCAGAATTTTTGTTTTGCCGATAAGGTTTATAGTAGGTTTTCCGGCATCATTTTACGCCTTTGGTATAATGAGATGGGCTTTTGGCGCTGTGCCAATCAATTGGGTTTAAACAGGCGCCCGGTTCCCAGGGAGATTCCGAATGATCCTCCGACTGATGTTCCGTCCAGACACGGAATCAATATCCGCGATGACCTTAATACCAAAAGGATTTTTATTCAGACGGAACGGTTTTGGAATCAGGAGCGTAATTCCTAGGCAGACCAACAAGGGGGCGCTCGACTATTCTATGAAATACGGCGCCAGCGGCTACGCCATCTACGGCGAGAACTATGAAGGCGAACTCGGCGCGCAATTCAGCCAAAATGCCAAAGGCTATTAAAATCAGTAGACAACCTACCATGCATGGTAGATGAACCAGATATATAGAATATGAAGATGTCCCGAGGAACCCCAATAGCCTGCCGGGTTTCAATCGGTAGTTTATCTCAGTGGAAACCATTCCAACTATCATCATGCCGGCTGCTACTCCCTTGATTATAGCTCCAAAAAAGGGATCGCCAACGAATCCACTCCAAATCCATGGCGCTCTGACCTGGCTAATCGACGCTCCGAAAAAAAATAGTGTCCCCAGCGCGAATAAAACCAAACCGGCTCGACGTGGTGTCTTGTGAACCGAAAAGGCGCAAATCATGCCGATCAAAAATTGCAAATTCAACGGGTTAAAGATGAAGCTATATGGGAAACTGAGATTGTTTAAGACAATACTGGCCAATAATATACCCGCTACCCACGAGACGAGAACGAAGACTCCTACTACCCGGTCAAAAATCAACATCGAGAAAAGCAAGTAAAAGGAAACCTCATACTGAAGTGTCCAAGCGGGCGGGATCACAAGATAGCCCGTTGTAGGGACCAGGAACACATTTTTTAAAAAAAAGACCGGTTCCAGCGAAACATCCCCAGCACGTATCCATGGCATCAAAATGATAGGAAGCGAAAACAGGAAAGTTGCAACCCAATACGTAGGGTAAATTCGTAAAAAACGTCGCCTTAGGTAATAAAGCGCACGGTTCGGTTTTCCCCAATCTGCATAGTGGATCCATGTCATAATGAACCCGCTTAGAACGAAGAAAAAATCGACAGCGCAATCGCCAAAAGCAAAAAAGGAATCAAAAGGTCGTAAATGACCGGCCTCGCAAAGAAGATTGGCATGGTATAAAACCACCAATACGGCAGCCAGTCCCCTGGCGGACTCGATTGTGTGGATCTTCTTCCTTTCCGGCAATGCGTCAATCATTATTGGCTTGGAGAGTGTCCATGTATGCTATCAGTAAAGATTACCCAAGGCGTTATTCGAGGTTATTTCGAATCGGCTTTTTATTCTCTAAATTTAGTCATATATAATAACCGAATTAATTAATTATTTCCCAGAAATCGCATGTTGTTTGAGTCAAAGAGAAGTCTCCTGAAAAACACGATTGCCCTGTCGGCTCCCAACTGGGCTAACCCGTTTGTTTCTTTACTGCTGGTATATGTCCTGTCTCGAAGATTGGGTGTCGAGGGGATGGGGCAGTACGCTCTTTTATCTTCTTATCTCAGCGTATTTACCACCATTGCTTCATTGGGACTGGGTGGGCTCATTGTCCGGGAAATTTCCAGGAACCCTGAGGAAATTCATACTGTTACGGTAAATTCACTGTTGTTCGGATTATTATCAAGTCTAATAGCCATAATCATCATGGATTCTATCACTGGACTTCTGCATTATGATCGGGAATTGTTGCTGGCTTTGATCATAGGGTCGGTGTCTCTGATACCTGCCAGTTGCTCGCGTTTCATGGAGTCTGCGTTCTTGGCCGTTGAAAGGACCGAATTTATAGCTCTCGGTCAATTTTTCGATAACCTTACAAAAGTGATTCTTTGCACGATTTTTGTCCTCCTTGGACACGGTATCGTGGCCATATCTACAATGACAGTCCTGGCCAGGGCCCTTGGTCTTGGCCTCCTTTTGATTTTCTATCTAAATACCATTGGCATTTTGCGGGTGAAACTTGACAGGAATGTGTGGGCGATGTTGTTAAAAGGGTCCCCCACATTTTTGGGGATAGCGATCTTCTCCTCGATATACCTTAATATAGACGTGATACTGCTCTCTAAACTTGCGAATGTATCCTCAGTCGGCATTTATAGCGCCGCGTCAAAAATCAACCAGTTGTGTGTAATTGTGCCTACGGCATTGTCTTTTGCTGTATTGCCGACTTTTTCCAGAAGTTTTGTTCATGGTTTGGAGAGCTTACGGAAGAAAACGGAACTTTCCATTCACTACATACTCGTGATTTGTCTACCATTAACCGCTGGGATAATAGTTTTGGCGAACAGGCTGATATTTTTTATATATGGTCAGGAGTTTGCGGGTTCTGCGCCTATTCTCAGATTGATAGCCCCGTCCCTTGTTTTCTATAGCCTGACATTGATCCTGTCTCAGGCCCTCATCGCAGCTAACTGCCAGAGGATTGACCTCGCCATAAATATTGTCGCTGCCATACTGGCCGTAGGTCTAAATTGTCTACTGATCCCGAGATTTGCAGAATTCGGGGCGGCGCTTGCGGGAGTCTTCACCGTTCTAATTTTTGCTATTCTTCAAATTATATTTGTTATCAGAAACATGTTTACTGTCAGGTTGGTCCTCTAC
>JAMCYH010000024.1 GCA_023474025.1 Deltaproteobacteria bacterium
TGCGGAAATGTCAAGCACAAAATTGATCTGAGAGGCCATCCCCTCATGCTAACGAAATACCGGCCCATCAAATACCTCGACTAACAACTTTTCAAAGTCGTTCTTTCAACAGGTAAGCTGCAATTTGGAACAGTGTTATTAGCCGTCGGAATGAAAAAACGGCGGACGCAGATTGCTCAACAGTTCATAACGTGGATCTTTACTGACCCCGAAAACTTCGGATTTCTGCGAGGTTTGGATATTACGGCTATATCACAGCGAAAAATCTGAAAAATTAGCCCCGGCAAAACCGGGGCTCACGATTTTTTGTTTATCCCGTTGGAAAATTATCAGCATCCACAGAAGAATTGCCTCTCAAATTCCCGTTCCCTGGCCTCATTCAATTCTTCCTCTATGTCAGCAAGCATACCTGGGTAGTAGTTTACGCAGTCCCGTCCTTCCTGTTCAGATCCACAGAAGACGAGGCATTCGGAATTTTCTGACTGACAACAATTATAGTCTTCCATTTTACGCCTCCTGTGCGTTTCGTTACCGTCTCTTCCTATCATATTGATGCCAAGTCATGCGCTTTGATTCAAAGGAAATTTGGACATAAGGCTACATATTTGCTAGTTATACTATATTCTCGATTTTAAGAATCCGTAGATAATGCCTAGCCATGGATGAGACATTTTATTCAACTCTATTGCGGTCGTTGGACGGACAAACGGGCTATTTGTCACGGCTTCTCAAAAGCTGGGCCGATGTAAACACAGGAAGCTATAATTCCAATGGTTTGAATAGGTTTATCTCACTCATGCGCGAGGCTTTCAAGACGCTTCCAGCGAAAATGGAAACCGTTTCATTACCAGCGCAAACTATGTTGCGCCCTGAAGGCAAGCTTTCATTCCCCCTGGGAAAGGCGCTATCCGTAAAGAAGTCTGTTGAAGCTCCCATCAGAATACTTCTCACTATCCATTACGATACAGTCTATTCGGCAGATCACGCGTTACAAAGATGTCAGGAGACTGACCAAAACACTCTCAAAGGTCCTGGGGTAGCAGACGCAAAAGGCGGATTACTTGTACTGGTGGAAGCTCTAAAGTTGTTCGAGGCAAGTCCCTGGTCTGACCGCATTTCGTGGGAGGCGCTCATCACACCAGATGAAGAAATCGGATCTGTTGGCTCGACGCCGCTAATCCTCGAAGCCGCAAGAAGGAATGACCTGGCGTTGGTGTATGAACCAGCGTTGCCTGATGGCTCCTTGGTGGGGACACGAAAAGGCTCCAGTGTTTATTCCGCGCTCATTAGAGGAAGAGCGGCTCATGCCGGTCGCAATCCAGAATTTGGCCGCAACGCTATCCATGCTATGGCGAATTTCATCGTGCAAATGCAGGACTCTTTCAATCCTCACCCAGGGATCATACTCAACGTCGGTGAAACGTTTGGCGGCGGAGCAGTCAATGTCGTGCCCGATTTGGCCTATTTCAGGTTTAACATTCGATCTCAAAATCCGGATGACCAGATTCTCGTCAATAGTGTCATCGAAAAGCTGAGTGATGGTTTAAATGAAATCGATGGCTTTAAGGTTGAGATTAGTCAGGACTCTTCGAAGCCGCCTAAAGTTGTCGACCATGGGACGGTGAAAATTCTGGATCATTTTGTCTCATGCGGGAGAGAGATTGGAATTGATATAAAATGGGGAAATAGCGGGGGAGCCAGCGACGCCAATATTGTCGCTGCAGTGGGTGTGCCTACTGTTGATGGACTAGGTGTCCGAGGTGGCGGTCTCCATAGTCAGGATGAATACGTTTTAACAGACAGTATTCTTGAACGTATAAAACTTTCAGCGCTGTTTTTAATGAAACTGGCTCACGGGGATATTAAGCTACCTGCAAACCACTAATAATCAAGAAACGAAGATCGTTTCACTTAAATTCTCAACAATTGAGGACCCTTCTAAAATGCTGATTGTTCGCCCTGTTGTCGAGCACGACCTGGACGCCATGGTTGAATTGGCGCAAATGGCAAGTTTTGGACTTACTTCGTTGCCGAGGGACAGCGAACTTATCCTGGAGCGAATTGAGACATCCTGCAAAAACTTTCATCTCCGGGCGCGAAAACCCCAAGGTGAGCTGTATATCTTCGTCATGGAGGAAACAGACTCGGCCCAGATTGTCGGAACCAGTCAGATTACTTCAAAAGTTGGTGGATTTGATCCATTTTATGCTTTCCGTATAGAGACGTGCTTGGCTGAGTCGCAACACCTCAATATACGCAAGGAAATTTCTTTTCTCAGGTTGGTCAGAGAACACAGTGGCCCGACTGAAATTGGTGGACTTTTTGTTTCCCCCACCTATCGCAAACAGGGCGCTGGAAGGTTAATGTCTCTGTTCCGATTCCTTTATATGGCTGAGAGGCGTAGTCAGTTCGAGCCTCTTGTAATTGCTGAACTGCGAGGAGTAGTTGATGAAAATGGCTGTTCACCGTTCTGGGAAGCGGTAGGGCGGCATTTCTTCGACATGAATTATCCTAGAGCTGATTATCTTAGCCTTTCTGACAAACGATTCATAGCCGAGCTTATCCCGCGTTCTCCCATTTACATTCGCTTACTTCCCAAAGATGCCCAGGAAGTGATTGGCCAGGTTCACCAAAATACAAGGCCGGCTCTAAAAATGCTTCAAGACGAGGGATTCAGGTTTAACCAGATGGTCGACATTTTTGACGCAGGACCAATGGTAGCTTGTCCGCTTGATAATGTCAGGATAGTCAGACAGAGTGTAAAGTCGGTTGTCGAAGAGATAGCCCCCTTCCCCCTTCAATCCCGCGATTCTGTTATTATAAATCTTCGGAAAGAATTTCGCGCATGCGTGGGGGCAGTTTCCCTTAAGCCGAATGGCGGGGTGTTAATAGAACCGGAAGTAGCCAAGTCACTGGATGTTGAACCTGGGGATAGCATCCGTTTTGGGCCGATTCGACCAACCGAATCACAAATGTGATCAAATTCAACAACCTTTCCGTCCCATCGGTCCGCGGCCATTTGACTATTTGCTACAAGGCGCCGCTTACAGACGAGGAATTCATTTGATGGCAGACAAAAGTCACTTCATCAACAATGTGTGGTCAGCCGGCATTGGGACCGACATGACATCAAATAATCCAGCCAGCGGCCAAACTGTTTGGCAGGGCAAGGCAGCTACCGATTCCGAAGTTGACCTGGCTGTGAGAACCGCAGCTAAGGCCTTTGAGTGTTGGGTAGATTCGGATTACAAAGACCGAATGAGATATCTGGACATATTTGGACAAAGGGTTGTTACGAACGGCGAGCGCCTGGCCGAATTAATTTGCGAGGAAACGGGGAAACCAAAGTGGGAGGCTAGCGCTGAAGTTAATTCAGTGGCCGCGAAGATAGCTATCACTTTAGAAGCATATCAAAAAAGGCTAAAAATTATAAAGCATACTGAATCAGGGTTCTCAAGCATCACATCTTACAGACCCCTCGGAGTTGTTGCCGTCCTGGGACCATTCAACATGCCGGCTCATCTTCCAAATGGTCACATAGTTCCGGCGTTACTCGCAGGGAATACGGTCGTCTTCAAACCAAGCAGTCAGACGCCGTCAGTCGCTCAGTTCTTGGTCGAATTGTGGGAAGCCTCTGGAATTCCAGGTGGCGTGATCAATCTTCTTCAGGGTGGATCCCGCACTGGACAAGTCTTGGTCCAGCATCCAGTTGTAAAAGGAGTTTTTTTCACAGGGAGTGAATCGACCGGAAAGACTATTCATCGAATGCTTGGGGGATGTCCTGAAAAGATGCTGGCTTTGGAAATGGGAGGGAATAATCCGTTAATTGTGCACAAAGTCTCGAACAATCAGGCCGCTGTCTATCTAACCGTAGTATCGGCATATATCACATCTGGCCAGCGCTGCTCCTGCGCCCGCAGATTGATTGTTCCCACAGGTTCCGAAGGTGATACATTCCTGAACTGTCTTGTCGAAACTGTATCAAAAATTAGGGTCGGAGATTATAAACAATTTCCCGAACCATTCATGGGACCGCTCATATCGACTGGCGCAGCTCAGGATTTACTCGAATCTCAGGAGAAGCTCTTAAGTCAGGGGGCTCGCTCCTTGGTTGAAGTTAAAATCCTGAACCAAAACCGGGCAATGCTATCTCCGGGAATAATTGATGTTACCTCAGTTAAGAAACGTGAGGACAAAGAGATTTTTGGACCATTATTGCAACTGATCCGGGTTTCCGACTTCGATTCGGCTATTGCCGAGGCTAATAATACTCGTTTTGGGCTTACAGCAGGCCTGTTTAGCGATGATCATGATTGTTACAGCGCTTTTTTTCATAAAATCCGGACAGGAGTAGTTAACCGGAACCGGCAGACAACTGGGGCAAGTTCCAGATTGCCGTTTGGAGGAACTGGCGCAAGTGGAAACCATCGGCCTGGGGGTTACTTCACGATAGATTATTGCGCATATCCTGTAGCTTCAATGGAGTCGGAGAGTGTCACAATTCCGCAAACGATTCTTCCAGGTATCCAGATCTGACGGTAGTCAAGGCGTGGCGACGTATAATGACCAGCTTACAGAAGCATTCCCATGCATATGAAGTAAATTTCGACGGGATTCCTGGCCCCACCCACAATTATGGCGGGTTGGCATTCGGCAACATCGCTTCCATGAGAAGCAGGTCATCAATTTCCAGTCCTAGAGGGGCACTTTTCCAATGTCTGAAAAAAATGGACTCGTTGTCTTCACTCGGTCTCATACAGGCTTTGCTGCCCCCGCAAGCCCGGCCGGACTTCATGGCGCTCCGTCGCTTGGGTTATTCGGGTAGTGAAGAACAAATACTCTACGAAGTAGCCAAGGATGACCCCAGGTTATTAGCCAGTTGTTACAGTTCATCAAACATGTGGGCCGCAAATGCCGCTACAGTGTCTCCGAGTACAGATACTGCCGACTGTCGCACCCATTTTACGCCTGCAAACCTTGTTAATCTTTTTCACCGGTCCATTGAACCCTCTTTCAAAACCCAAATCTTTCGACGAATTTTTAACGATGAAGCAAAATTTGCCCACCATTTACCGTTACCCGCTTCTATTAACTTCTCGGACGAAGGGGCTGCAAACCATTCCCGTTTTTGCTCAAATTACGGCGAAACAGGTATTGAATTATTCGTTTATGGAAAAACGGATTTTGAAAATGGCGTCCGCAAGCCTTTGCTTTTCCCGGCCAGACAAACTCTAGAAGCGTCCAGAGCGGTTGCCAGGCTTCACCAACTCGATCCAGACAAAACAGTATTTGCAAGACAAAATCCAGATGCGATTGACGCGGGAGTTTTTCACAACGATGTCATCGCAACTGGCAACAGAAACGTTCTTTTTCTTCACTCTAAGGCTTTTTGGAATTCAGAATCAGTAATCACTGAACTCAGAGAGAAATTTGCCAGATATTGCAATGACGACCTTGTCATTGTTGAGATCAGTCAGGACCAATTGTCATTGACTGACGCTGTGGAATCCTATCTGTTCAACAGCCAACTGTTGTCGATTCCCGATGGAACCACGTGCATCCTAGCTCCTGCTGAATGCCAGGAAAACCAACGAATCAAAGAAGTGCTCGAGGCGGTTATTTCTCAGGACAACACCATCGAGCGTGTATTGTTCGTGGATGTCAGGGAAAGCATGAGAAACGGGGGTGGACCTGCCTGTTTACGGCTTCGCGTTGTTTTGAAAGAGGAAGAACTTTCGGTTATTAATCGCAGGCTATTTTTCTCGAAGGATCTTTATAAGAAGCTGGTTGAATGGGGTACGCGCTTC
>JAMCYH010000209.1:0-739 GCA_023474025.1 Deltaproteobacteria bacterium
TGGATTGGCCTCGCTCTATGATCTGGAAAATCGACCATTGGTAACCTCATTTATGGGCGGTTTGGGTGGAGAGGTTATTCTGCTCGAAGACTTCTACTATATGGCCAAGATACTTACCCAGATGGTGAAGGACCAGAAGACACATAAAAATGTTTACTGGATTGGTTTTGAAGGAGAATAGTCCTTTTTCTACTTCCTGAGGAGTGTTAAACAATGCAAGCATTTGATTATAAAAAACAAATTCTGGAGCCCATCAAATCTATCAAAGGGGCGCCAAAAGAGGAAATGTATCTTCCTGGCCACCGAACCTGTGCTGGATGCGGTCCAGCGCTAAATTATCGCCTTGTGGCGAAAGCCGCTGGCAAGGACACAATTTTTGTAGGTCCTACCGGTTGCATGTACGTGGCGAATTCCAGTTATCTTTGTACACCATATGCGGTTTCCTGGACTCATGCGCAGATTACCAACGGTGGGGGGGTTGCGTCAGGAGTCGAAGCCGCCTTCAAAATTTTAGCTCGCAGGAAAAAATACGATGGGCCCTTTCCTAACATCATTGTGATGGCGGGCGACGGCGGCTCAGTGGATATCGGTCTGCAGTCAATGTCCGCAATGATGTACAGGGGACACGACGTCCTCTTCATCTGTTACGACAATGAATCATACGCCAATACCGGTATTCAGACTTCGCCTACTACTCCTTATGGAGGACACACCACTTTCACGCCTCCAGGCAAACTCA
>JAMCYH010000209.1:749-25826 GCA_023474025.1 Deltaproteobacteria bacterium
TTTAGCGCTGGACCGCATCCAGCAAACTCATTCCCGAGGGTAAGACCCTATTCCCCAAAGATCCGCCTCAACTGGTAATAGGTGGCCACCCGGCTGTAAAATACGTAGCCACGACTTGTGTCTCCTATCCAGTGGATCTTATGAATAAGGTTCGCAAGGCGCTAAACGTCCAAGGGCCTACCTTCCTTCATATGCTAAGTCCATGCCCCAAAGGGTGGCAGTTTGATGAAAAGCTGACATTGGAGATGGGTCGCCTGGCAGTGAAGACCGGTATGTGGAGTCTATACGAATGGGAGAATGGAGAATACAATTACACACGTGTCCCGAAGACATACAAACCGGTTGATGAATACTTGAAATATCAGGGGCGTTTCAAGCACCTCAAACCGGAACACATAGCCAAGTTGCAGGCGTTTGTCGATGAAAAGATACAAAAAGTCAAGGCTACGGCTGTAGAAGCGGCTGCTCCCACGCCGAAGGCTGTGTAGGTCTATTCCACAAAACTCGACAGACATTCCATATGACATGATAACCCAGAATACCCTGCCCGTTTGGTTTGGGCAGGGTATTCGGCTCAACAGTCATCATTTTGCTTCGCGGCTGTGAAAGGAGCAGGCGCTATGCCCAATGAAAGCATGACGCGGACCGAAGTCACACAGGACAGCGCCAGGCAGTTATACGGTAATTTTGCGGGAAACAGGTGGATTCAGTTGATTGCCGGTGTGGTCGGGATGATCATCATATCAAACTATCAATATGCCTTTCCTCTCTTTGCAAAGGGGATGAAGGAACAATTCATAAATGTGCCATATCGCCAGATTGCACTCGTATTTAGCGCTTTTATCCTGTTTGAAACGTGGCCAATCAGAAAATAATTGCCCATCTCCGGGTTCTTGGTAGACAAATTTGGCATACGTAAGCTCATGACTCTAGGCTCTGTATGTATACTACTTGGATGGCTTTTGGGAGGAACCTTGTTCAAGGATTCTCTTTTCGGAATATATGCTTGTTACGGTCTTATCGCTGGAACGGGGGCGGGCATAATCTACATATGCGCGGTCTCCAATGCCGTCAAATGGTTCCCTGACAGAAGGGGGTTGGCGACTGGTCTTACGGCGGCCGGATTTGGAGGCGGAGCGGCTTTTTCCATATTGCCGATCCAGGCGACAATGAACGCAGTAGGCGGCTGGGCGATGACAATGGCAATCTGGGGAGTAGGGCAGGGAATTATTGGTATCTGCATGGCCATGGTGTTGCGACACCCGCCTACAGGATGGAAACCGGTTGGTTGGCAGCCAGGCACGCAGCAGGGCGCAACGGCGGTTGTGCAATCGAGAGTGGAATTCACATGGACCAAGACCCTCATGAGGCCCGAGTTTTATGCGCTGTACGTAGCGTTCTTATGCATGGGCATTGGCGGCTTAATGAGCACGGCAAACATGGTACAGATGGCCAAATCATTTAATTTGGCCGACGCGAAGGTGCTAGGCATAGGGATCATAGCACTTACTGCCGCTATGGCATCAGCCATGAACGCTACATCGAGGGTACTTTGGGGGTTCTTGTCAGACAAACTTGGCAGGGAATATACCATGGCCCTTGCCTTCGCCCTCGAAGCGGTTTTTGTTTTTCTGGTGACCAAAGTCGCAGGCAGTCCGGTATTTTTTGTCGTGGCTTTCTCTTTGGTTTTCCTTTGCTGGGGTGAAATATACGCCCTATTTCCAGCCGTGACTGGCGACGTATTCGGCGCCAAAAATTCCGGTTCGAATTACGGTATGATGTATACCTCCAAGGGGGTGGGATCCATCATCGGCGGATACGGCGCCGCGGCGCTGGCAGGATATTTTGCTGGGTCATTCATTGTTCCATATTACATTGCAGCTGGACTTAACGTGCTCGCAGCGGTCCTTATGTTGTTCATTATGATGCCTCTGGTCAGGAGCAGAATTGCAAAGGAATCTCATGAAATGGCCTGAAACGTGAAAGCACGCTTCTTTCCAGGTTTCGTCATCCCGCACACAATGTGCCACTCATTCATACTAGGAGGGTTTCATGAAACATAAAGAGAATAATCAGCGCGACGATTCAATCAGCCGTCGGAAATTCATGCGCTTTGCCGGAACAACCGGCGTGGCGTTGACTCTGGGAAAAGTTTTAACAACGAATGCGTTTGCCGTTGAGACCAAACGATTAGACATGTCCGGGAAAGTACATATTTTGGGTTTCAACGAGATGACATCCACACCAGGATTCTGGGATAATTCGAGGAAGCCTGTGCTGATTATGAAGTCCGGAGAAACCGTGATTATCGAAACAGGAACGCATTTGTTGGGGAAAATGGTTCCGGGCGCAGAAATCCAGGATTGGATAAAATGGTACAAAGAGGCTATTGCCACGGATCCCGACGTATACATTTTCCCCGATCGTCGCACTGGCGCAGAAAAGAAACAGAAAGGAGCCGGTCATCACTCGCTTACAGGCCCCATTTATATTGAGGAAGCCAACCCCGGTGATATCCTTCAGGTTGAAATACTTGACATTGTGCCTAATGCCTACGGTTTTAATCTGAATCCGACAACATCATTTATGAACCTTGGCCTGCTTGCCGAGGACTATCCTGATGGGAAGGTCCGTTGGTATTCCGTAAATCACAGGAAAATGACCTACGAATTTGCGCCGGGGATTGAAATTCCCGTTCGTTCTTTTCCTGGCACTATCGGGGTTGAGATGGCGTCTGCTGGGAAATGGAGCAATGTCCCGCCGGGTGCGCATGGTGGCAATATGGATATTAAGGATATGGTTGCCGGGACCGTTTTCTATGTGCCTGTTCAGGTAAAAGGAGGAATGTTCAAAACAGGAGACTCCCACTTGGCGCAAGGTGATGGAGAAGTCAATCTAAATGCCCTAGAAGGCGCATTCAAGAACATGACATTGAGGATTTCGGTCAGGAAGGACCTGAAAAAACTTGTCAATTGGCCAATGATGTCAACGCCGACGCACTGGGGAATGATGGGATTCCATACCGATTTGCTCAAATCCTGTAAAATGGCGGTACGAAATTCAATTGATTTCTTACACCAATATTATGGGCTTTCAAAAATGGAGGCGTATGCTTTTTGCAGCCAGGCAGTGGATTTGCATGTTAGCCAATTGGTGGATTACACTTTGGGAATTCATGCCATGATTCCCAAAAGTGTTTTTGTTGGTGAGGAATACGCCTCGAAAAATAAGCTGTTAATTGCTACTCAAACGTGAAGAGGAATTTCTATCTAAGTCTGAGAGGAAATTTTCCTCCCAAGCAATTTTTTTTCGTCGAGGAATAACATGGGGCTAAAATTCCCATACGAAATTTCTTGCAGCTGCGGCAGTACCTTTCAGACGGAATTGTGGGAATACGTATTTGCAGATCGAGACCCAGATCTGAGGACATCTATTTTGTTCGGTAATTTCAATTTGGTTAGCTGTAGTTCATGCGGAGCAGGTTTGGATGCTGACATTAGTTATCTTTACCGCGACGAAAAAAATAAATTATGGATATGGGTTTGCGGAGCTAAAGAAAGAAAAGCGGGCCCCACGGAAAAGAGTGAAAGGATCAGTGGATATTTCCTCGATGACCAGCGAAACTACCAAAAACATATTGCCCAAGGGCGGAATGGGCTTCTCTACATTTTGCTGAAAGAAGACCCTGAATTAAAGGAAAAAGAAATCAATGCCCTAAAAACTAATCCAGCGATTAGAATTCTGGTAGATAATCAGGAGAACTGTGGCTATCTATTTTTGACAGGCAATAAAATAAAAAACCTTGCCTTGCCACTCTCGAGCCAATTGTTACGAGGCCGATTAAGTGGGAGCAAAGCCGAAGAAAATGGCTTGGTGGATCTTTTAGGTGAAGCGGTAAATCTGCATAACCGATTCAGTTCGCTGTTAAGTCAAAACTCTATTCATAAGTGGCAAGATTTGTTTCAGAATGAAATTGGCGCCGTCACTGGCGACGAATACGAGACATTTGCGCAAATGTGGGTAGATTTTAAAATTGACAACGAAAAGATCCGATTCAACTTTCCAGGGACATACAGGTTTTTTCAAAGGATTGAGCAAATGCCCAGTATCAGGGAGATTGTCGTACACCAAAATTAGGCATTGTTGAAACAAATGTCGTTACCTTACCAAAAAGCTAATTAGTTCAATTAGAAGGAGGTCTTGGAGATGTTAAAAACATGTAGTCTCTGCTCTTTGATTGCTATAATTTTCTTGTTATCCACGAGTTCTCTAGTTTCAGCCGAAGTTCTAGGTACAGAGCACTGGGTTAAGAAAGATGGCGTTGACATCTACATTTGGGAAAAATGTGAAGGGCAATCCGTCGGAAAACCAGTTTTAATTTTAGCTCATGGCTCCGCCACTGCTGGAAGAGAAAGTTTTGATCTTCAGGTTCCGAAAAAGCCTTCATATAGTCTAATGGATTTCCTGGCACGTCAAGGTTTTGATGTTTTCGCCCCTGACGTCAGGGGGTTTGGCCGCTCGACTCATCCCGATGGTGGTGTTACTACGGCGCAGGCGAGTGAAGACTTGAACAACACAGTCGATTACGTTTTGAAACTAAGAAAAGCGGGCCCCACGGAAAAGATGGCCTGGTCATGGGGAACTCAGTACGCAGGTCTGTTCGTTATGTTTCATCCCGACAAGGTTGCAAAATATGTTAGTTATGCCCAGATGCATATCAATAGTCCGGATATCGCAAGGCGTAAACCTAAGATTCAGTTTTTTAAGAATAATCCTTATATCAAGATTCCCGAATCGGACTGGAAGCCCAGGTTCTACTCTATGACGCCAGCTTCCGTAAGTGACCCGCAAGTGGTCAACGCTTTCGCCAAAACCGCCGCCCAAGTAGAGACAAGGACTGCAACTGGTCCTCAACTTGATTTATGCACGATCCTGCCCATTGTAAACCCCAAACTTATACCCGTGCCAACCATGATCATACATGGTCAATATGATGATGTGGCCGATTTGAAAGGGTTATTACCGTTTTTTGCCCAGTTGCCAAACCCATACAAGCGATACGTGGTGGTTCCCGATGCAGGACACATGATGATGTTCCAGAAAGGGCATGTGCTGTTCCAACATGAAGTCGCGTCTTTTTTCAAGAATCCAGAATAGCTTACGAGCATTTTATGTACACTGAGGAGAAAAACACTTGGAACTGAATGAAATTGTCATTACACAGGCTATTATTGACCGGTTTTGGACTAAACTGAAGAATAACCTCGAAATGGATGTCGCAATAGTTGGGGGAGGTCCTTCAGGGCTCGTGGCCGGCTATTTTTTGGCCAGGGAGGGTAGGAAAGTAGCCCTTTTTGAGCGGAAATTAAGTGTAGGTGGTGGCATGTGGGGCGGCGGCATGATGTTCAACGAAATCGTTGTGCAAGAAAGCGCTGTTCATATTCTCAATAAGTTTGGTGTACGTTATCAGCTTTATCAAAAAGATTACTACACCGCCGATTCTATTGAGACAACTTCTTCCTTAATCGCTGGGGCGACAAAAGCGGGTCTGACCATATTTAACTGTATGACCGTCGAAGATGTCATGATGCGGGAGGATAGACTCACAGGCCTGGTATTAAACTGGTCCCCTGTGGAGATGGCTGGACTCCACGTGGATCCACTAGCCGTTGGCTCGCAATTTGTCATTGATTCGACCGGCCATGCTACAGAAGTAGTCAAGGTAGTTTCAAGGAAGGTTCCCGGAAAGCTTCAAACCCCTAGTGGAAAGATTGAAGGCGAGAAATCTATGTGGGCCGATAGGGCCGAGACGCTGACACTTCAAAATACGTGCGAAGTGTTCCCGGGCCTGTTCATTGCGGGAATGTGCGCCAATGCCACATTTGGTGGTCCCAGGATGGGGCCAATCTTCGGTGGCATGCTATTGTCAGGAGAAAAGGTAGCGAATGAAATAATCAAGAAGTTAAACTGACAAAATTAACTTGGAAATTGCAAACAGTGTTTTTACCCGGTCGTAATGAATCAGCAGGCCCAAAACAAAATGAATTGATTGGGCCTCCTGATTTTCCGAGAAATTCACTCCGGTAGCATTTTTGTTAACTCAAAAAAGCCAAAACATTACATCATGCCTTGGTTATGGCGGTGAAAACCAAAACATCCAACAGGCCAAACTCCAAGTTTCTCTCTTTGCTCAGGGGTGAGTAGTGAACGCACACTCGTGCTAAAGTTCCTGCGCTCTTTTCTTATTTGATCCTTAAGCGCCCAGATTTCGCCTTTCTTTTTCTGGATCGCTGTCTCATCCTGCGGGCTCTTTGCGAAAAGCTCCATCAATTCGATTTTTTTCTGACCCTTCTCGCCTTTTAAAGCTAGTTTCTTTTTTAGAAAATCGATCTTCAAAGCACTGATTTTTTCTTTCTGTTCTTTTGTCAGATTTGGAATCTGCGCTGCCAGGCCAAAACCGAAAATGGTTCTCAGCTGATCTCTTTGCTCTGGAGTAAAAATAGCGCGAACTTTGGTGCGAAACGCCCTGTTTTCATTAATCATCTTGTCCTGGATGCCCCAGATTTCCTGTTTTTCCTTTTGTATGGCCGCCTCATCCTGCGGGCTTTTGGTTGCTAGTTCGGCCAGTTCAATTGTTTTCTGAGCCTTTTGAGCACGCAATGCCTCAAATTTCTTCATGAACTCGGTGTGAAGCCTATCAAAATGACCTTTCTGTTCTTTCGTGAAATTATTTAGTTTTGATAGCCATGCGCCGTGTTTGTAACCAATGTCTGAGCTTGACCCGGCACAAGCACATCCGCCCCAAGCTTGCGCCGATGCGAGGGTTGTAACTCCAAATAGAGCAAATGCGGCTATAATGCTAAGAACCTTTTTTGGATTTTTCATCAAAAAATTTCTCCTTTTCATGTCTGGAATAGCTATAAACGACTGGTCGTTTATGAACTTTAATACAAGCTTGTGAGAAAAACCCCGCGGCGAAGCGAGCCATTTTTAATATTGTTGAGACAAACAGGTTTGATTTAGGTTCTTGAAGCATGAGAAGCTGAAAGTTTCAGGAACGGAGGCTTGACACTCTGGTATTACTTTGTAATAATCAAAAGCCGGATCGATGAACCAATCGAAGAAAGTCTTCAAATATGAAAAAGGAAAAACAGGATATTATTACGTTCAAAGTCCCTGAGTCGTTGGTGGAAGCGATGAGGGGTATTCCTAACAGGTCTGAGTTTATCCGTACAGCCGTTGTGGCAGCGCTGGATAGCGTATGCCCATTATGTCGGGGGACGGGAGTCATAATGCCAAAACAGCGCCGTCATTTAGAGACTTTCATGGTGGACCACCATCTGGAAGAGTGTAACACCTGCAACGCTGTTCATTTGGTCTGCGAACATAATTCACAAAAAAGCTAAATGATCGTGACTATAGATAAACAGTTTCACTATTTTGGTGGCCCGTTAAATATTGCTTCGGAGGAAATAGTCGATGTTTAAGCATTTGTTTGTCATGTCGCTCGTGATTCTGGCCACAGTCTTTTATGGCTTCCCTGCCAGATCGGAAGTCAATCCACCAGAAAAGGCAAATGTGTTCGCAAGCATTGAACCTGTAGCATATTTTGTTAAGCGGGTGGCTGGTCCTCTCGCGGATATAAATGTGCTCGTAGGACCCGGTCAGGAACCGCATACATTTGAACCCACTCCGAAACTCATCGCAAAGCTGTCAGACGCTCAGGTCCTTTTTAAAATAGGTTTTCCTTTTGAAGAGACGCTAGTTAAAAAGGCTGGATCTACTTTTGGTAAGTTGCAGGTTGTTGATCTGCAGCAAGGCATAAAACTTCGACGCATTACAGCGGAGGAAGAAGAGCACGATCACGAGGCCAGCGCTGAACACGGCCATTCTCACGAGTCTGGCGCTATTGATCCTCATACCTGGTTGAATCCCCGTCTTGCCAAGATGCAGGCTAAAACCATTGCTGATACTCTAACCAGAATTGATCCAGCCCATCGCGTAATATATGAAGAGAATTTAAAAAAATTCCAGGCAGATCTGGACGGTATCGACGACCAGCTAAGAAATTCCTTGGCGCCAGTAAAAGGAAAGAGCTTTTTCGTGTTTCATCCGGCCTTCGGGTATTTCGGAGATGAATATGGGCTTAAACAGGTCGCGGTAGAAATAGAAGGGAAAGAACCTTCAGCTAGACAATTAGCCAGGTTGATAGATAGAGCCAAAGCCCAAAATGTCAGAGTCATTTTTGCTGAACCACAGTTTCCGAAAAGGACTGCGCAAAAGCTTGCTGAGTCAATTGGTGGAGCAGTAATACTTATTGACGATCTGGCGCCTGATTATCTCAACAATTTAAAGGAAATTGCTGTGAGCCTGGAATCCGCTCTCAGAAATCAGTCGAAATAATTATGATGGAGAGTTAAGGTCCTAAATGGCGCATTTGACCAACCCGCTGGCTATTTACATGGAAGATCTATGGTTCTCCTATGGCTCTAATCCGGTCCTGGAGGATGTTAATATTGCGATCCCACAGGGAGACTTTGTCTCAGTGGTCGGACCTAACGGTGGAGGCAAAACAACACTCCTCAAACTGATGCTCGGTTTACTGAAACCTTCACGCGGTTTAACCCGGGTATTAGGAGAAATCCCTGAAAAGGCCAGAATTCGTATTGGTTATATGCCCCAACATTCACAGTTGGACCCCGAATTTCCTGCGACGGTCATGGACGTAGCGTTAATGGGGCGGTTGGGCCACGGAGGATTTCTAGGGCGCTATTCAAAAGAAGACAAAGAAATCGCCATTAGTTCAATTGAATTGGTTGGCCTGCAGGATTTTCGAAAAAAGCCTTTTTCCGCAATCTCCGGAGGGCAACGTCAGAGGCTTTTCATAGCGCGCGCTCTTGCATGTGAACCGGAAATTCTCCTTCTTGATGAACCCACGGCCAATCTGGATGTGGTCATGGAGGGTGACCTATACGACTTGTTGCAAACTCTTAATCAACGATTAACCATAATCATGGTATCTCATGATCTGGGTTTTGTTTCCAGCATTGTTAAGAGTGTGATCTGCGTTAAACGTAAAGTTCTCAGTCATCCTACCAGCGAAATCACCGGTAAAATCATTAACGATATTTATGGATCGCCGATGAGAATTATAAGACATAATGGGGAGAGGAATTGCACTTGTCAGAATTCCTGACAGACCTTCAGCATTATTCATTTCTTCAAAATGCCCTTTTAACCGGTGTGTTGGCAAGCGTCGCGTGCGGGATAATCGGCACGTATGTCATAGTCCGAAGGATTTCATACATAGCGGACGGCATTGCCCATACTGTCTTGGGTGGTATGGGAGCGGCCTTGTATCTTAACAGGGTTTGTCACTGGCAGGGTTTAGTTCCGTTGCATGGCGCTCTCGTAGCAGCAATAATCGCAGCCGTCATAATCGGGCTGGTTAGCCTTCGTGCGAAACAAAGGGAAGACACAGTCATAAGCGCTCTCTGGGCGGTCGGGATGGCCACAGGTATAATGTTTATTTCGCAAACACCGGGATATAATGAAGATCTTATGGGGTATCTATTTGGAAACATCCTTATGGTGTCTACTCGGGATCTATGGATGTTAGGAGGATTGGATGCCGTAATTGTGGTCGCCGGGCTGCTTTTTTACAATCAGTTTTTGGCGGTCTGTTTTGACCAGGAATTCGCCGTATTGAGAGGACTCAGGGTGGAGGTCTTTTATCTACTGTTGCTAGGTTTGGCCGCATTGACGGTGGTCCTGCTTTCCACGGTTGTTGGCATAGTAATGGTGGTGGCGATGTTGACGCTCCCAATAGGGATTGCGGCCCTTTTTTCCAGGAGTCTTTGGGGCATGATGATTGTGTCGACAATTCTATGCGCAGTATTCACAACGTCTGGGCTAGCTATTAGCTATGGTCCTGATTATCCTGCTGGAGCCACAACCATCATTCTGGCCGGCGCAGCGTACCTGGTTTGTATTACCCTAAAATGGGCCTTTGGTCGTTTCCGAAATTAATACGACCGCCGCGACATGAAAGTCATGGCGGAAAATTTTGAAACAATTACACCACCAAAATATCAATATCTTTATCCACAGGGTTTAACCTCCAGTCGTTGTCTGACTGGCGGTCCTCAGGCGCTACTTTAAAATCGGTAACCAGCCTCCTACGTTTATAACAGATTGACCATGTGTAGACTCCCGACAAAAAGTATTAGTCCCAATAGTGTTATCAACAAAGGCCCCGAAATCATCAACCCAGTAACGACTGCGTTGATGAATCGCTGGTATCTGCCAGTGAAAGTTAGGATCAGGCCTCGTGAGCCGATAGCGCCGGCTGCCACGAGTGATGTAGTGAGGGCCATCCCCAAGGCTACTGCAACCATGGCTATAAGCCCAGCCCATAAAATGCCCATGCTCAGGCTAAAAAGTAATATTATGGCGGCTCCGGAACAAGGAATAAGACCAGCGGCGAGCGCAAGCGCCAAAATACCTTTGGCGCTCGAGTGAGTTTCGCAACCGTGATCTTCGTGATGATCGTGATCATGCTTGTTGAGATGGAGAATGCTTCTTAAAAGAAAAGACAGGCCGACTATGGCAACAAGGAGATAACTAATAGGGTACATGTATTCAGAAATTCCATCGACATCGAAAAGACTAGCGTCTCTACCGATAAAAAGAATCCCTAGAATCAGGACTACCGGAGAAAACACATGGATAGCAGAAAATACACTGGAGTAAAAAAATCCGTGTTTTAAATTTCCCTTGGTTGCTAAAAAGTAAGAACATACCACGCACTTGCCATGACCAGGACCCAACGCGTGCACAACGCCATAAGCGAATGAAATGGCCAGAAAGTACCACAAACCAGTTCCAGTAGGATGTTCTTTGATCCTCTTTGCATAAAAAGTGAGACTTTCCCTGAAATCCTTCTGGATTTCCGTAATCTTTGTCAGAATAGTAGGCAAGAGAGGTAAACTAAACGATATAGATGGAAACAGTTTCCCGGAATGTCCACCGCGTCCTGCAAGTAAAGGGTTTTGCCCGCAACAGAGAATGGGGCACAAAACGATCGACGCAACCGTAATGAAAACAAACAACCTGGTCACTGCTTTCTCCTGAATTTAAAAGTTAGCACCTTCGGAACAACTTGACCAAAATAGTACTTTAACCGTTGGTCTTCCTTGATCTCAAATGAATGCTCGTAATTTCCATCATTCACAAACAATACGGGAGACTTCTTGGCAAACTCGCAATCGTTATAGTATTCTTCATCACACACCAAAATCTTCACGAGTTTGAACGCATTAGAGGCTTTCAGGTTGCATGGAACAACGTATGTGAAAGAAAGTTTACCGTTCCTGATTTCGGCCCAAAAACCCTCAGTTCGGGTAACTGGATAATACTTACCATCCAGTTTCATCATAGTAAAATATTGATACTCCTTGAGGCTGTCAAAAAGGTCCCTTTTAATTGCGGAAATATCTCCAGAACTTAATTTCCCGCTTCTCGAACTGGGGTACTTTGCAAGCGTCTGCTCGCTGAACATTTCGTCGAATACCCAACGTATTTTTAAGTCGGCCAAACCATCTTCGTTAAACATGACAGTGACGGAATAATCAATAAAGACATGAGGATGGGAAAGAGAATAAGTTGCTGTAACCAATATCGAAGTAAAGGCAGTCGCAATGATCCACAGAAGGCCCTGTCGATCTCGAAATGATGATGGTGGCGGATTTTGTGGTGACATAGCGATTGCGGCTGGAACTTCGATTTTTGAATATGCGTACAGTCCCAATTCATTCCAGCGAAGTCCTATAATTCAGAGTGAATGTGTATGTCAAGCTTGTGGTGAATAAATGAAACAAGATTTAGGCTAATCATAACAAGGGCGAACTGGCTTACTGGGACGTAGATTGCTCACTAACGGATCGGAACGGAACTCTGGAATCCTTGTAGATCAAAGCGTTCACTCAATGATAATACTGAAAATGAAGATTAAAGATATTATAGAGGTCTGGTGGAGAAGCTGGATTTAACCTGGCGATCCTCTGATTGGTCGGCTGTACGAACTCCAACATCAGGCAAAAGTTGAGCTTGCTGTGAAAGAAAGGAGTTGAAACGGTTTTTTAGCGGAGACGGAATGGCAACGGGATTTTTGACCAGTTTAACCTTGGTGGGATCAAGACGCTTTCCATTCTTTATAATTTCGAAGAACAAGTGGGGGCCAGTAGAGCGTCCTGTCGATCCAATCAATCCAATGACCTCCCGCTGGCCGACCCGTTGTCCCCTTTTGACGAGGATACGGCTGAGATGGCTATAGCGACTCTCTGTACCATTTTCATGACGTATGCTTACCCAGAGACCATAGGCGTCTCCCCAACCCTGGAAGGTAACCACACCGTTGGCGATTGCGTAAACCGGTGTCCCGATTGGCGCCCCGTAATCAACACCCGTGTGAAATTTCCATACGTTTAAAACTGGATGTATACGCCAGCCATAACCGGAGGTTATACGAAGCACATTTAGAGGCGCCCTTAGATAATCTTTTCTTAATTCTACTCCGTTTTCGTCATAGTATTGTCCATTAAAAAGGCACGCCGTTTTTCTCCCGGTACGTTTACCTTCATACGTGGCAAACAGGATCCTACCGTAACCGGCTGGCGTATCATCGGCATATCGTCTTTCAAAGACTATTTTACAGACATCTCCCGGTCTTGGGTCGGATTGGAAGTCAATGTCCCATCTGAAAATGTGAATTAGCTTGAGTGAGAGTTCTTTGCTTTCATGAAGTCCTAGAATGGTAGTCAAGAAATTCTTTTTGACCTGAAAAGACAAGGCCTCGGTCCTGTATTCGAGGACGACATCTTCCTTCCACGATCGGAAGGAATTCCCATCTTTAACACAGTGGAACACATTAGAAGGGTCCAACTCGATAGACGCTTTTTTGAACGCTCCATTTTCATCCAGAAAAATGGAGTATCTTTTTCCGGATTTCAGCTCGCTGATAGAAGAAAATCGTTTTCCTGTGTATGTTTGAATAGCTTCAGCAAGACTCTTGGCGACCTGGCTCGCGACAGCCTCGTCGAAGAGGTTCATGGAGATCAAAGAAAGTAATGTTTCGTTTTCGCTAGAAATATCAGTGATTTCAATAGGGCGCCCCTTAATTTGCTCATCAACGGCCCTTACTACTATGTCTTTAATTGGGCGTGTCTCGTCGGCATTAGTTTGTGCCCTGTCGGCCGGTAATGATTTGGAAGTCTCTGGGGAAGCTGGCTTTTCATGGTTAGAAACGTTGGAATATCGGGCAAAAATTAATCCGACTATTAAAACCAAGCATAAAGTCGTAATGATTATCGTCCCAAAACGTTTCTGGGAGATGATTATTGCCATAGAGGCCGCCTCGATATCGTACTAGTCATGAACGCTAACTTCTCTGATTCTGCGATGCAATCACTACTACCTGGAACTGAAATGAATTCAAACTGTTTAGCTCACTTTACGTGTAAAAGCTAACATTCGGAATCTAAAGAACATTAACTACAATATCTCGTTAGCATATTATTATGGGGTATGTCAATTCTTATATTGCTGAAAAGTGTGATTTTGCTTGTCAATACGGCCCTAAAATGGCGGTACAGGCCCATAGTAACACGAATGGCCGGGATCTTCCGACGTGGCATTCTACCATTTCTAGCCTGGTTGTTCCTCGTTGGAAAAATCGATCTCTACTCCTTCGCCCTGGGTAAGACTATAAACACGCGTCAGATTAGATACATTTTTGAATCTTGTCACTCCCCGGTCATACAGGACTAATTTGTTTCCGATTCTCGCCGCGGTATCGGGGCCTACAAGAATGTCACCGCCGCTTGCGGCGCCAGCTAACCTGGCTGCAAGATTCGTAACAGGACCACTCGCCGTGAATGTCATTCTCGTACCGGCTTTTCCCTGAAAACGCGACATACCTACTGACGCGACTCCGGAATTTATTCCCATGTTAATTACAATTGGCTGGAAACGACCTCTTAGTTCTTCATTGATTTGGGATGTGCGTCTCCGAATTTCAAGAGCGGCCCGTGCAGCGTTCAACGCTGTCTGAAGGGGTTCTCCCTGGAAAATAACCATGAGCCCATCACCTGCGGTCTCGTTGATATCTCCTCCATGTTCATAAATGATGTCCAGAAAGCTGGAAAAATATTTCTCGATGACGAAATTAACCTGATCCTGATTCAGAGATTCACTGATTCTCGTATATCCAGCGACATCCAGAAACAGGACCGAAATTTCTACTTCAATCTTGTGCAGAGACGGGGAATCCGGATTTTTGTCTACTATTTTTTGAACTGTTTGAGGCACAAAAGGGCGAAGGTGTCCTAAAATCCGGTCGACCGTCAGTTTCTCCTGAGAAACTTTCCAGTGTTTCTTTGCATTGGTGATCACATTGGATGCCAGATCAGTGAGATCTTTGAGAAGAATTAGGTCTTTTTCGGTAATTTTTGAGTCTTGTTTTGCAATCGCGTTGAGGACAGCCAAAGGTTGCCCATCATGATAAATTGGTATTGCCACTTCGGACAAACCATCAATGGGGATTGAGGACGGTAATATTTTTTCTCCATCCGGACCGGGAATTATACAAAGATACGCTGCCGGGGTCTCTATACTGGCGGTAATGGTGTTACGGCCCCTTTTACACATTTGGCAGTTGATGGATTCAGCTGACATCGCGCAATGGAGCGGTCGGGTGTAGTTTGCGGCTTCAGGGTCAATCAGTAAGAGGCAGGCTTCCTTAAGATTAGGGATAGAAACTTTTGCTTCATCCCTGATAGTCTCAAGGATGTTCGAAATATTTAGTGAGGCCGTAATTTTCATGGCCACTCGGAAAAGGTTTTCGAAACGTTCCTGGTACACTTCATTAACCTCTCAGCGGGAAAAATATTATGGGGATATATTACTCGGCAGAGGTCCATTTTGCAAAGCCAGAGCATGATTGTCCAGGCTGCGGTAAGAACTGAGCGATCTTCAAAATTTTTGTGCTTCTACATTTCAGTCATAAGTCTGGAAGGACCAGAGAAAAATGTACAAATTATGTAAGCGCGTTAAATATTTATCAATCAAATAAAGGCGCTTAACTCAAACTATTCTCTCTTATAATTAATAAAAGCTATAATATTTTATTATAAAAAATTTTTAACTATCTAATCATTCAATCTTTATAGACATAATTTTATACATCTAATATATTCCGTCTCGCCCATAAGGGACTGCATTACTAAATGACGCCACACAATGGTGAGCTCCAAATATGTCGGTAAATCCAATCACGTTACAACTCGATTTCACCCTGTTTTTAAATGGTCTAACTTTAACAATAGTGGCTGCAGTCTGCTGGATGCTTTCAAAAGGCCATAGAGAACGTTTACCTTTTTCATTGCTCGCGCTGTTTGGATTTCTCTATGCCATCCAAAAGACCCTGGAAATGGTGGTTATAAGTTTTCCAGACTCTTTCATGTTCAGGGTAGTCCGGTCGATGTTTCTGGCTGGCGCTCTACTCGTACTTTTTGAATTTGGAAGGCAAAGCCGCCAAATTCAAACGAAAGATAGCGATCTAGGCGTGTGGATCTACTATCCTCTAGGTTTCCTGGCCGCCATAGGCGCACTCGAAGGGGTAAGAGGTATGGCAGCCACTATAGGATACGCTCTGGGTATTCCTGGCGCCGCGGTTGCAGCGGTGGCATTGTGGCGAGAGGCGGATGTTTCTCGAAGGGAAACTGGTAGGTTCCTCAAAATCTCTTCAATTTCATTGCTCGCTTATGTCTTGGCAGGCGGACTGTTGCCTCCCGAATCGACCTTTTTCCCAGCTTCATCTCTCAACCAGGAATGGTTTCTAGCAACCTTCCATATCCCCGTCCAGTTAATCACGCTCCCGTTCGGTTTGATACTAATGGTTTCGTTGGTGCGCTTCTATATTGAAAAATCAGATATCAAGATGCGGCAGCCAACAAGTCAGGACCAATATCCTGAAAAATTCTGGCTCATGGTTTCTTTGGCAGTTGTAATCGCTTCAGGCTGGGCGCTTACCCAGTTTGTGGGTAACCTGACCGATTCACAGGAACGAAAAAATTTGCTCATTCAGGCCAACGTTGCCGCCAGTGGTCTAAACATTGGAAGAATGCAAAGATTGATTGGCTGCGTAGGAGACATGGAGTCTCCTGATTATGAACTGATCCACCAGCGATTGGAAATGATCAAGAAAATGAACCCGTCGTGCCGCTTTGTGTATCTGTTGGGCTGGAAGGATGGGTTGCTCATCTTCCTGAACGATTCTGAACCTATGTCGTCAAGGGATTTTTCACCTCCTGGAAGTGTTTATGACGATGCCCCGGCTCCTGTTAGGGACATTTTCAACAAAGGTAATGAGATAATTCAGGGTCCTTACACAGACAGGTGGGGGTCATGGATGAGCGCATTTGTGCCAATAGCGGATCCGGTAAATGGATCTATAGTTGCTGTTTTGGGTCTGGATGTAAGCTCCTCCATGTGGCTGAAAAGAATTTCCGCAAATCGTCTTCTGCCGATGTTCATGACGTTTGTTGTTGCAATGTTAATTGTTGGCTTTTGGATGGTTAGGGTTAAATCCACCGAGTTGGAACTCTATACAAGAGCTTCAGAAAGAAGGTTGAAAGCGGTATTCAATTCGGCGCATGACGCCCTGGTTATCCAGGATGCCACAGGCAGGGTAATCAGTTTCAATGACATGATGCTGGACCTTTTTCAAGTTGCGGTTGATCGAGTTATGTCTACTAACATAGAAAAAGACTTGCCCGGACCAGCGAGCCACTTAGAAGAGATGGCCGAGGTTTGGCGCAAGGCTTTCGAGGGAGAGGACCAGATCTTTGAGTGGAAGGCGAGGCGATCAGACGGAACAACTTTTGACGCCGAAATAACTCTGAAGAAATTTCGTGATGGAGATGCGGACCTGATTCTAACGAGTATCCGGGATATAACGGAGAGGAAGAAAGCCGAGGAGTCTCTAAATAGAGCGAAGATTGAGGTCGAAGAAACCAACCTCAAATTGTATGAAACGATCAGGGAAGCCGAAAAACTCGCTATCGAGGCTCAAGCCGCAAACATTGCCAAGGGACAGTTTCTGGCCAACGTTAGTCATGAAATCAGGACACCTTTAAATGGTATTATCGGGATGACCGAACTTCTACTAGATACTGAACTGAATGACAAACAACTTGATTATGCCAATATCATCAAAAACGGTGGAGACGCCTTGTTGACCCTGATTAATGACATTTTGGATTTTTCCAAGATCGAGGCTGGCAAGCTTGCGATAGAAACCATTGAATTTGATTTGCGGGCTACTCTTGAAGACATTTCTGATCTCATGGCGGTTCGTGCCCAGGAAAAAGGTCTCGAACTTGTTTGTCTGGTAGACCCTGACATCCCATCTTTTGTCAAAGGGGACCCTGGCAGACTACGGCAGGTGCTGGGAAACGTTATAGGAAACGCAATAAAGTTTACGCATCAAGGTGAGATATCTGTAACAGTTTCTGTGATTGGGTCCCTTGACAACAGGGTAGTCATAAAATTTTCCGTAACTGATACTGGTATTGGGATCCCGGATGAAAAAATCGACAATTTGTTTACACCATTTACACAGGTAGACTCTTCCGACACACGTCAATTTGGCGGCACCGGCTTGGGACTGTCTATTTCGAAGAACCTCGTGGAGCTCATGGGTGGGGAAATCGGTGTTCAAAGTGTTGTTGACGCCGGTTCTACTTTCTGGTTTACCACTGTGCTGGAAGGGCTTCCTTTAGCTCTTCCAGTTTTGTTAGGGCGCCCTGAAGATGTTTGTGCCCGACGTGTTCTCGGAGTAGACGATAGTGCGACGAATCGGTGTCTCCTTGAAGCCTACCTCAAGTCATGGGGGTGTCGGTACAACATTGTCGATGGAGGTCCTGCCGCTTTAGCGGAGCTCAGAAACGCGGCAGTTTCTGGAGACCCTTACGAAATTATTCTCCTGGACATGCAGATGCCAGGTATGGACGGAGAAACTCTGGGAGAAACAATTAAAGATGATCCCCTTATTTGCGGCGCAGTGTTGATTATGATGACTTCTTTGAGTAGGCGGGGAGACGCTAAACGTCTAGAGGAAAAGGGATTTGCTGGTTACCTGACTAAGCCGGTGCGCCAGAAACAGCTTTATGATTGTCTGCTGATGTCGCTTGGACAGGCCTGTACGCAACAAACTCCGGGAAAAAGGAGAATCGTTACCAGACACACGATAGCCGAATTAAAAAGGAAAAGACTTAACGTACTCGTTGTTGAGGATAATGATATCAATCAGAAGTTGGTGGAGGCGCTGCTTGACAAACTGGGCCACGAAGTTCGAGTAGTATCCAATGGCTTGGAAGCTTTGGACATCCTTAAAAAACAAACATACGATGTGGTTTTGATGGACGTTCAGATGCCAATTATGAATGGTCTTGAAGCGACCTGGATTATCAGGCAAGGCAACGCTGAAATCCTGGACCCCACAATACCTGTGATCGCTATGACGGCCCATGCGATGAAAGGCTCCAGGGAGAAATGTCTCGACGCCGGAATGGATGACTATATTTCAAAGCCGATTCAAGCCAGAGATTTAGTGGCAATTCTCGAACGGTGGTCTAAAAGTGATGACAATGGTAATGGCAGCAAGCACCGAATTCACAGCGGTGGCAGCGAAAGCCTCACCAACCTCGGTGGGGGTGAACGGTTGAGCCATGCGAATAATGTCGTCTAGCCCTTAAAACGAATATGGCCGGAGTCCGTTGTTCAACTCATTTTTACTATAATATCACTTATAATGTTGGCCGCATCATCCACTGTGTCAGCGCTTCTGTTAAAATGCCTGTAGATTTCCCGGTAGCTAAACATAAGCCTTACGCTTGTCCCCGAGAAGAGTTGCTTTAGAGCGTTTAAATAGGCGTCGTTCATCTTGTTTTCCATCCTCTTGGCCCTTACAACGTATCCTGCTGCGACGTTCGGGTTCTTTTTGAGGTGTTTAATCGCATTCAGCAGTTCTTCCGCTCCTTTCTGCAACAATTCAGCCATCTGTAAAAGGAATTCATTGCTTTCAACTTCGAAGACATCCATTTCTTTAACAGTGTTGTAGGCATGGTCAAGAACGTCGTCGATGGCTCTGGACAGCATAAATATGTCTTCACGGTCCATTGGTGTGATAAAAGTCTGGTTAAGTTCATCAATGAGGATTCGACGAACGTCATCAGCTTCCTGCTCAAGCTTCAACAGCCCTTGGGGTTCTTCCTGATTGTCCAGAACCCTAACCAGTGTCTGACAACCCAAAAGGGTTTTCTCTGCCTGGGACAGCAATAGTTCGTAGAAATCAACCTCACGCCTTCTACCGAATATTTTCCAGAGCGCCATATTCCCAACCTTTAAATCATTAGGTGAAAAAGCGTTTGAGACACCAACAGAGCCCAGAGCCAATTATCATTGAAACAGGGAATGTGAGTATCCACGCGTAAGCGATTTGTTCGACGGACGACCATCTTACCCCGCTGGCCCTGCGAGAGGCCCCAACTCCGAGAACTGCGGGCCCTACGACCTGGGAAACCGCGACTGGTCCGCCCAGAATGGACGCACATGTCATTGTTACTGCAGACGCAAGTTGAGCTGAAAAAGCATGTACAGGCTCCATCTTGGAAATTCTTAATCCAACTGTTTTTACTATGCGCCATCCTCCGGTCAGCACACCAATTGCAATGGCTGCGGCGCAACTGTAAATGACCCATGTGGGTAGGGGCATTTCGCTTCCTGTAGCGCCCATACCGGCAGCGAGAATCATGGCAATCAGTCCCATGGATTTTTGGCTGGTGTTAGAGCCATGGCTTGCGGCCAATAGGACCATAACAGGCCTTTGAAACAAAATGAAAAACTCTCCAATCCTCCTGTGCGCATTCCTAAACACGGCTTTAATGGTTGAGAAAATCAAATAACCAAGGACCGCAGCCGCCAATGGGGCCACCAGCATAGGCGCCAGCACCTTCCATCCTATCTTCTCAATCAATATCGCTTGAGGTCCAATACCTACTATGCCTGCTCCGACCAATCCCCCTATCAATGCGTGTGACCCGCTCGAAGGCAATCCTAAATACCATGTTAAAAGCTTCCAGATTAAGGTTGCGGCCACGGCGGCAGACACGATCAAATAAAAAGACTGCGGCTCCAATTGTTGGATCATGTCAGGTTTAAGGACACTAGAAGACATAGTTTTCGCAACCGCCGTTCCCAGAGAGACAGGACCGACGAATTCCGCTATGGAAGCCCACACCAAGGCTCTCCATGGATTCATTGCACGTGAACATATCGTGGCTGCTACAACATTACCGCCATCGCTGAAACCGGTCACAAAAGCGTAGCCGAGAGTCAGCCCTACCGATATGGTGAAAAAAGGATCAGCCAAATTTACCTCGGGAATGGTCTTGGAGACGCAAGAGGATATCAAATGGATCAGGCCGGGTCAATGGCCTCAGAGAAATAAATTATCCGCAAACACCATTGTTAGATCCAAATGTTGGGAAGAATTCCGGATGCTCTCTTACAAGCTTAATGTCCAACCCCCCAGTAAAGACAACTTCCCCAGCTCGTAATACTATTACGCTATCAGCAATCGACAGTATTTCATCAGTCGAATGACTTACGTAGAGTACAGGTATCAGGAATTTTTTCTGCATCTTTGAAATAAAAGGGAGTATTTCCGACTTTCTACGCCCATCGAGTGAAGAGAGTGGCTCATCCATTAAAAGAAGGGAAGGGCTGGTCAGTAGAGCCCTGCCGATGGCCACACGCTGTTTTTCACCCCCGGAAAGTTTGGCGGGACGTCTATGGAGCAGATCCCCGAGGTCGAGCATGTTTACGACGTCGTAGAATCCCAGTCTTCTTCCATTCTTGGGGATCAGATTCATCCCGTAGGTAAGGTTTGATCTTACGGATAAGTGCGGGAAAAGACGTCCATCCTGAAAAATATAACCTAGACGTCGTTTGTTTGGGGGAACGTTTATTTTTTTTTCCGAATCAAAAAGTGGTTCACTATCGAAATAGATTTGCCCTTGATCAGGCTTTAGAAGCCCTGCCACCATATTAATTACCGAAGTCTTGCCAGATCCGGAAGGACCAAAAATGGCTGTTATTCCCGAATCTCCTGATGAGAACGCTACATTTATTGTAAACGAGCCCAATTTCTTGTGAATCGTGACTTCAAGCACAGGTTAACCTCTGATTCGGTTAAAAACATACCTGGAGCTGAATTCCGATAACAACAACGCAAAAAATGCGACAACAACGGAAATCACGCACAAACGAAATGCGCCAACCTCGCCATCCGGGACCTGAGTCAAAGTATATAAAGCTAGGGGCAATGTTCTTGTCTGGCCTGGAATATTGGAAACAAATGTTATAGTCGCTCCAAATTCACTTAGACTACGAGCAAACGCCAATATGACACCAGTAATAATCCCCGGCATAATCAGAGGAACGGTCACAGTAAAAAAAACACGCAACGGGCCTGCCCCCAAAGTTCGCGCCGCCGCTTCCAGACCTTGATCCACCTGTTCAATAGATAGACGAATCGCCCTTACGAGAAGAGGAAACGCGACTACGGCCGAGGCTATCGCTGCGCCTTTCCAGTTAAACATAAAACTTATGCCCAGGCGTTCGTATAACCAGGCGCCGACAACCCCTTTACGACCAAGCAGAACGAGTAGTACGTAGCCTATAACCACCGGCGGCAAAACCAAAGGTAAATGCGTCATGCCGTCCACGATGGTTTTACCAAAAAATCGTTTTCGAGCGAGCAGCCACGCGATGAAAACACCTGGTGGAAGGATAGCGATAACCGCCCACGTTGATACCCAGAGACTGAGCTTGAGCGCTTCTTTTTCGAGAGGTGTTAATGTTAACAGTTCAATCACTTACTTTGAAACCGTATTTGGCAAAAGCCGCCTTTGCTTGTTTCCCCTTCAGAAACTCGAAAAATTTTCGGGCGTCACCGGTAATATTCCCTGTTACTAACGCTACGGAATAAACTATAGGCGGATAAGTTTCGGGTGGGAAAGATCCAATTACTTTGACCTTTTTGGAGATCGCCGCGTCAGTAGAATAAACAATTCCTAAAGGCGTTTCACCTCTCTCTACAAGCGCTAGGGCTCCCCGGACGTCGCTGGTTCGCGCAAGTCTTGGATCAATATCTTTCCAAATCCCCAGTTTCTGAAGCGCAGCTTTAGCATATTTCCCAACGGGTACGTGATCTGGATCCCCAGTGGCAATTCGTCCATTCCCCAGCGCAGTGATGAGCTGGGTCTGGATATTGTCAATTTTTTTCAACTTACTTTCAGATGGGGCTATTAAGACCAGACTGTTGCCAAGAAGATCGATCCGGCTTTTCTGGTCAATCAGGTTTTTCTTCGCGAGATAATTCATCCAATCTTCATCCGCCGAAATAAAGATGGAAGCGGGGGCTCCTTGTTCTATTTGCTTGGCCAAAGTAGAGGAGGAGGCAAATGACGACGTCACATCTGTCTTGGTGGCTTTCTTAAACAACGTAGCTATCTCGTTTAACGCATTGGTTGTAGATGCCGCAGCGAAAATCATTACTCTTGAAGATTGACCAGCGAAGCAATTCATGGCCGAAAAAAACGGAACGCCAATCAAACAGAAAAATGACAGAATACAAATCACCGGAGCTTTTCGAGTCATGGCTGTCCCCTGATTCCAAACACAGTTGATTACAATACGCCAGTCTAACGACTATTCCGAGCGGACTGCTTTCTGGTTAAGGTCTCCAACCAAAATATAGATGCCTGGGCCATGGAGATTCGGTAATCGATTGCCTCTTCCACTATCTTTGATGATGTTCGAGACTTGATTTTTATCAATCTCGAGAGTTTTGCTTCACACAAATCAAGTTGGGACTTCAGGAGGTTTTGTTCAACAGTTGTAGATTTGAGCCGAGCAAAAAACAGTTTTATCAAAAATTCCACCCTCAGGTCTCTCATATATGACACCGGCTTTAAAAGCCATTCATTGAGAACATTTCGGCCCTGCGTAGTCAGTTCATAAACTTTTCGGGCTGGAAAGTTTTCCTGTTCCATCCGCTCGAATTTTACCAGACCTTCATGTTCCAGTTTTGTCAAGAGAGCGTAGATTTGGCTTCGACCCAGCCAACAGACACCTGCAAGGTTATCCTGGAGAAAAGTTATGAGTCTATACCCGTGCGAGTCTTGTCCATCCAGTGCGCCAAGCACTGCAAATTCTGCCGGGTTCCTGCGGATGGCATTGTCAATAATTACGCCATGATTATTCATGAGGTAAATAATATCTGGTAACCGGCCCTGGGTGTCAAGTAAATCGTGGAAATGCCTGATTTCGGAATTGAGGACAAATGATCCAAATTGAATAATGACTTAACATGGGTTAAACCATAATAGGCGATGAGAAACAGTCTTGTAGATGAATTGTTCATCCGGACAATCGGGCGCGATATGATGTAAAGAGGTTTGACTCAACCATGGCGCCTGGCCAAAAGGTGTCGTAATGCAGCCTTTGAAAAAAGTTCTCATAATAGACGATGAGAAGGCGATTTGTGAATCTCTGGAAATGTTCTTGCAGGAAAAGGGGCTTGCGGTCATCTCAGAAGTTACAGGAACCGAAGGTCTGGCCACATATGTCAAAGTTCGCCCCCAAATCGTTATCCTCGATATCAGGTTGCCTGATATGTCGGGCTTGGATGTCCTTAGGCGAATAATCGAGATAGACCCTGAAACAAAAGTGATAATGATAACGGCTTTTCATGACATGGAAACAACCATAGAAGCAATGAGGTACGGAGCTTACGATTATATACACAAACCTCTTGATGTCGACGAGCTCGATCATGCGGTATCAAAAGGCCTGCGAATAATTGATACGCAAGGTTCCGGTCTGTCGTTTTCCCAAACCGATCAAGAAAATGATCGGATGCACAAAATAGTCGGGCATACACCCGCTATGCGGGAGTTGTTCAAAACCATCGGATTGTTATCTGGAAACAGGGCCACGATACTGATTGAAGGTGAAACTGGTAGTGGCAAGGAACTCATAGCGCGTGTCGTCCACGATTCCTCAATATTCCGTAATCAGCCGTACGTTACGGTAGACTGTACCACGCTAGTGGACAATCTTTTTGAATCTGAACTGTTTGGCTATGAAAAGGGCGCATTTACCGGCGCTACTGACTCCAAAAAGGGCCGATTGGAGATGGCCGGAGATGGCACGATTTTCTTTGACGAAATTGGTGACCTTCCTTCAACTCTCCAGGCAAAATTGCTAAGATTTCTAGAGTATAGGGAATTTACGAGGGTTGGAGGTGTTCACCCCATCACGTCTAAGGCACGTGTTATTGCCGCTACCAATCGTAATCTGGAAGATCTTGTCAGAAAAGGAATTTTTAGACAGGATCTTCTCTTCAGGCTGAAAGTTATAAGTATTTCTGCGCCCCCCTTACGAGATCATGTTGAGGACATCCCTGATCTAGTAAGTTATTTTCTGGCGAGAATAAACAGGGAACTGGGGTCTAAAGTCACTCGCGTGGAAGATAAGGTCATGGAAATTTTAAAAACATATTCGTGGCCGGGAAATGTCCGCGAACTCAAAAATGTTCTAACTAAGGGGATTCTGGATTCTCGTGGATCAGTGCTTATGGCAGAGGCCTTGCAAACGGTATTAACTTCTTCTCACACGTCACGAATGGGGGACCCCAGCGGAGAAAATTCCATGGAACAAGTGGAAAAAAAACTTCTTCGCAAGACAATGGCGCATACAAGCGGAAACCTTTCAGCAGCGGCACGGTCTCTTGGAATTTCTCGGCCCACACTTCGCAAGCGCCTCAAGTATCACGGATTATATCGATCTGATAATTAGACTTCGGTTAATTTGCTCGCGTGGAAGATAAGGTCATGGAAATTTTAAAAACATATTCGTGGCCGGGAAATGTCCGCGAACTCAAAAATGTTC
>JAMCYH010000194.1 GCA_023474025.1 Deltaproteobacteria bacterium
CTCGACAGAAAGAATTGCTGTCAATTGTTCCTGATGATTCACGGCGGGGATACGACATGAACCGGGCTATCAGGATCATCGTTGATGATCAGGAAACATTTCAACTTAAACCGGATTTTGACAAAAGCGTGATCACGTGTCTGGCGCGCCTTGATGGACATACCGTTGGGATCATTGCCAACCAGCCGATGTTCAACGCTGGCGCTATGGGGCCGGATGGATGCGACAAATGCTGCAGCTTCATATCACTTTGTGATTCCTACGATATTCCCCTGGTCTTTTTGCATGACACGCCCGGTTTTCTGGTAGGAAGAGCCGCTGAGCTAAAACGGATGCCAGGGAAAATTATCAACTTCATCAAAGCGGTTGCGCTCTCCACCGTTCCAAAAGTCTCCCTGGTGGTCAGAAAATCCTATGGTATGGCTTATTCGAACATGTGCGGGACCGGTATGGGAGCCGATTTTGTGATGGCTTGGCCAAATGCGGAAATGAGCTTCATGGCCCCGGAGATCGCGGCTAACGTGGTTTATCGCAGAAAATTTGATGAATCGATCAACATAGAGGACGCTCGAGAGAAAGCCGAACGGCAAATCAGGGCCGCCAGCGCTCCATGGAAGGCCGCCGGGCTACATTTGCTGGATGACGTAATTGACCCGATAGATACCCGAAAGGTCCTCATAAAAACCTTGAAGTTAGCTAAAGGTGTTAATGGAAACCACAGGAGTCAAAGACTCCTGTCAAATTGGCCAACTACATTCTGAGATAGCTCTTTTTCGGATCAACCGTGTCCTGTATGGAACTCTTATAAAAAATTGGGAGGTCGACGATGGACAGTGTCAAGATTAACACAGTAACTGGCTCAATCTCTCCTGAGGATCTGGGCGTTACTCTAGTACATGAACATATGCTTTTTGGCTTCCCAGGATGGGAGGGAGATCAGACTGTCGCTCCCTTTGACCGGAAGTCCATTGTAAACAACGGCGTTTCCACGTTAAAGCCGTTAAAAACTTTCGGTCTTAAATCCGTCATTGACGCTACCCCTTCTGACACTGGGCGCAACGTAGAGGCGCTCAAGGAAATCTCCGAAAAGAGTGAAGTTAATATCATTTGTTCTACAGGCTACTATCACGAGAGTGAGGGCGCTTGCGCTTATTGGAAATTCAGGGCGTCCCTGGGCGATGTGAGTGGTGAAATCTACGAACTGTTCCTAAAAGAAATCTCGGATGGAATCATGGGGACCGGTATCAAGGCAGGCGTTATCAAGGTCGGCTCCAGCAAGGGCCGGATTACAGACTATGAGAACCTGATGTTTACGGCCGCCGCAATGGCGCATAAAGAATCCGGTGTCCCAATCATAACCCATACCCAGGATGGGACCATGGGGCCTGAACAGGCGAAATTGTTAGTTGGCATGGGAGTCGACCCAAAGCGGATTCAAATAGGACATATGAGCGACAACGTAGATCTGGAATATCATAAAGCTACCATGCGGCATGGGGTCTTTACGGCTTGGGACAGGATGGGCCTCCAGGGTCTGGCTGGATGTCCTATGGACGAAGAGCGTTACGCGGCAATAGCTGAACTGGTCAAACAAGGGTACGTCAAACAGTTACTAATTTCTCATGACTCAGTAATAACGTGGCTTGGTAGGCCTCTCAATATCCCATCGGCGGCGTTCCCCCTGATTGCAAACTGGCATCCAGGCCATCTGTTTAAAAACATTATCCCTGCCTTGAAGCAGGGGGGAGTTTCAGATGAGCAGATCAAAACGATTATTGAAGACAATCCACGTCGTTTGTTCACTGGTGAGTAGTCGCTACCTGACGTGCTGGCCGAAAAGACAACAGAATCTCTTTCACAGGGAGGCTAAAAAATGTGGCACGCTCCACAAACAATACGTGAACTGCTGGCAAAAAATGTTGCCGATTTCGGACAAAGGGAGGCTCTCGTTTCCGTATCTTACAGACAAGGAGATTGGACCCGTCATAGCTGGTCAGACCTCAATGAAATTTCAGACAGAGTAGCTAATGGCCTGGCTGAACTGGGGGTGAAAAAAGGCGACAAGGTAGCCTGTCTCCTGGCCAACCATACTGAGAGCTATTACACGTACCTTGCAATCCATAAAATTGGAGCAATTTTTGTTCCAATTAACATAAGGCTGGTTCCCCGCGAAGTTGAGTTCATCATCGAAAATGCGGAAGCGGACTATCTTGTTTCCTTATTTGACGCGTTACAGTTGGTTGAAAAAATTCGTGACCATCTCAAATTAAAAGGCTGCGTTTGTATTCATAAAGCCGATAAAGAACTGCCTGACTGGACAATCTCTTATGATGAATTGATGAAATCCGATTGCAAATGCTCTCTTCCGGACATTTCGCACCAGGATGTCGCGGACATCATTTACACGAGTGGAACGACAGGCGTCCCGAAAGGCGTGGTTCTCACTGAAACCAATAAAGTGGCATGCGGTCGGCTGTTCGGGACTGCCCTCGGATTGTCGAAGGTCCAATATGCGCCACACCGACTGCAACTGGCGTTCCCGTTTTTTACCTCCACTGGATGCAGCACGGTCATGATGATTTGGCTTTATTTTGCGCCCGTCCTCATATTGGAGGAGTCATTCGATGTAATTAAGGCATTGCAGACAATGCAAAGGGAAAAATCCACTGCCTACGGGGGAGCCCCCTCCATGTATGCGTTCATTCTTAATCACCCAAGATTTAAAGAATTTGACACATCATCCTTGAGGGTTGTCACTTCAGGGGCAGCGGCCATGCCTGAAGAACTTATCAGGAAGGCGCTAAGAGCTTGGCCTAAAGCCAAAATTTATAACACCTACGCCCTTACAGAGGCCGGCACGGGTGGAACCGTACTGAATGCCGCTGACGCAATGATCAAAATCGGATCAGTAGGTCTGCCCATGCCACCAGACCAGGAAATGAGAGTTGTAGATTTAAAAGGTCACGATACGAAACCTAAAGAGGTCGGTGAAATAATCTTAAAGGGTCCGAACATCATGAAGGAATATTACAGGAACCCCAAAGCCACTGCCGAAACGATCAGGGAAGGATGGCTCCATACTGGCGATATGGGCTACTATGACGAGGATGGGTATCTTTATTATACGGATAGAATGAAGGATATGATTGTTCGAGGGGGTTACAATATATACTCCGTCGAAGTTGAAAACGCTCTCTATGAACATGAAGCAGTCAAGCAATGCGCCGTAGTAGCCAAGCCACACGAGCGACTGGGAGAAGATGTCGTCGCTTTTGTCGTGCTCAAGGAAGGGGCCAAGGCTACAGCGGAGGAACTTCACTACTTTACCCAGGATAAACTTGCAGATTACAAACGACCTCGTGACATTCGATTCATAGAGGCTTTACCAATAAACCCCACAGGAAAGGTAGACAAGAAAGTTCTGAGATCCAACCATATTTGAACGCTTAGCCCCTTTTACTCTTTTGCCATTTTTGGGCTTGGTAAAGTGGACAAAATTACTGCAGCCGTTACGGTTCCTGATATAGCTGGAACAACAGGCTGATTTTCATCTGGGAGAAACTTCTAGACAACCGTTATTTAAACATTATTGGAGAACAAGTATGCGAACAAAACAACAGTATGTTGAGGGACTAAGCAAATTAAGTCGTAACCTGTATTTCAAGGGCGAGAAAGTTGGACGGGATCACGAAGATTTGATCCCATCTATCGACGTCATCGGTACAAGCTTCGAAGCGACAAGGGACCCAGAAATCGAAAATTTATGTACCGCCGTGTCTCATATCACAGGTGAAAAAATCAATCGATTCTGTCATGTGCATCAAAGTGTCGAGGATCTGCACAAAAAACAGGACATGACAAGGGCTTTGTGCCGGAGAACCGGCTATTGTGTGGGAAGGTGCATGGGAGTAGATGCCCTGAATTCGATCAATGCTGTTTCATATGAGGCGGACAGGGGCAATAAAGGACAAACGGAGTACCACAAGAATTTCCTGAAATGGCTGGAATACTTCCAAACAAACGACCTGGTCGGATCTTGCGCACAGACTGATGTAAAAGGTGAGCGGATGAAACGACCTTCCAGGCAGACCGACCCCGACGCCTACCTTCATGTTGTGGAAAAGAAGAGCGATGGGATAGTAGTCAGAGGCTGTAAGGTTCATATTTCGTTTGCGGCTGTCGCGGATGAAATTCTAGTTCTCCCTACCCGGTCTCTAACCGCTGAAGAAGGCGATTACGCCGTATCTTTTGCGATTCCGGGGGATTATGAGGGTGTCAAACAGGTCATCCATCCTCACAATTTTCGTAAGCGCATTAATGTAGAACGAGGCTTTAACTGGGGAGGCTCCGATTCTTATGTGATTTTTGACGATGTTTTTGTTCCCTGGGACAGGGTTTTTCTCTGCGGGGAATATCAGCACGGGGGTATCTGCGCTCTGTTATTCGCTCTGTTCCATCGACACAGCTACTCCGGCTGCAAACCGGCGGTCGGTGACATCTTACTCGGTCTGGCTTCTCTGGCGGCTGAGGTAAATGGAATCGAGAAGGCGGACCATGTTCGAGAACACATCGCCGAACTTATAACCATAGCAGAGTTGGGTTACGCCGCTGGTTACACTGCGTCGTCCCTTGGGAAACCGGAACTGTTTATCCCCGGTATTGGTGTGCGCCCGTATGGTCCTGGTTCCTACATCCCTAATTCGATATACGCTAATGTCGGCCGCTGTCTTACTGGGGATTCCGTCTATCATGAACAGGAGATATTGTGCAAACTGGCCGGCGGTATGCCAGCTACCTTTCCATTTGAACAGGATTTGTTCAACGATGAAATTAGGGATCTTTTGGAAAAGTACATCAAGCGAAATCCTGAAATTCCTGTCGAAGAACAAATAAAGTTCTGGTTATTCTTTACTGATTTTACTTGCTCGTCTGCGGGAGCATCTATTAACTACGCGGGGGTCCACGGCGGTGGCTCGCCAATAATGGAACAAATCGCCATCACTTCGCAATTCGATATAAAGTTAAGGAAGAACATTGTGAAACGACTAGCCGGAATGAAAATCGATTAGACTCGACTTTACCCCTAGCTTTTTGTTTGCAAATTGATTCAACAATTAAAGCCTCCTCACGGGACATTAACCCGAGGAGGCTTTGGATTTTTTGTCGAGTCCTTCAAAAGACGGTCTGCAAGAGGATAAACTGACAAGGTAAGATTTCTATTCCAAGTATCAAAAAATCTTAAATTTCGGAACGTAAGAATTTGATTTCAGGTTTGATAGTGGTCCAATTCAAAAGAAGTTCGCTCGATCATGAAAATTATCATGTAAAAGTCGCGCGGGAATGAACGATCACAAATGTAAATAAGTATGGCCTCTTGTTTAAAAAATCCAAGAGTGAAAGAACTCGCCGGAGAAATATACTGACACGCAAACTGCCATGAACTCCGAAAAATTGGTATAGTTCGACAGCAACGTTACTCAACCTGGAATCTTATGAATATAGCCGAGTCCTCAGTTCGATATCCCATCACCGTCATAGTCCGAGTGCTTCTTGTAATCGTTTTTGGCTACGT
>JAMCYH010000263.1 GCA_023474025.1 Deltaproteobacteria bacterium
TTGCCTAGCCCGTGAATTGATTATGTTCGATTCGATGACCGGCTGTTTTTCTTTTCCCCTCCAGGTAATGTGAGGCTTCTGTCATCTGTGCCTGACGGGGGTTGGGTCGCAAGGTTTCTCAATTGTTGCTGGATAATCAAATTTTGATCTATGATGATGAATCAAATCAGGAGGTGAACGACTATGAACGTTTTGGTGCTTTACTATTCTAAAACAGGTCACACGCGTAAGCTGGCCGAACAGATCGCAGAGGGTGTGAAGTCAGTTTCAGGCGTTGACGCTGTTATCAGATCCACCCAGGAAGTTACGAAAGACGATTTCATCAACTGCGCCGGCGTTATTGCTGGGTCACCAGTTTACTTCGGGCTGATGGCGGCCGATTTGAAACGTGTTTTCGACGAATTTGTCGCTACACGAAAACAGATGGAAAATAAAATTGGAGCAGCCTTTGCGTCGTCAGGATTTTGGGCGGGTGGCAACGAGACCACACTTATGTCAATTATTCAGTGTTTGCTCATTTATGGAATGATAATTGTGGGTGATCCCATGTCTGCTACTGGACATTATGGCGCGGCGTCCGTGGCTTCTCCTGATGAGAAAGCATTAGATACCGCCACTAAATTAGGAGAGCGTGTCGCTCAGTTGTGCAAAAAGATTGGATAGGCTCAAATCTAGAACTTGGTTCGTGGTTCATAACTTGTCTTTTAGATCTGGCAATCTGGAGAGATTTTCATGGTAATTTGAAAAATCCGGAAAAAGTACCATTGCCCTCTGAATTCCCGCTGATTGAAGGGAGAGAAGATAATCGGGAAGGAGAGGGTAGACCTGCGTTTGAGTTTTGCCCAGGTAGGTTTCCATACAGGAACGCTTAGTCGAATAATGGAATTTTGGAGATGTTGACAATTGGGGAACAGGTCGCAATTTAATGGTACACGTAACAAAACTGCCCGGTTTTCTTCGTGTGGTTCAGAGGTCGGTACGCCTGACGCTCCGGCCTCTTCCATCCTTCCGACGTTTGAAACGTTATTAAGGGTTTTCTCCATGTTCGAATTATAAATTTCCTGACATAAAAAGGAGTTTTGGGGGGTCTCGAAATGACTGGACAAGGCGCGTCCGCGTTTGATATAATAAGTGTGGGCAGTTTCTATTGGATTTGAAAGATCAAAAATAACCTCGGATGTTATCACATTTCTCAAATACCTACAGTCGGGTTTTGATGCAAAATCAAGAAAAGGGGTGAATATCATTAAGGTTTTTTGAGTCAACATAGACTCTAAAATTTTTTGGGGGTAAAAATTATTCTGTTAGCTGAATCGACAATACAAGCCTATGGCTCGGTGTTGTGAGGAGGAGGATGCTGAGTGGGTGTAAAATACACACTCAAACTGGGCGCCAACCGTGTGAATGAAAGTACTTGCGAATTCAGGGTATGGGCGCCAAATGTAGATGCAGTGGACGTTCATATCGTGGCGCCAGTAGACCGGTTCTTAAATCTATCAAAAGACACATTTGGATATCATTGGGGATGCTTTCATGATGTAGAGCCGGGGAGCTTGTACTTTTACAGGCTTGGAGGCTCCACAGAACGTCCGGACCCTGCTTCCAGATATCAGCCTCAGGGTGTACACGGGCCTTCCCAGGTGATGGACCCTAATTTCCGGTGGACAGACAATTCCTGGTCGGGGATAGCTCTGAATAATTATATAATATATGAACTCCATGTGGGAACTTTTACACCGGAAGGCTCGTTTGATTCCGTGATACCGTGTCTGGAAAGGCTTATTGATCTTGGTGTTACAGCTATTGAACTGATGCCGGTAGCCCAATTCCCGGGGTCTCGAAATTGGGGCTACGACGGGGCCTATCCTTATGCAGTGCAAAATTCATATGGTGGGCCATTGGGGTTGAAAAGGCTTGTCGACGCATGTCATGCCTCTGGGTTGGCAGTGGTTCTGGATGTTGTCTACAATCATCTTGGCCCTGAAGGAAATTATCTGGCCGAATATGGGCCATACTTTACTGATCGTTACAAGACCCCTTGGGGACAAGCGCTGAATTTTGATGGCCCGTACAGCGACGAAGTGAGGAGTTTTTTCGTTTCAAACGCATTACAATGGGTGAGCGAGTTTCACGTTGACGCTCTAAGAATTGACGCAATACACGGTATCTTCGATTTCTCAGCATGTCATTTTCTTCTGGAACTCTCTGAAGCTATATATAGGCGGGCTGACGAACTTGGCAGGAAGATTTACGTAATTGCTGAAAGCGATCTAAACGATTCCCGTGTAGTCCGTGCCCCGGAACTGGGTGGATATGGATTAAGCGCACAGTGGAACGATGACTTTCATCACGCTGTTCACTCAATCCTGACCAAAGAGACAGAAGGTTACTATCAGGATTTCGGTAAAGTCGAGTTTCTAGCCAAAGCATTTAAAGAAGGATTTGTATATTCGGGCCAAAGATCTGAATATCGGAAGCGTCGGCACGGAAATTCGTCTCGGTCCCTTCCTTCTCACTGTTTTGTTGTTTTCTCCCAAAACCACGATCAAATTGGAAACCGCCCGCTCGGTGATCGCCTGACCGTGACGTTGGGGGTTGAAGCTCTCAAGCTTGCAGTAGGATTGGTCATACTATCTCCTTTTACTCCGCTGTTATTTATGGGGGAGGAATACGGAGAAACGGCACCCTTCCCCTATTTTGTAAGCCACTCTGACCCGGATTTGGTAGAAGCTATTCGAAGAAGTCGCAAAAAGGAATTCGCAAATTCCCGGGAGGCAGGACTCAATCTTGACCCGCAGGACGAGGCCACCTTTCTATCTGCCAAGTTGCAGCTAGAATTGTTGGAAGATTCCGAGCACCTCCTTCTGTTTGATTTCTATAAAAATCTGATAGCCATACGAAAGAAAATTGTCAGTCTCATGGGTGACAATGCCAGAGACATGACGGTCCAGTTTTCGGAGAAATTCAAATATCTTTTTGTAAATCGTTGCGCCGGAGACGCAGAATTTAGTGTAATTTTCCACTTGGGTAGTGAGCCGTCTGTCCTGTGTGTCCCTCTCCAGGACGGAAATTGGTCAAAGCTGTTCGATTCCGGTGAGGTCATGTGGGGCGGCAACGGAAGTCAAATAGGGCCCAATATCAGTTCCGATGGAGAGGTTCCTCTCGAATTAACTCCCTATTGCTTTGTGTTATTCGAGCGTGTGTGAGAAAGGCAGAATTTATGAATCGGTATATATGCGTGCACGGACATTTTTATCAACCTCCTAGGGAGAACCCCTGGCTAGAAGCTATAGAACTCCAAGATTCGGCATACCCATACCACGACTGGAATGAAAAAATTACCGCTCAATGCTATAGCCCCAACGCCAACTCCAGACTATTGAATGGAGAGGCACGGATAGTAGAATTGATAAACAACTATTCGAAAATGAGTTTCAACTTTGGACCAACCCTTTTGTCATGGATGAAAGACAATACCCCAGACACCTATGAGGCTATTATTGAAGCCGATCGTCAGAGCTTAATGGACTTTGACGGACACGGTTCAGGCATGGCGCAATGCTACAACCACGTTATCCTTCCTCTGGCAAATAGGAGTGACAAACACACACAGGTTATATGGGGGATAAGGGACTTTGAATACAGGTTCGGACGGCGGCCGGAAGGGATGTGGTTACCTGAAACCGCAGTTGATCTTGAAACGCTTAATATCCTTGTGAGCAACGGGATCAAGTTCACTCTTTTATCCCCAAGTCAGGCGAGTAGGACGAGAGTTTTAGGTTCTCATGAATGGATTGACGTAGCTGGTGGCAAGATTGATCCCACAGTGGCTTACAAAGTAAACCTGCGCAATGGCCGGAGTATAAGTGTTTTTTTCTACGACGGCCCCATCTCGCAAGCGCTGGCGTTTGAAGGCCTCCTGAACAATGGTGAATCTCTCGCTCACAGACTCATCGAAGCTTTCTCCGACGATAGAGGGCCTCAGATAGTTAGCGTCGCGACTGACGGGGAAACCTATGGACATCATCACCATAGGGGCGATATGGCGCTGGCGTATGCTTTGCACTATATCGAAAATAACGGGCTTGCTGACATAATTAACTATTCTGCTTTCTTGGATAAAAATCCCCCAATGCATGAAGTCCGGATATTCGAGAACAGTTCATGGAGTTGTGTGCACGGAGTAGATCGGTGGAAAACAAATTGTGGATGCAATTCCGGAGGTCATCCTGAATGGAATCAGGAATGGAGGCGACCTCTGAGAAGCGCCTTTGACTGGTTGAGGGACACTGTCCGACCATTATTCTTAAAAGAGGCCAGATTGTTGCTTTCAGATCCATGGGAAGCCCGTAATCGCTATATAGATGTAGTGCTCGATCGATCCGATGATAGTGTTAATCGATTCTTGGAAAGTAATTCATCGATTGACCTTAATGAAAATGGCATGATTAAGGCTCTGAAACTGCTTGAGCTTCAACGTCACCTTATGCTTATGTATACGAGCTGCGGCTGGTTTTTTGACGAACTTTCAGGAATAGAAACTGTCCAGGTAATACAATTTGCCGGTAGAGCCGTTCAGCTTGCTGAAGAGCTGTTTGGAAACGGAATTGAAGAACGATTTTTAAAACGTCTCGAAACGGCAAAAAGCAACTTACCTGAGCATAAAGATGGTCGCGAAATTTACAAGAAATGGGTCAAACCTGCAGTTGTGGATTTGGCTAAGGTATCGGCCCATTATGCTATAAGTTCTCTTTTTCAGGATTACGGTGAAGACAGCTCAATTTTTTCATTCAATGTCACATGCGAAGATTATCAAAAAGCTCAAACTGGCAAAGTGAAGCTTGCTATCGGACGAGCCAGGCTAACTTCTAAAACAACACGAGAAACAGAAATCTTTTCGTTTGGGGTATTGCATCTTGGTGACCATAACGTCAATTGTGGAGTCACAAAGTATCAAGGGGACCCTGAATATGGGGTTCTTTCACAAGAGCTCATGGAGGCTTTCAGCAGGGCAGATTTTGCTGAAATCATAAGACTTATGGACCAACATTTCGGGATTTGCATATACTCGTTGAGATCTCTGTTCAGGGATGAACAACGAAAGGTACTAGATCAGATCCTGGAACCTGCTTTGGCAGAGGCTGAATCCGTCTACAATCAGATTCACGAGCGTCATGCCCCTTTTTTAAGATTCCTGTCTGATCTAGACCAGCCTGTTCCAAAACCTTTGTTACAAGCTTCGGTTCTGGCGTTAACCGCCAGGCTTCGTAAGGCATTTTCCCAAATTCCTTTTGACTCACAGCTTGTTCGGGAATGTTTGGAAGAAGCAAATTTCATTAAGATTTCTTTGGAAGATACTACTCTAGAATCCGAATTCAGAACATCGCTTGTAGTCATTGCGAAACAGGCGCTAGATGATCCTGGGGATCTGGATGCGCTGAAAACCCTCGATGAAGCGGTAATGTTGGCTCAATCCCTGCCATTTGAAGTAAATTTGCGAAAAACACAAGACATATGTTACCGGTTGGCCACGGAATTTTACAGAATCAGGAAATCTATGAATGCTGAAGACAAAAGACGGACCACCCTGCGTTCTGCATACATCGACTCTATCCTTGATGGACTTGGCATCCTCGTGAGACCTACAAAAAACTGACGAACCGGAACGTGAAAGTTTGCGAACTCTAGAGGAGATTCGATATGATTGTTCCGTCAGCCACGTACAGACTTCAGTTTAGCCGTTCATTCAATTTCCGCATGGCGCAGAACATTTTGCCATATTTGGAGGAACTCGGCATTTCACATATCTATGCTTCCCCTATTTTTAAATCGGCCAAAGGAAGCGCCCATGGCTACGACGTAGTCGATCATAACAGCCTGAACCCCGAACTTGGATCTGGGAGTGACTTCGACTCGTTCATTGAATCGGTAAGACATTGCGGGATGTACTGGTTGCAGGACATTGTCCCAAATCACATGGCTTTTGACTATGACAACAAGATGCTTATCGATGTACTCGAAAAAGGTCAGCGATCGAAGTTTTTCTCATTTTTCGACATAGATTGGGACCATGCGTACGAAAACATCAAGGGGAGAGTATTAGCGCCTTTTCTTGGCAAATTTTACGGAGAAACTCTGGAAAATGGGGAGATATCCCTGTGCTTTGGCCCGGAGGGTTTTTCCATTAGATATTATAACTTCGAGTTTCCGGTCGCAATCGATTCTTATTCATTTGTGCTGTCGCATCGCATAGGAGTCCTGAGGAGGACATTAGGAGAAGATAACCCTGATTTCATAAAAATTCTGGGCGTCTTATATGCGCTGAAATCTATTGTGGCAGAAGAAGAACCATCTGAAGTATACAATCAGGTTCGTTTTGTGAAAAAGATGTTATGGGACATTTATTCCGAGAATGAAGGCTTTAAGAGGTTTCTTGACGCGAGCATCACGATCTTCAACGGTAACAAAAATTGTCCAGAGACTTTCGGCCTTCTCGACGAACTACTTTCAAAGCAAGTCTTTCGCCTTTCTTACTGGAAAATAGCCACTAAAGAAATCAATTATCGTAGATTTTTTAACATTAACAGCCTCATATCTTTAATGGTTCAAGAGGAGGAAGTCTTCAACCATATTCATGATCTACTATTTCAGCTTGTTAGGGCTGGAAAAATCTCAGGTCTCAGGATAGATCACGCTGATGGTTTGAATGATCCTGGGGCGTACGTTAAGCTTATAAGAACCAACTTTCCAGAAGTATACATTCTCGTCGAGAAAATCCTGGCCCCATGTGAAGATTTGCCCGAGTCCTGGCCTGTACAGGGAACCACAGGGTATGAGTTTGTCAACTATGTAAATGGTTTGTTTATTGACAGAAAAAACAACAGAGCTTTTACTAAAATCTATTCCAATTTTACAGCGACCAAAATTAATTTTGCCGATCTAGTCCGGGACAAAAAACGCTTGATAATCCTGGAGCTCATGGCTGGTGATGTCAATAACCTAGCCCAAGAACTGAAGAGTATTTCCAGTCATGACCGACATGCTAGTGATGTCACTCTTTACGGTTTGAGAAGAGCGCTGACGGAAGTCTTGGTCTCCTTTCCCGTGTACCGAAGTTACATAAGCTGGACTGAATTCACGGAGAGCGATCGAAAGTATATCGAAACAGCGGTTAGCAAAGCCGTTCAGCATGTGCCGGCATTAGCCTCGGAACTGAATTTCATCAAAAAATTCTTACTGCTACAGTTTCCGAAATATATAGATGAGGAAGGGAAAAGAGAGTGGATAAAGTTCGCGATGAGGTTTCAGCAATATACCAGCCCTGTTATGGCAATGGGATTAGAAGATACAGTTCTGTATGTGTATAATAGACTGATTTCATTAAATGAGGTTGGATCTCAGCCAGAAAATTTCGGATGCTCTGTTAGCGATTTTCACCGTTTTAACAAGAAACGGCTTAATTCATCGCCGCTTTCCCTAAATGCGACTTCGACCCATGACACTAAACGAGACGAAGATATTCGGGCACGAATAAATGTTTTATCCGAAATACCCCATGAATGGGAAACGACTGTCAAGCGATGGGCTAAACTCAATAGACCCAAGAAAAAAAGAATTGCCAGGACCTATCTTCCTGACAGGAACGACGAATATTTTCTCTACCAGACATTGTTAGGCGCATTGCCTCTTGATCATTCTGAGTATCCAAAGTTTGTGGATAGAATCAAGGATTACGCCATCAAGGCTGTCAGAGAGGCTAAGGTCCACACTGCCTGGGTTGAACCTGACATTGCTTATGAAACCGCGTATGCGTCCTTTATCGAATCAATCCTGGAAACGTCAGAGGATAATATTTTCTTTAAGGATCTCCTGGCGTTTGTTGCAAGGATCGCGAGGTTCGGGATGTTGAATTCACTCTCGCAAACACTCCTGAAAATAACGGCTCCCGGTGTTCCTGATTTTTATCAGGGAACCGAAATGTGGGGCTTGAATCTCGTCGATCCGGACAACCGACGACCCGTTGATTTTCGCAAAAGGATGCGCATTCTTAACGAACTCCGTGGAAAAGCGGGTTCTAACCTTAAGAACCTTTTGGATGAATTACTGTCAGAGCTAAGTGATGGCCGGATCAAACTTTTTCTTATTTGGAGGGCAATGCGCACTCGGAGAGCCATGTCTGAACTATTTCAGAGTGGTGATTATGTGCCTGTAAAGGCCACGGGTACTTTGGCCAGACATGTAGTCGCATTTGCTCGCGTCAACTCCCGAAATTGGAGTATAACCGTGACCCCTCGACTGTGTACACGTCTTGTCCCGGATGGCTCGATACCAATTGGAACTACAGTGTGGAAAGATACTGAACTAGTGTTACCCCGTCGGATTAGCGGAGCTTGCAGAAATGCAGTGACAGGAGAAGAACTTGAATTTGATCGCCACTTAGCTCTGCCCAACGTTTTTGAATCGTTTCCCGTAGCTCTGCTAGTAAATTAGTTGAAACTGCAAACGTTTTCCCAGTCCCTCTAGTAAACAAGTTGTTATCAGGGGCGCCAATGTTTAGGAGGTTTCGTGAACTCAACAAATGGAGATAGTCTCCCCTTTTTGGTCCGTGACTGCTCCCTGGTTGCGATAAGCACAGGTAAACGAGCGCAAAACTTAAGGGAATTAAGGGACCACGTGTTAAATATTCATGAAGGCAGTATCTATTACCATTTTTGGGGTGGATTGCTTCAGCCCCATTTTGACGATCCCCAGTTCAATAACGATTTCGCCAATTGGAGTCATTATAGACTTCACGACAACATACTTGCTGAGCGCCTCGCGGTCATAGATCCCACAGATTTCGATGACCTGGAATCGTTGCGCCGAGAATTGGTGGAAATCCTGGAACAAAGGCTAGAGGAATTAGAACGGCCTGCCTGGGTCCCAACTGATTGCCAGTTTCATTTTGTCCGCTCCCAAATTGTAGTGTTTGATACTGGCTGGCGTATTGAGAAACCTGAGCACTTACCTGATCTTGTAGGCAAAATGTCAGTGGGGAGCATTTTTTATCATGTCATTGACGCCAGGCGTCGGTATCCCAAAGGCGCAGATGACTTTCAAGTCTGGTTGCGAGGGTTCGGAGGCTTTGAACGAATTTGCGAAAAACTGGCGTCTATAGATCCATATTTTGTGACGCTGGTGGAGCTTCGCCGGAAGCTGTCTACCATCTTAAGAATGGGTTTTAGAGAGGCTTTAAAATGAAATTGATAGACGATTATGCGCCAATTGTCGGCGAAGACGTCATTCATCATATTCGGGAAATTTCAGCTCCTTTAAGAGGTCTCAAAGTTGTGCATGTGAACTCCACAAAAATTGGTGGTGGTGTTGCAGAAATTCTGGATCGGATAGTGCCTCTCATGATGGAACTTGGTATTGAGGCCAGATGGGAGGTTATAAAAGGCGAAGAAAAATTTTATGAGTGTACGAAGAGTTTTCACAATGTCTTACAGGGAAAATATGTGCCAATCTCCGATTTGTTGTTAAGGGCATATGAACTCACTAACCAGGAAAATGCGGAAGCCTTGCGATCTGTCTTGGAAGAGGCTGACATGGTATTTGTCCATGATCCCCAGCCTCTACCACTCTTGAAGTGGACCCCAAAGCGGCGTGGAAAATGGCTGTGGCGTTGTCATATCGATCTGAGTCACCCTTATCGTCCAATTTGGAAATACTTACGAGAATTCGCCACTGGATATGACGCAAGCATATTTTCCCTTGCGGATTTTGCCCAACCACTTCCGCACACGCAGTATCTTGTGCCACCTAGTATCGATCCATTGAGTGACAAAAATATTGAACTTACACCCAGAGATATTCGTGAAACTCAAGACCAATTTGACATAGACCCTGATCGCCCCATTATTCTTCAGGTGTCCCGTTTTGACAGGTTCAAGGATCCTATCGGCGTGATAAGGGCCTTTAGGCTGGCCAAAAGATTTAGTCCCGGACTTCAACTGGTCCTCGCAGGTGGTGGCGCTTCCGATGATCCCGAAGGCGGGATTGTACTAAAGGAAGTTAGAGAAGAGGCTAACAATGATCCGGACATTCGCATACTCGTACTGCCACCGGATGCGCACCGATCTATCAATGCTCTACAAAGAGGGGCTAATTTTATTATTCAGAAATCAATTAAAGAAGGCTTTGGTCTCACTGTCACGGAAGGTCTCTGGAAAGCCAAACCAGTAATAGGCGGTGATACTGGTGGCATCCGGCTCCAGATAATTGATCACCATACCGGTTTTCTAGTTAGTACCCCTGAGGGCGCCGCGCTTCGCATTCGCTATCTCCTGCGTCAGCCTGGAAAGGCTCAGGAGATGGCGCTTAAAGGCAAAGAATTCGTAAGGCAAAACTTTCTTATAACAAGGCATCTGCGTGAATATCTGAGCCTCATGGTGGCGCTTCTTCACGGCGACGAAGATCGGGTCGAGTTTCAAATGTGAATATAAGCGGATTGTCTCCATGTTGGATTTACAACGAAGGGATAAACAATGCCAACCACACCATGGAAGAGGTACGCTGTGATCCTGACCCAGATCGTAAGTATGTCGCGTTCTTAACCTACCTGCCGCTGAAGAGGTATCGTATGATACCACTTTTTGTGTTTTATACTGTCGAGGTCCTAGTTCAATTGAGCAGATCAGATGACTCATGTGGCTACTCGCTTCAAGGAAAGTTGTTAAGGAATAGCTCCTGGACTTTATCGGTGTGGGTAGACGGAGCCGGCGCTCCAATGTCTTGCTTTCAGAGGTTTTCACAGGGGGGTTATGAAACTGCTCCGCAATCACATGGGCTTAACCCGGTTTATAAAATGGGCAGTGAAGGGAACCGAGATCCCACTTCCTTGGGGTGACGCTATGCGACGATTCGAGATTCGTTGAACGTTTTAGGTAGGATAGCTTGGATCCGAGATTGGGCTTAGGGGGCTCCATTTGTGTCTGTCGGTGGTGGTTGCCAATATCAGTTTAACTATGGAGGGTTAGAAGTGGCAAATTCGACTCAATAATTCATTTTTAACCCTGAAAAGACCATTCCCGTGGGGATTTTCAGAAGTCCAAAGTATTATGATGGCGTCTCCTTTACCGGAAACAAACGACATAACACTGTGAAACCCTTGGGCGTCTCCATTCTTGGTCACCACAGATATCCCCTTGATTCTATTTTCAAACCAACCAAGGGTCCCGGAAAAATTGGGGTTGACGCGTGAAACCATTAACTTGTACGTTTTTGGTTTTAGTAAGGTCCCAGTTCTAATGGCCTCGTATAGCTTTATCAGATCATTAAGAGTGCTCTGAAGATGACCGGATGGTATCGCATAAAGGCCACCTTTAATCCTGTAGTCAATTGGCGCTAAACGACCCCAAATGAACCGGGAACTCTTTGCTAGGTTCTTGCTGACAATTCCTGTTCCGGTATGGTCCATTCGCAGCGGGCCAAACACTCTTCTTTTCATGTATTCCAGGTATCTCATGCCAGTCACCGCCTCAATCACTTTTCCGATCACCGCATAGTTGAAATTGTTGTATTCTTGCTGCGTTCCAGGAGTAAAATCCAGCGGCTTGGTTTCAGCAGAAATCAACATTCTGTCGAAGGTCGGAAACTTTTTGTTAAGTTGAGGAATACCACTTTGGTGAGCCATGAACTGTTTGAGGGTAATTGCCCGCCAAGTAGGGGGTAAGTGTTTCAAGTAAGTATTTACTTGGGCATCCAAATCCAGCATCCCCTGATCGACAAGCAACATTACTCCAATGGCGGTGATCGCTTTGGACAACGATCCAATGTAAAAGACGGTGTTGGCGTCAGGTGGTTGGTCCGACTCGAATGATCTGACCCCGTAACCTTTTCTGATCACCAGACGCCCATTCTTTATGACTCCGAGCGTCAAACAGGGTAATCGCTTGATTTCCATTGCCCGCTGGATAACGGGATCGGCGATTGATTCGGCGACTTCACCGACGGGCCGTTTGTCCCCTTTTTCGTCTCGCCACTGGGCAGACGCCGAAAGAACAAAAATAACAGAACACAGCCCTACCAAAAACATGCGCTGTAATCGCTGAACGCAGAAATTGGAAACTCTAGCCATCGGAGGTTCTCCATTGCATCAACCGGTGGATGCTAATAGAACCTGTTATATACGACCTGGGTTTATGGCCAATAAGCGTCATTCGAAAATGGTCTGGAGTTTCTCGGGAGGGACAAACTCGTCATTGTTCTTTAAGACGAGCGTCCCTCAATCGTTGCGCCTGCTTCGAGAGGCTTTGAGCGTCTAGCCAAAAAAATCCGACAGGCATTGGCTATACCTTCAGAGAAGCGGCGGTACAACACTTGCTATGATTTTAAGCTGCGCCGGCAGTATCGGCGGCGCCTTGTCTCGCAACGAATCCCTGTGTTTGCAGTCCTGTAGCGGAAGGTGTTCCAGCAATTTTAGCCAGATAAGTATCGCCTAATGCCTTAATGTGTTCACTTACAGTGTCAAAATAATTAAAATGGGCCTGTTCTTCATCAATAATCGTTTCGAAAAGTTTAACGCTTGTACTATCGCCGTTTTCCCTGCACACCAGAGCGAATTGGTTATAAGTGTCGATTGTGTTATCTTCTAGTTTTGCGTCAAATGAAAAAATCACGTTTATTTTTTGACCTTTCTGTGCTTTTCCCGCTGGTTCGGTAGTTGGTTCTCCGTTCAATTCCTTGATTCGTTCCGCAAACATCTCAGCGTGGCGCATCTCATCTATTGCTATGAGTTTCACCTTTGCGGCCATTTCTCCGTAGTCCATATCGTCCAGATTGTAATGCTGGTTCATATACTGGGTGATGGCCTGCAGTTCCACGCCCCGTTCCTTGTTCAAGACCTCGATAACATTTTTCTTTCTTTGTTCTTTCGCTTTCTCGTCCATGCGACATCCCTCCTGGTTTTTCTAAATTCAAAGCCCGGTTTAGGCTGTATCAACAAAACCAATGTCATTATTTAGCTTTTAATAACTTACAGACGGGACTTCAAACGAAAAGTTCCAATTTGTCACGCATCTAAAATTTAAAATGGGACGGCAATCTCGTCTGACAACGCGTCGTTGATTCAAAAGAGTAAAAATAATTTCAAAAGAAACCAAGCGGAAATTTTTGAATTTTTTGTCGTTGTTTACCATGCTAATCTGATATTATACAGATAACAACGCGACTTTTCTGGGAATGACTGGCTGAAGCTATTCAAATCTTCTGGAGCTAATCCCGTGAAGAATTATAAAATCGTGTTATTGTCCGTCCTCTTATTTATCCTAATCTGCTTATTTAAAGTAGCGTTCGAGGGCTTATTTATTCAACAAAAATCGTTTATAGGCGAATGGTTGTGGGATGTATCATTTGGCTCCGCCTTCCTCGCCGCCATTTCCGCCTCAGTATTTTTGGTGTTCGGTATTTTTCTCAACGGGCATTTTCAAAAAAAGGCGCTCCTCGACCGGAGCAGTTCCAGCGCTTCCGACAAACAGCCAAATTCAACAGAATATCTGAAAACACAAGACTTTTCGAGGGTAAGTGACGAAAGATTGCGTCACATCTTTGAAAAATCGCCGGTAATGATGCACCTGATCGATGAGAACGGGACTTTTCGTGATGTAAACGAACGTTGGCTCGAAGTTATGGGCTATTCCAAGGATGAGCTTCTTGGACATAACGTAAGCTTCGTAATGACTCCGGGGTCCGCGATCGCGTCAAGAACGGAGGTCCTCCCAAGATTGTGGCGGAACGGGGCGGTCAGAGATGTTCCATATCAGTACATAAGGAAGGATGGGACCGTTATAGATGTTCTTCTGGATTCGGTAGCGATGAACGATCCGGCCTGGGGGAGGGTAAGCCTTTCCACGGTCCGAAACATTACGTTACGGAAGCGGGCGGAGGAAGAAACAAGAAAGACGAAAGCGCTGCTGGATTCGATAATCCAGAATCTGCCCACCGCAGTTTTTGTCAAAGAAGCAGATCAGTTATCGTTCGTGCTTTGGAACAGAAAATGCGAACAATTATATGGCTATAAAGCGGAAGAGGTTATCGGCAAGACGGCTAAAGACCTGTTTAGGGAAGCGGACAAGTTTGAGAAACAGGATAGACATGTCTTGAGCACTGGACGGTTCCTTGAGATACAGGAACAGGACGTCGCAACTCGGCACGATGGTGTACGGACCTTACATTCGAAAAAAGTCCCCATAATAGGCGTAAATGGTAAAGCAAGCCATCTGGTCGGCATCTCCGAAGACATAACGGAACTAAAAGTTGCTCAGAGAAATTTGATATCCGCTCGTGAGGCCGCCGAACAAGCCAGTAGGGCCAAGAGTTCATTCCTGGCCAACATGAGCCATGAAATTCGGACACCAATGAATGGTGTCATAGGTATGACTGAGCTTGCTCTAAATACAGATCTGACTTCCGAACAACGTGAATATCTGGAAGCTGTTAAAATTTCCGCAGAATCGCTATTGAGGCTAATTAACGATATTCTCGATTTCTCAAAGATAGAAGCCGGAAAGTTTGAACTGATAGAAATGGATTTTAGTCTGAGAGATTCAGTTGCCAATGCCATGATCGCGGTTTCCATGCAGGCTCATTCTAAAAACCTTGAGCTGGTCTGTCATATTCCTCCTCAAATACCGGACATTTTAATCGGAGATCCAGGTCGCCTAAATCAGATTCTTATAAATCTCCTTGGAAACGCCATAAAATTTACCCAAAAAGGAGAAGTTGCCGTAGATTTGCAAGTAGATTCAGAGTCTGAAGGTTATATTTTTTTACATTTTTCAATCAAAGACACCGGCATAGGTATACCCAAAGATAAGCAGGAGAAAATATTCAAAGTATTTGAACAGGCCGATGGGTCTACAACGAGGAAGTATGGTGGAACAGGGCTTGGTTTGGCTGTTTCTTTACAGTTAGTCCAGATGATGGGTGGAAATATTTGGCTCGAGAGTGAAGTGGGGTCTGGAAGCACATTTCATTTCACAGCGAAACTTGGAATTAAACAGGGACCTTCGCGTGAAAATTTCTCTTGGGACATTTCCATGTTCAAGGACTTGCCCGTCCTGATAGTTGACGATAATGCGACTAACAGATTCATACTTAAAGAAATTCTCGACTACTGGGGCATGAAACCAGTAGCAGTGGAAAGCGCAATAGAGGCTTTGGGTGTGATGAAACGGGCGAGGCAAGATGAACAACCGTTCGTCTTGGTTATCCTCGATCACATGATGCCGGACATTGACGGTTTTGAGTTGGCTGAACGCATGAATTCAGACCCAGATTTATCAGGCGTGACCAAGATCATGCTCACTTCCGCCGGCCAACGGGGTGACGCCTATCGATGTGTGGATTTGGGTATCTCGGCATACTGTACAAAGCCGATCAAACAGTCGGAGCTTCTCGATATAATTTCCAAGGCACTGAACAAAGTCCCCACAAATGAAATAAAGCCGACTCTGGTAACCCGCCATTCATTAAGAGAGAGGAAGCGATTTCTTAAAGTGTTGTTAGCTGAAGATAACGTAATCAATCAGAGGCTTGCGTCCACAATTCTCCAAAAAAGAGGGCACATGGTGGCGATTGCGGAAAATGGAAAAGAAGCATTACAGATACTTCAGAATGGTCGCTTCGATGTCATCCTCATGGATGTCCAGATGCCAGAAATGGATGGTTTCCAGGCCACCATGGCCATTAGGGAAAAGGAAAAAATCAGCGGTGAACATATTCCTATATTCGCAATGACTGCTCATGCAATGTCGGGGGATAGGGAAAAGTGTTTAGCCGAAGGAATGGATGGTTACATCTCAAAGCCGATCAATGCTGAGGAACTCCTTGAAAACCTCGATAAGCTAGTCAGTCAGCGTGAGGTGACATACGAAGAAGCCGCCTATAACGCGGAACGGGGAGAGATTGTAGACAAGGCTTTATTAATGACCAGGGTTGGAGGGGATACAGCGCTTTTGGATGAACTGGTCCAGCTCTTTCTAAAAAATAGTCCAGAAATGCTGTCTGCAGTAAAAAATGCCGTAGAACACGGTAACGCTGAAGGCATTGAAAAGACTGCTCATTCACTCAAAGGATCAGTTGGGAACTTTGCCGCTGAAAGGGCGTTTCAGGCAGCCATGAAGCTCGAAACAATGGGCCGGGATGGCAAGTTGAGGCACGCAGAAGAGGCTTTCACAGAATTGGAAAAAGAAATCAACCTTTTTAAAGATACCCTGATATCTCTGCGGAACGCACATTTCAGCGGGATTATACACTAAAATGATTCCGATATGAACGTATAAGTCACGTTGACATCAATCCCGCAAATCTAAAATCTGAATATCCTTAAACTGATCTCACATATTTGGAAAGTTACTCCTCAAGAGGTCAAGATGTACAAAGTTCAGGATTGCCGGATACTCGACAAGATCTACGAAAGTCAGACCTCTATCATTTATAGGGGCCTTTGTGGACCTGAACAACTGCCAGTAGTTTTGAAGATGCTGAAAGGGGATCATCCTAAACCAGATGAATTGGCCAAGTATAAGCAAGAGTATCAAATTGAGGCTGGGTTGAAAAAACTGAACGGCGTGATTGATGTGTACGGGCTTGAAAAAACAGGGAACGGTCTTGTGTTGATACTGGAAGATTTTGGCGCCGTGTCCCTAACTTCGTTGATGGTGTCCAATCCTCTAATCCTGGAAGAGCGCCTCGTAATGGCCATCAAGATTACCGACGCTTTGGGCGAAATCCATGCGGCTAACGTCATTCATAAACACATCAACCCTTCCAATATTCTTATCAACCCCAACACGGGAACACTCAAGATCATTGATTTTGGAATCGCGACCAATTTGGATCAAGAAGCCCCCACATTAGTGAGCCCAAACCTCCTCGAAGGCACGTTGCCCTACATAGCTCCTGAGCAAACGGGGAGAATCGACCGGCCTATCGATTACAGAACTGATTACTATTGTCTGGGCGTTAGTCTCTACGAATTATTTACCGGAGGACGGCCCTGTGAATCGTCGGATCCTCTTGACCTGGTCCATTTTCATTTAGCTAGAAATCCTGTGTTTCCAGGAGGATTCCCCGAGAGCTTATCCAACGTCATTAATAAACTAATGGCAAAAAACGCGGAACATCGTTATCAGAGCTCCATTGGTCTGAAAGCTGATTTGGAACTATGTCTGGGGTATGTCCGATCTAACAGGTTAGATGAAACTTTTCCTACAGGCGAGTGTGACATCCCGGAGAAATTTATTATCTCTCCCCATCTCTATGGCCGTGACGCAGAGGTAATTCTTTTGCTCGAGGCTTTTGAAAGAGCGTCCTCAGGCGCTAAGGAAATCACAGTGGTTTGCGGGGACGGAGGTATTGGGAAAACATCATTGGTTAAACAACTCTACAGACCTGTGGCAATTCGGAGAGGATATTTTCTCTCCGGAAAGTTCGACCAGCTTCACCGTAATCTATTACACGGTTTGGTAGAGCCTTTTCGGGAGTTGATCGATCAGATATTAACCGAAAGCGATGATGCCCTTGCAGAATGGAGGATCAGGTTGTTGGAGGCGCTAGGGCCCAATTGCAAGGTGATGATCGATGCTATACCTGAAATTGAGCTCATTGTTGGACCCCAGCCGTCAGTTCCTGATCTGGATCCATTGGAAGCCCAGAACCGATTCAGGCTGGTATTCCGGAGTTTTATACGCGTTTTCTGTCTTCCTGCCAAACCCCTGGTCATATTTCTGGATGATGTGCATTGGGCAGACGCATCATCGCTTCAGTTGTTGGAGTTGATGATGACTGACCCGGAAACAAAATATCTTTTCCTAATAGTTTCTTTTAGGGATGAAGAAGTTGATGTTCAACATCCTGTTATGATGGCTTTGGATAGCGTCCGTAAAGAAAATATAAATACAAATATCGTGCATCTGAATCCCCTCGTATTAGAACACATTGTAGAATTGATCTCCGACACCGTCCATAGGGATAAAGCTCGGGTAGCTCAATTAGCCGAGTTAGTTTATCAAAAAACAGCCGGTAATCCTTTTTTCCTGAAGGAGTTTCTCAAATCCCTAAACGAAGAGGGTCTAGTCGAATACGACGGTGAAGCGGGTGGCTGGATATGGGCTATGGAGAAAATCCGGCAATGCGTAATTACAGATAACGTGGCAGATCTAATGGCCAGCAAGATACAGAAATTACCATCTTTCACACGTGAACTGTTAACATTGGGCGCATGTCTTGGCAATCAGTTTAGTGCCAGGCCTCTGGCTTGGGCAGTCGGTAACTCACTTAGGAGTGTAGTCTTTGGGCTGATGCCGGCAGTTAGTGAAGGCCTGGTTTTCCCCATAGGTCCAAGTTACAAATGGATCGAACTCGAAATCCTTGATGACCTCAACAGTCTGAAAATCGAATACAAATTTGCTCATGACCGGATCCAGCTGTCCGCCTACTCGCTGATACCGGAAAATCTTAGGCCGTACACTCACAGAAAATTAGGACGAACCTTCATAGAGAATTCACCCACCGATCAAACTGAGGGCATGATTTTTGAGATTGTGGGTCAGCTAAATAGAGCTTTAGATCTTATATCAGATGAATCGGAAAAGGCAGAACTTGCCAAAATGAATCTCATGGCAGGCATGCGAGTGAAAAACTCATCCGCTTACGATGCAGCGTTCATGTATTTCCAGTCGGGTCTGAAGGTCTTGGGGGAGGAAGGCTGGACAAAATATTATGACACGAGTTTGAATCTTCACCGCGAAATAACGGAAGCTGCCTATTTGACCGCCAGGTTCGATGAAATGGAAAAGTTCGCCTCCATAGTCTTAAAAGAGGCTAGGACGCTGTTGGACAAGATCAAGGTTTACGAAATAAAAATACAATCATTTATTGCTCTTAACAACAGAGTTAGCGCTGTTGAAATCGCCCTTCCGGTTTTAGCCCTGTTAGGAGAGAAGTTTCCTGAAGATCCTGGTTTTCTGGAATTATCAGTGGATTTCCTAAAAACTAAAGCTATCCTGTTCCAGTATAACACCAAAGAACTTGCCGATCTTAGAGAAATGACCGACCCATACAAATTGGCGGTGATGAGGATTATATCGAGTGTGGTTTCAGCGGCTTACACTGTTAGACCTAGTCTTTTCCCCATGATGTTGTTCCGAATGGTGCGATTAACAGTTAAATACGGTATAGCTCAGATCGGAAGAGCACACTTTGCAGGCTATGCGCTAGTTCTATGCGCCAAAATCGGCGCTATCGGATTAGCCCAGAATTTTGCGGATCTGGCTCTGGAACTTATTAAGAGACATGAGTTTAAAGAAGGCTACGCGCGGACAATTTTTGTAGTTAATTCGTTCATAAGGATCAGAAGCGAACCGCTCAGAGATGGTCTGAAACCTCTAATGGCCGCTTACAGGATTGGTTTGGACGTCGGAGACCTTGAATATGCTGCGCTCGCTGGGGCATTTTACTGTACACAGGGATTTGCAGCGGGCAGAGAACTGGTGGAACTCGAGAAGGACCTTGATTTATATTCGAAGGCAATTGGTAAACTAAAACAACAGACGACCGAGTACCTGACGCGATTGTATCATCAGAGTGTACTAAACCTGATGGGGCGCTCTGAAAACAATTGTCTTTTGGTCGGAGATGCGTACAACGAAAATGAACTCCTTCCCTTAATGTTGGAATTGAATGAACGCTCAATTATATTAGCCACTTATATCCATAAACTTATGCTTTGCTATCTTTTCCACGAGTACGAGTCGGCTTTAAAGCATGCGCTGGTGGTTGAAGAATTCCTGGACGGAGCGCAGGGAACAGTTCTTGTCCCTTTGGCTATGTTGTATGGTTCGTTGGTGCGGCTGGCTGTTTTTGGCTCCTCCAACGAAAAAGACAAAGGAACCATTCTAAAAAAAGTTGCTAAGAATCAGAGACTACTTGCTACATGGAGCGATACGGCGCCAATGAATTATCTAAACAAGTATTACCTCGTTGAAGCTGAACGATCCAGAATTCTTAAAGATTACCATCAAGCTGCGGATCATTTCGAAACGGCTATCAGACTCGCCAGGGAACACGAATATTTGAACGAGGAGGGGCTAGCGCTTGAGTTGGCAGCGAATTTCTACCTGTCAACAGGAAAAACAATCACAGCCCGCGCTTATATGCAGGAAGCCGTGTATTGTTACTCAAAATGGGGATCTATCGCAAAAGTTCGGTATTTGGAAGACAACTATCCCGACCTTCTCGTCGATAGGTCTTTCGGCCCAATGGTCAAATCTCCGGTGCGGGATCAACAGTGGAAGATGGGCTCTGGAAGTTCACTGGATTTATCGGCGGTCCTCAGGGCTTCTCAAGTTTTGTCAGGTGAGATTGTCCTGAGCGAATTGCTGAGAAAGCTTATGATGTTGGTGATTGAAACGGCTGGAGCTGAAAAGGTTTTTCTGTTTTTGGCAAAGGAAGATTCGCTATTTATTGAAGCTAAAGCCGGAATAGAAGACGTCCTCTTGTTTGATCCGCCCAGGTTTCTAGCTGAGGACTGTGATGACCTGTCAGTCGCAGTGGTAAATTATGTCGCTAGAACTAAAGAAACACTGATTCTAAACGATGCAAGAAGCGACGCTATTTTTGTTAAAGATAAATATTTGGCAACTATTCCTCCAAGCTCGGTCGCTTGCGTTCCCTTAATGCGAAGTGGGCAACTTCAAGCGCTGATTTACCTGGAGAATAACCAAACCACCGGGGCATTCACACCTGAACGAGTTGAAATGCTGAGGTTTCTTTCCTCACCTGCCGCTATATCAATTCAGAACGCCATATTATACAAAACAGTCGAGGAATCCGCAGCTCGTTACCGGTCTTTATTTGAAAATGCCCAAGAAGCGATTTTCATAGTTCAGGACGGACTAATAAGGTTTGCTAATCCAAGGACGTCAGCAATTAGCGGTTATCCAGAACAAGAGTTGTCTTCGATTAAGTTGTTACGATTTGTCCATCCTGATGATAGGGAACTTGTATTGGAGCAAAACAGGAAAACTCTCCAAGACGGATGTTCCCCAAATGTTTATTCTTTTAGAATTATTCGAAAAGACAACACGATCCTCTGGATTCAGCTAAACTCGGTGTTAATAAGCTGGGAAAACAGGGCGGCAATACTTAACTTTTTGACTGACATAACGGAACTGAAACGGGCAGCAGACCTCAATGTCAGGACGGAACGTCTCCAGGCCATCGGGGAACTCGCTTCCGGGGTAGCTCACAATTTCAACAACTTGCTTCAGGTGATAATGGCTGGTGTGGAATTGGCCCTAGCTAATCTGGAAGCAGGGCACACCGCTAATCTCAAGGATTATTTAGAGCAAATCAGGGAATCTTCGATCTTTGGCTCAGAGACTATAAGACGACTTCAGAGTTTTGCCCGGATACGCAGTGATCTGGTATCAAGGGAAAACAAATGTTTCGATTTGTCCGAGCTTGTGCGACAGGCGTCCGAGATAAGCAGACCCTGGTGGAAAACCAACCTGGAAAAAGATGGAATCTACATAAAAACGGAAACCAGTCTTGCTAACGGTTGTTTTGTGTCGGGAAAAGAGAATGAAATATTTGAAGTCCTTATAAATCTTATTAAGAATGCAGTTGAGGCGATGCCCCAGGGTGGCCTGATAAGGATAAAAACCTCTGTAATCGATGACTGGGTCGTATTTGAAATTCATGATACCGGGACAGGGATTTCAGATGAGAATATGAAAAGGATCTTTGATCCATTTTGGAGTACCAAGGGTGACATGGGAACCGGAATGGGTTTGTCAGTAACTCACGGGATAGTCAACAGTCATGGAGGCCATATATCAGTTGAAAGCGCGTTGGGTAACGGAACTCTATTTAAAATCAAATTGCCTCTAGCCAAGCCCACGCTGAAATTATATTCAACTGCAATTTCGTCACCTGTTGAATCACAACTCAGGATCCTAGTTGTCGACGACATAGCGCCTCTTCGGACTCTCCTACGCGATCTGCTCACTAGTCATGGACACATGGTTCTAGTGGCTGAATCGGGTATGCAGGCCGTTGAACTTTTTGGCGCCAATGAATTTGATCTTGTTATATGTGATTTGGGAATGCCTGAAATGAGTGGTTGGGAAGTGGGAGAACTGCTAAAAAATATCTGTAGCGAGAGACAAATTCCAAAAATTCCGTTCTTGTTGCTTACCGGGTGGGGAGGGCAATCATTGGGAACTGATATGATAAAGCCATCGGGGGTGGATGGCATTCTCGAAAAACCGGTTGATATACGGAGACTTTTCGAAATGATTCGGAAAGTGGTCTACGAACACCAGACGCTTTTTGAAAGCCAGGTTTAATATTTTTCATGATGTTCTACACCATTGGACACTCCAACAGGCCACTTGAAGAATTTCTTGCCATATTGAAAGCATACCAGATTGGGACAATTGCTGATATCCGTAGCCTGCCGGGATCAAACAAGTATCCGCATTTCAACAGTGAGAATCTTTCGAAAATTCTATCTGAAAACGGCTTACAGTATTTCTGGATTCCAAAACTCGGAGGGTTAAGACGATCCCGCAAGGATTTTCCGTCAAGGAATACAGGTCTGACCAGTCCAAGCTTTAGGAGTTATGCCGATTATATGGCCACTGAGGACTTTCGGAAAGGTGTCCAGGAATTGATTGAATTGGCTTTTGAATCTACAACGGCTTACATGTGCGCTGAAGCGGTCTACTGGCGATGTCACCGCCGACTGTTGAGTGATTATCTGGTGGCTCATGGAATGCAGGTCAGCCACATTTTCAGTTTAAAAGAAGTAAAGCCCCATAGCATGACACAGGGTTCGGTGGTCACAAATGAAGGGCTAGTTGTTTATCCACCGCTGTGAATGACGGCTTGAAATGGATCGCGGCCTATGAACAATTTAATTTCTATACGGGGCGTTAACAGGCTTTTACATAAAGCCCTTTTTCCGGAAACGAATAACCAAATCACGATGTTTTTATTGGCCCTATTTTAAGGCAAGATTGTAATTCTCTTTGGATGGGGAATATTGAGTATCCGGGTTCGGTGAGTGAGCCATCTAGGTTTGTGTCTGAGGCCATCCGACTCCAGCGACAACTCCGATGCCCGGTTCAGCCAAGGCATTTGCCCTGAATGTGTTAGAAAATTGTATCCCGAGTTTGCTAATGATGAGCTTGTTCAAGTGAACAAGAGCGAAGAACAAAAGTATATACCCATAAACAGCTAAGGCAGAGGTAGGCGCCTTTCTGAGGTCATTAAACGGATACCAGCGCCAATACCCTATCCCCTTCTTGCAAAATTTCCTCGGTATCCGGAAGGTAGAGTTTCCCCTGTCTTATCATTGCGATATTCTCTGTTGTCTGGAGTTTCTTTAACATGCAAACACTTCGAAACGAGTCTCCAAGACATGGATCTCCATCGGACAACTCAATAATATCCAGTTTTTGCCCCTCTCCCAAATCTAGTTCTATGCCTTTTCCCAATAATCCGAGAAGATTCAACCGCTCCCCTGTTAGAGATGAAGGAACCTGTCCATTTCTGAGCAGATTTATCGCTATCTTGATGTGTTCCGCATGGTGAGCCGGTGAATCCGCCCTACCTGGAACCTGCCCTTCATAGAGACTTTTATAGGTCAGGCTCCTTGTCAACATTATCTGAATAGCGAGGCTAACACTCAGAGCGGTCGCCGCGGGCACGAGCAGTTGATATCCGCCAGTCATTTCCGCTACCATAAGAAGTGTTGCGAATGGGACCCTTGCCGCAGCGCCAAACACCGCCACAAGGCCTATGACAACAAAAGGGGCGCATGGCTGACCTAGCAAGTCGGCCATAAATCCGCCCAGCATCGCTCCAACGAAAAGACACGGAGCGAAGATTCCCCCAGACCCCCCAGATGAGACGGTAAAAGAAAAAGACAATATCTTTCCGAAAACAAGCGCCAACAGAAGATAATTTGAAAGTTTTCCGCTAATTGCCTCTTGAATCCACCCATAGCCGCCTCCCAGAACCTGGGGCAAGAAAAGCGCCAAGACCCCCAATAGTAGACCGCCAATAGCAGGCTTGAATATATCTGCGACCGGTATTCGTTTGAAGCAGTCACGAAAACCATAGAAAATGGAAGGAAGTACGGTGGCGATGATACCAGCGGCTATACCCAAAAAAACATACCAGACGTAGTCTGAGATTTCTGTAATAGCCAAACCCGGAGGAATTTGAAAAAGTGGCTGCCATCCAACAAAAGCGGCGTTTAAGACGTAAGCGACTATGGATGCCAGCATTGCATAAAAAAGGGCCCCGGATTCAAACTCCATGTCTCGGTAAAGAACTTCTACTGCGAAGACAGCGCAACCTATAGGAGAGCGGAAAATAGCCGACAATCCCGCAGCCATACCGATCAGGACAATAGTTCGCCTGTCCTGCTCGGAACGATTGAAAACAGAAGCGTAAATCGATCCAATCCCTGCGCTTATTAGTGCCGTTGGCCCTTCTCGGCCAGCGGACCCCCCCGACCCAATCGTTATCGCTGAAGCGATCATTTTTATGAAAGGAACTCGAGGCCGAAGGTATCCAGCGCTTCTGTGGTATGCCTTAACCGCTGTGTCGGTCCCGTGTCCCTCAGCCTCGGGAGCTACTGAAAAAACCAGTATGCCTGAGATTAGACCACCCAGAGTGGTCGACAACGGGATGAGCCAACGACCATGCGGCCCGAAAAACTCAATTAGCACGCCTCCTTCTTCCGGTAATCCTGGTGGACGGTATGCGGCCAACCAGCCCAGGAAAAAATGTTGGGAGCCACTGAGCAGAAAGGAGTA
>JAMCYH010000272.1:0-5203 GCA_023474025.1 Deltaproteobacteria bacterium
CTACTATGGTCAGATTGTCGGATAAATTTCTGTCGCCACGGAATGCAATGGGGAGCAGAAAAATTGTCGTTGCCCACTGTCCAGGGCTGGGACTGGCGTTTTATGAATGGCGGCGGCTATTTGACCTTGCTTCTGGTCAAAAGCGAAGAGGAAAAGCAACGAAGGGAAGTTGAATTTAGAAAAGCCATCCTTCCATTAATTAAGGACTATGATGGCGTTTGGCGTGATTTCATTAAAGAAATTTTGGGGCGCTATGAAAATCTGAAATCTTTAGATTTAGACACCGCTTCAAATATGGCGCTTCTGGACAATTTCGAAGAAACTATCAACACATGCAGGCGTATGTGGGAAATCCATATGTACATGATGTACGGCACATATACCGCCTACATTCTCTTTGAAAACATGTGTCGAGAATTGGCGGATATTGACGACACTTCTCCGGTTTTTCACAAGCTGGTCTCAGGTTTTGACAACAAGGCTTTTCAGGTAGACCGTCGACTCTGGGAATTTTCCAAGGTCGCGTCCGACATGGGGCTCGCTGATGTATTTCTTAATAATCAAGAGCGCAATATTCCCGGCAAGTTGGAAGAATTGGAAAGTGGCCAAAAATTCCTGAAACAGTTCAAGGACTACATGAGCGAAGACGGTTGGCGAATGCAGCGAATGGCTGAGATAAATCTTCCCACCTGGGTGGAAGATCCCACGCCCGCGCTTGCGATGGTCAAAAAATACATTCAAAAGGCGAGTTCATTTAATCTGGACGACGAACGAAAAAAAATTACCAATGAAAGACAGCAGGCTGAAAAAGAAGTCTTAAGCAAGGTTCCATCTGAGCAGCGTTCCTGGTTTGAGTCCCTTATGAGACTAGCCCAAAAAAGTGGTATTTTCAGTGAGGAACATGATCATTATCTCGATCTTTACACGCACGCCATGATGCGCCGTAGCGCTCTAGGGCTCGGAAAAAGATTTGTTAAAGCTGGTTCGCTGGACAACGATGAAGATATTTTTTTCCTTATCCCCGAAGAGGTTCGTCGGGCCGCCCTCAACCCGAATCATTTCGATCTTCGTTACATAGTCGATAGAAGAAGAAACGACTGGCTCGAATGGCAAAAAACGCCGAATCCACCTGCGATCCTGGCTGAAGGCTTTGATTTGGATCAGGCAATGGGGTTACTTGTAAAATCGAATGATCCAATTGCCGTAAAACTGGTGGTTGGCGCTATGCCGCAGGTTAGGCCGGAATTGAAAGCCGACCTTTATGGAACTTGCGGTTCCCCTGGAGTAGCTGAAGGGACTGCCAGAGTCATTATGACTGAAGACGACCTACATTTAATCAAGGAAGGTGACATACTGGTCTCAGTAAGCACAGCGCCTAGTTGGACCCCGGTTTTTTGTATGATCAAGGGCGCCGTAATTGACCGTGGCGGTAGCCTCGCCCATGCGGCTATCGTGGGTAGGGAATACGGAATACCAGTGGTCATGAATGTTTTCGAAGGGACGACCAAAATAAAATCTGGCCAGCGAATCAGAGTAGACGCCAAAATGGGTACCGTTTACATCCTGGATAAGTGATCCTATGGCATGCAGGACCAAACAATAAATAGTTGATCCGGGTTAATTTTATACCCGGACCTGCTCCCCCTCCCGAAAGGATCGGTTTGAAATGGCCAAAAAGTGGATCTATTGGTTCAGCGAACTCGGCTCTGATTTTAATGATCTCGTAGGTAAGAAATGCGCTAACCTGGGAGAACTGACGAAGATCGGCATGAGGGTTCCGCCAGGTTTCGCTATCTCGGTCGATGGTTACGAGCGGTTCATGGAAGAGACCGGCGCTGGAGAGGAAATTCAGCGTTATTTTCATGAAAACAGGGACGCGATGTCCCAAGTAGGGAAGCAGATTGAGGCAAGCCGGGAAATCCGGCGGATAATAGAGTCCAAGAGCTTACCCATGGAAATGTCCATAGAGCTTCGCCAGAATTATCAAACCCTTTGTAATGAAATAGGTATTCCTGATTTAGCCGTGGCTGTGCGCTCCAGTGGGGCGGTCAGCATGCCAGGTCAAATGGAAACATATCTCAATATTAAGGGGAATAGCGAGGTTGAAAGGAAGGTCACCCAGGTTTGGGCCAGCGCTTTTACCGCAAGAGCAATCGCTTTCAGAATAGAAAAAAACATGGATATAGCAAAGGCCCCAATTGGAGTGGCTATCATCAAAATGGTTAACGCAAAATGCGCCGGTGTGGTCCTTACCGTTCAACCTACTACAGGCGATCTAAACAAAGTGGTAGTTGAAGGTAATTGGGGACTGGGAGAAAGTGTTGTCAGCGGAGAAATTACTCCGGACCAATTTGTCGTGGATAAATTATCCGGAACCTGTGAAACGACAATAAGCCCCAAAAACAAGATGGTTTGTTACAGCAAAGTAGGAACCAAAATAGCGGAAGTTCCCGGACATCTACAATGCGAGTCATGCTTAAACCCCTCCGAACTGTCAGAAATTGTTAGAGTAGCCAAAGACGTTGAGAATTATTTCAATCTTCCGCAGGATATGGAATGGGTGATCGACCAAGACCTGGATTTTCCCGAAAACATCTATTGGGTTCAAGCTCGGCCAGCCAAGTATTCCAAAGTGGAGCAGGACGAGTCGGCTTATCTTGCGGACCTAATGTCCAGGATTTTCAGGATGTAACTGCCTCAAAGTCTTTTACGGAGGAAACATATGACCAGCCTTTTCACCCAGTATTGGGACGTCATTCCGGGAAGGTTCGATGATTATTCGGCATTTGTCTCTAAAGAATACATTCCTGCAATGGAAAGACTCGGGCTAAAGCTTCTTGGTGGTTTTTATGTAGCTGTCGGTCAGGGACCCAGAATCATCGTGGTAGGTACGGTAGAGGAACAGGATTACCTTCGACGTATCCTCTCCACCGAAGAATACAGAATCATTATGGAAGGACTTTCCCAGTTCGTATGTAAATATTCAAGCAAACTTTACGTCTCCAGTGGCAGATTAGCCCAAGGACCGTACCACATTCAAACCGGAGCATGGAAATTTAATCAGTATTATAACCTCGTCCCTGGCAAGGAAATGGAGCACTACCATTTCGTCAAAGACGAGTGCATTCCAGGAATGAAAGAATTAGGTGTCCCCGTAGTAGGCGCATGGCGGATGGTAATAGGAGAAGGCCCCAAGATTCTTGCAGAATGCGCCTCTCGGGACATGGCAGGAATCGCGAGGTGTATCGACAGCAGTTTGTTCAGAAAACTGGTCCGGCGATTGAAGAAACACTTCGCGACCGATTATGGCAGCAGAATACTTGCCCCTACGGGAAGGATAGAAATCCCCTCACTCATTGAAAACATGATGAAGGGTTTTTAGGGGTGAAAGGAGTCCCATTATGTACGTCAGAATGACGTTTTTCACTGTGAAAGAGGGAAAAATGGATGATCTCAGGAACATCTATAACAAGCAGGTCATCCCGGCCCACAAAAACCACAAAGGGATCAGGTTCGTTCACTTACTGGAACGGATGGATGGCGCTAACGAGGGTATCTCAATTACGGCATGGGACACTAAAGCCGACGTTGAGGCCTATGAGAAAAGTGGTGAGTACGAGAAGTTTGTGGCAATGTTTAGAGAAATGTACACAGGAGAGCCGCTCCTAAAGTCCTATGAGATAACGGCGAGTTCCGATCCGATCCTTCTGAGGATATTTTGATTTGACGAGCGCCTGCTGCAAGAAACCCAAGTGAGGTTCCTGCAAGTATTCGCATTCGCTAGGTGTCTTCTGGAAACAATGACTCTACAGCCAAAGATGCTGACAAACTATGGCGTTTTTTTAGAAAAGCGATTAAAATCAAATCGTGACTGTTTCAGATCCGTTTGGTCATTTGCGCTCATTTAGGCTGGATCAACGAATAGATTATGGTTCCTAACGGAAACCGGGCGAAAGATGGCACGCGAAGATCAATATCTTCGCGTCCGAAGTCTTGATACAAAAAAATAATCGGTAAGATTTCATGAAAAAAGTCAGCCTTAAAGTTAATGGAATCAAACACACAATCGAAGTCGATGATCAGTTTGTGCTGCTTGATCTATTGCGGGACAAACTTTCACTCACCGGAACCAAGCAGTCTTGCGACAAAAAGGGGCAATGTGGGGCTTGCACCGTCCTTGTAAACGCAAAGGCCTTACGATCGTGCCTCGTCAAGGTGGCTGACCTTGACGGCGCTGAGGTGATTTCGATAGAGGGGCTTGGCACACCAGAGAATCCTCATCTGATCCAGGAAGCTTTTGCGCTTGTTGGAGCGGTTCAATGCGGTTTTTGCACACCGGGGATGATTATGTCTACCAAGGCGCTCCTCGAAAAGGACCCCGATCCCGGTACTGATCAAATCAAAAAGGCCCTAAGAGGAAATTTGTGCCGTTGTACGGGATACAAAAAAATAGTTGACGCCGTAAAACTGTCAGGACGATTTTTGAGAGGTGAAACCTCCCCAGACCAAATCAGACCCGATCCCGCTGCTGGTTTGATCGGTGTTTCACATCCCAGACCCCATGCATTGATGCTTGCATGCGGTAGCGCTAAGTTTTCGGCCGACATCCGTATGGATGGCATGATCGACCTGGCGGTTGTTCGCAGTCCTCATCTACATGCCGTTATAAAATCGATAGACATTTCTCAGGCGGAGAAAATTCCCGGCGTAATAGGCGTCATGACTGCCACGGATATTAAGGGATCAAATCTCTTGAGGGAAGATCAGCCCCTGTTGTGTGACAAAAAAGTCCACGTGCTGGGCGACGCTATTGCAATAGTGGCAGCCGAAAACAGGGCGCAGGCATTGGCCGCTGTTGAGGCGGTAAAGGTAGAATATGAAATACTCCCTGCTGTAATGACTACGAAAGAAGCGTTACGGCCAGATGCGCCCCGAGTTCACGAAGAATCTCCCAACCTTTGCTACGAACATCCGCAGATCAAAGGAGACGCTGAAGAGGCGCTGAGCCAGGCCGCCACAACCGTGGAGGCTACGTTTTCCACTCAACTTATACACCAGGCGGCTCTTGAACCAGAAGCGTCAGTAGCCTACATGGAGCAGGATGACAAAAAAGTCCACGTGCTGGGCGACGCTATTGCAATAGTGGCAGCCGAAAACAGGGCGCAGGCATTGGCCGCTGTTGAGGCGGTAAAGGTAGAATATG
>JAMCYH010000272.1:5213-5510 GCA_023474025.1 Deltaproteobacteria bacterium
AAGAGGCGCTGAGCCAGGCCGCCACAACCGTGGAGGCTACGTTTTCCACTCAACTTATACACCAGGCGGCTCTTGAACCAGAAGCGTCAGTAGCCTACATGGAGCAGGATGAAGAAGGAAATCCGAAGCTCGTAGTAATAGGGCGTAGCATTTATATCCACTACCACTTAATGTCCTTACAGGAAGCGTTGGGCTGGAACAATATGCGCTACGAGCAGGCGTTCATCGGCGGTCAATTCGGCATGAAGATGGACATTACAGCCGAAGGGATAGCCGGAGCCGCCGCTCTCCATTTTA
>JAMCYH010000278.1 GCA_023474025.1 Deltaproteobacteria bacterium
CGCAATTCCTTAAACGCTCTTTGTCTTTTGACCGGCGTGGTTTGCACTTCCGCTAGCATCTTCGCTTCTGGCGCCATAACATAACGAACGGGGCGCGGGGCAACTGGAGGCGTCATTTTCATGTTCGGGGACATGGCGCCAGAGTTCATGTCCATATCCATAGAGGGGGCGGCCGTTTGCCCTGAGGTCACTGGTTTGACCGGGGGATGGGTCATGCCCTGTGGATCTTCCGCCAAGGCCTGTCCCGAACCCGGATTCACTGAGTAAGCGATGAAGCAGGTAGTTACAATTACAAGTACAATTAGCGATATTCTACGGACTGAACCACTAATACTCGTAACAGTCTCGTTCATGAATCGCTCCGTTTCTAATCCCGCCAGCCTCGAATTCCGGAAGAACTGACATCGAAATTAACCTCTGGAAAACTTTGTTTCATTTTGGGTTAGGTTGAACGATACAAGTCATCTTGATTTCTTCCCAGAATGACCCAAACCATTGCCTTGCCGCTTCAATAGTCTGGCGGCTGCGTCCTCCAGCGCCTTCCATTTTGCTTCCTGTTTCTTCTGTTGTTTTATTACCAGCTTCCAGGCTTGGTCAATCTCCGCGCCAGTTTGACTAACCCCGGCCATAGCCACAGGCGCGGCGCCGACAAACATTGCAGATGCGATCAAAATTAGTATTAAATTTTTCAACGTATTTCTCCTTCCGTTTTGACATGATTTTTAAAACCCTGGACGCTGGGAAGTATTGAATTGCAAGGTTGCCCGGTTTTATGCCCCTCACTTTGTTTTTGCAACAGGTTGTTCCGCCTCTATTTTTTTGGCCGCCTGTTCTATTTTTATGAGGCCTCCGGAAATCATTTTCTGCGCTTTAGGGAGCTTTTGTTCTCCCATCATAGTCGTGCCCGTCCGCATCATTTTACAGCCTTCCATCATTTCATTGCAGCACCCCATCATGGATTTCATCTTTTCCATCATTTTGTGGTTGTTCGCGATCTTTTCTTTGACTTCATCCACGTTCACTTTCTGGCCTTTGAGCATCTGATCCGCGGCTTCCATCATTTTTTCGTTGCTGGCCAGTTTTTCTTTAGCCTGGTCAATCATCATTTTCTGGCCCTGGGCCATCATCTCTTCGCCGTCTTTCATCATCTTATCAGCTTTGGCTGTGTCTTTTTTCTCCTGAATCATTTTTGCGCCTTCCTGGATTTTCTTGGCGCCATCCATGATTTTCCGGCAGCAGTCCATTATGCCCGTTTGCATTTTCATCATGCCGTCGGACATCATGTTTTTTGTGTCGCCCTTGTCCATGGCCTGCGCTAAAGCCGACGTCAAGAAACCTAGACATACCATTACCGTTAGGACCCCGATTGCGATAATGCGACGCCTGTTTTTCATTTCTGAATTCCTCCCTTGGAGAGCCATTTTTCGAGTCTCCAAAAAATTTGAGATTATTTAGCAATAAAATAAATCAAGTATCGGTCTATGTAAACAGAACTATTCTGTAGGTAATAGGCACGCCCGAACCGTTTTCAAAGCTTTTCATTCATACTTGTAGCCTCCAACCTATTGATAATTGCCTGCGCTAAGTAATATATTTGTCAACAGGAGAGTTTTGATGGGCCCCACGACGCGGAAACATTTACTTGATAGCGGAATGACGCTGAACGACAAGTGGGAAATCCTTGAACACATTGCAAGTGGAGGCAAGGGGGAAGTTTATCGAGCCAGGCAGACCAATCTTGACCGTGAAGTCGTAGTTAAGACTATATCTATTGAATATCTGGCAGAGTTTGGAGACGATCCGCAGGAAGTTGAAACTGAATTGAACCGTTTCCATAGGGAAGCTATGGCAATGGCGCAAATCCGGCATCCCCATGTTGTCCAGGTTTATGACCAGGATTCCGCTGTCATCACCAAGGAAGGAGAGGAACTCACCGTACACTACGTTGTAATGGAGTATATTGACGGCCCCACTTTGCGAATCACCATGCCGGATGCGGGTTTCCACGATAATGAAAAGAAAATCTGCGATTGGATTCGGGACTATTTTATTCCCGTTCTTGAAGGGATTGAGCCGATTCACTCTTTGGGTATTGTACACCGGGATATAAAACCTGAAAACATACTTCTGGATGGGTCGGTCCCAAAGATTACCGACTTCGGTATCGCAGGTGGCGTCCGATGGCCCGAACTCACTCGGAGTTATCATGTAGAGGGCACCATTACATACATGGCCCCGGAACAGTTTATGGATTTGGCTGAGACGGACGAACGGGGAGATGTTTATGCGCTGGGTAAAATCCTGTATGAGGTAATAGAGGGCAGGATGGTGGATAGCAAAACAGCTTGTCCACTCAAAGGAGTTTGTCTGTCAAATGCCGTGACCCCATTCCTGAAAAAATTGGACGTGGTTATCCAGAGAGCTACCGCAGAAAACAAGGAAGAGCGTATTCCATGCGTCAAAGATTTTCGGGAAGAACTTGAAAATATCATTTGTGAGGCTGAAGAATGTCAGCGACCTCTTTTTAAAGGGCTGCAACGAAGAGAAATATTTGTCCTCGGATATATCCTCGGATTTATCGTTGTTGTTTTTGTGGCTTCCCACATTTATCATCACATATTCATGGAAGAGGAGTTCGCGCCTCGTGGAACCCTTCATTCCGACCTTAATCCTAAAGAGGCTGCGCCGACGAAACCGATTGTGGGTAAAGACGGGCTCCTGATGCGATTGGTCCCTGGAGGGCTCGTGAAGGCCCCCTCATACTTGGGGCCTAAAACACAGGATTCTTTTCAAATCGCTCCATTCTATATGGACGAGACTCAAGTAACTAATTTGAAATACATTGAGTTCCTGAATCAGGAAATTTCAAAAATCGTTGTCCAGGGAAACGAGATAATAGGTAATGGAATGCAATGGGCCAGGTTAGGTCCAGTTTATGGCACGTATGAACCAATTATTTTTGAGAATGGAAGGTTCGTTTTGAGTGATCCTTCGTATGGGTCTTATCCGGTTGTCAATGTTACAGCTATGGGGGCTAGCGCCTATGCCCAGTTCTATGGCGAAAAACTTCCCACTGAATTTCAATGGTTCCAAGCCGTTGTCGCCGGCGCTGATAACAAGAAAACTGCTGGGCAGAATCAGTTGTCTCCTTCTTCCGGGTCTTCCGACCTCGAGACGGAGATGCAGAACTGGATGGGAGGGTACGCTGATCAAGCCAGTGGGCCCGGGAAGTCTTCATTCATACGTGGACATTCACAAGTTCCTTACCCGGTGTTGATGACTGAACCGAATTCATTAGAAATTCGGGGTCTTAATGCAAATGTGAGTGAATGGGGCATACGGTCGCGTCTTGCAAAGGACTCCAGGGAACAGTACGTTGTGTTGGGAGGTCTTAGAGGCAGTATGGTCAAGGATGATGTACTGATGCCGGGAGTCGCTCAGGACCCTACGGGGGCTTTTGTTGATGTCGGATTCAGGTGTGTTGTTGACCCAAAGTAGACTATTTGGAGAGAAAGACACATGCATAGATGGCCCAGGAGTTTCAATCATATTGTGTCGGTGTACGTGGCATTCTTGATCTTTGGATGTTTCCCGACTACTTCAGTTGCGGAAGATTCCGTAAAGCTCCCTGATGGCTCAATCCTGGCCCTGCCCCAGAAATGCCCGGTGTGTGGCATGATGATAGGGGGACCGTCCGGGCCAAGTGTGGCGGTGACTTACAAAAATGGTCACATTACCGGTTTTGAGGGTGTAGCGGCAGCGGTATTCAAGGACGGCCATGTCGTGGGATTTGAGGGGGCGCGATGTTTGTTCATTTACAATTGCCTCCCTAAAAAATTCAATGTCGATATTAATGACATAGCGCATCAATATGTGACGGACTTCGTTAGCAAGGAACTTATCAATTTGTCAGAAGCCTACCTCGTCCTGGGTAGTCAGGTTAAAGGTCCCATGGGCTACGATCTCATAGCGTTTACAAACAAGGATAACGCTGCCGATTTCGCTAGAAAATACGATGGCAAATGGATTGTTCAACTTCATGAAATCCCAAAAGTGCGGCCGAAACAGGGTGCGGATACTGACGCCACAGTAAATAGAGGCGTTTCAGGGGCCAAAGGAATAAAATAGTTCTTTCGTTTATCGTAAGAACGCGATCAAAACACCTGTTATTGATGTAAAGGACTGCTCCGAGCTCGAGAAGGGTGAGGAATAACAGCGAAAAGCTGAATAACGGTACGGCAGCCTGAGCCAATGCCCGCAACTCCACCGAGAGGAACCAGAGAGAATCTGAATGACTGGCCTCGAAGTCTTTGGAAGTTCGCAGCCAGCATCACAATCAATCCACCCCCAAAAATCAGGGCAATGACGTTTATTCCTGCCAAATAGAGCGCTAGCTCAGCCACCAAAGACGGTAAAGCCCTGTTTGAGAAACAGTGTCACAACTTCAATTAATCGCTTGGACATATATTTTGGTTGATGGTTTTGGCCTCTCTCAGTAGGTGTGAAGAATCAAAAAGCGTCCGACAAACTAGAAATCACAGTTAATGTTGAACATGCCTCCTAGAACGCCATCTATACTGCGATCACTAGTAACAGGATTGTTTGAGTTCCAGTTTGGATCCGACCGGTCTATGCACGCGTAGTTGAACCATTTTCCAGGCTCCCAGTAATTCACGTTTACGCCAAGTGTCCAGGCCTCGAGGACCTTCCAGTTGCTTCCCAAACCGATCTCGTATCCTAGAGCCTTTTCGGTTATGTTTGGCGTGGCAAGGTTTTGACTCATATAAGGGCCGGGGGCAACACGGCTGAAATCTATGTTACCGTTAGAAGGAACCAGATTTGTAGCCGGATTGGGTCTCAAACAACCCCTCTCATAACCGACAGAAGTCCTTTGGGCCCAAAAAAAACTGCCAAACAGGTTGAGGTTCGCAGCCACCGCATAATCGAGTCTACAAGCCAACACAAACGCGTCTCTGATGTAGCCGTCACTGTTCAAATTGTAGCCATTTAGCCCTGACCCATAATCGTAAGCGAAAAGAAAACTATATGGCATGATAAGGCTATAGGGGACCTCTATAAATCACTTTTCCAGTCTTTAGATTTCCCACCATTCCGGATAATCTGATTAGAATTTTAAGAATGATACGTTTGTAAATTATCTTTTTCGGCTTAAATCCAACCTTTACGCTGCTAAGGACGCACCTATCCTAATGAAGCCTTGTTGAGGATTCACAGTTGTGGCGTCACGTTTGATCAATTGGAGCAGACGCCTCATGTTGTAAACAAGGTTCATCATGCCAATCTTGACTCTTGCGCGAATTATGCCAATAGTGCGAACAATGTGGCCTCCCATTGCGTGCTGCGCCCCAAATATGTGTTCCACCCGAGCCCGAGTCTTTGACTTGATACGATTTGAGGCCTTTTCTTCATCGGTAAGAGGATGGCAGCGAGTCCCTTTTTCATGGATCTGACTTTCAAAACCATTGTCAGACAGACTCTCTTCCTGGTCTTTGGAACGATATGCGCTGTCTGCGTATATCTGGCGCTTTTTACCTTCGGGGTCAACTGTCTGGTCAAGGAGTTCTTCAAATACCTGACTGTCATGGACAGCCGCATTGCTCACAGCGAAGCTCTGAACCAACTTGTTGGTTTGGTCGGCGTTGATATGGTTTTTGTAGCCGTAGTAATTCTCGTTATTCTTCTTCACCCAACGTGCGTCAGTATCTTTTTGACGAAGCTTGTTAGGGGTCTGGCGCCACTCTTGAGGTATTTTCCCCGATTTGATGGCTGCGTTCTCTTCCCGGTTGTTGCGCTGACGCGGCGCTTCAACAAACGTAGCGTCTATCATTTGCCCAGCCTTAGCCACATATCCCTGCGCCGCCAACTGCTGATGAAACTTCTCAAACAGCTCTTCAACAAGATTGAGCTCCTTCAGATGTTCACGGAACAGCCATATCGTCTTGGCGTCCGGTACCCTGCTCTCAATCTGTAACCCCAGAAACCTCATGAACGACAGTCGATCTCGGATCTGATATTCAATCCCGTCATCTGAGAGATTATACAACTGCTGAAGCACCAAAATCTTGAACATTAGAATCACATCAATAGGCTTTGCCCCCGCACTGCTCTTCCTTGGTTTCTCATACACAACATTCAAGATGGGACGAAACGCTTCCCAGGCAATCCGCTCTTTGAGCCCAACCAACGGATCACCCATCTCTGTCAGCTTGGTTGTACGCTCATGGATGTCGAAAAAACCAGGTTGAAGGCGAATTGGCATTTTGATTGTCCACCCTGCTTGATATACTTTCTCTATAGCACAGACTGAACAAGCCGCGAAGATAATGAGCAGAGAAATCAATTTTTAGAGATGCCCTATAGTTTCCAAGAAACATGTCATAATACGGATGTCTGACAAACGCGGCTGGCTGCCTGTCTATGTACATGCCATTCCGCCTGTCCGGGCCCGGAGACCAGACATTCAGGAAACTGATTTTGGCGGGTCCACACACGAGACCGGTTTCGATAGCGGCCCTCAATTGTTCGATGTATCGGGTCTGTGGGGCGGCTAGTGTAGGGAGATTGCCAGGCTTAGGCGCAGGCAGGGGGCTGTTACCATTGGGGTCCGAGCCAAAGCGATCCGTCCAATAAAGCCACGCAAGTTCCGAATTTAGAAAGAAACGCCCGTTGTTGTATTTCTCGTAAATCGTCCCGTGGAACAGGTTCGAATCCACTGGAACAAGAAGACGTGTTGGCGATGCGGTAGTCTGGAGTAAAGCCTCGGGTCCGATGTGGTAACTTCCATATACTCCCAAGATTCCTGCCGAAAGAGGACCGCTGGAATATGTGATATAAGCAAGGACATCATTTGAAAACGAACCGCTCCTGTCAGCGCGGCTATAGAATTGTCCAGGGACTCGGGCAGCAGTAGAAGAAAGACCAGGGTCACTGTAGGAAGGAAGGTCATAAGGATCCCCATAAGGCGATGGATCGGCAGCTCGGGCAGCTACGACCGGGATGCTGGAACTGCCTACGAACCTGTAGGGATAATAGGCTATACCAATGTCAAAAGGCCCGTAAGGGACAGTTAGTGTCATAGACTCCGTTGTTAACGAATCCGATCCATCATACTGAAGCCCTATGCCGAATTTCCACGGCCTTTTGCCAACCCCGAAAACACCCCAGGGGGTATTCACAGCGACCCAGAATTGAGTCCATTGTCCCTCACTGAAGCCATTTCTTATGCCGGGAGCATCCTCGGTATTATACTTTGAGTTCGCCGGATTTCCCCAGGTGCCAAGGCGATAATGGCCGTACAGTCTCACAGCGTTGTTAATTTTGATCTCGGGATCAAAATCTACCTGGAAGTAAGAAAAGCAAGCATTCGCCCCTGAAACAAAGTTGGTGTCGAACTGTCCACCGTCCCAGAAATTGAGGTTGCCTGTTTCTAGATTTGCAGCGTCAACGTCGTATCTTCCAAAGAAACCTTGCGACCCCTGTTGGTTATACCATTCGTGCGACCAAGCGAAGGTCCCCTTCAGATCAAATTCCCATGCGTAAGCCGATGGAAAAAGAAAGGTTACCACAATTAGAATTGTGACAGTCGATACCAGACACCTTTCTTTATCCATCTGTTTCGCTCCGAACTTGAGGGCGCCTCTAAAAATGATTTTATTCCAAATGCATGATCTGAGTAGACCTGTACCATGTACTATAAAGATAGTATTCCAAACAAGGAGAAAGCTTAAAATGGTTTTCGATATTTATAGGCGTAGAGACAAGCTGATTGAATGGAAGGTGTTTCGATCCACCTGAATATTGCGTATGAGAAACCCCAAATTGAGCCGGGACGAGGAGTTTTTCGAAATCCCCTTGCGCAGCGGTAAGAGTACGGCGCCGCATTGGATTTCTATCCGGAACATTCACTCAGGCCATTTTTAAGCAGTTCGGGCGAAGTTTCGATATATGACGAATGTCCCGGGGCAAAATCCTGAAAAGCGCCTGCAACACCACCAGCGTGAGCAACGTGCTTGAAATTAATCCCCCAACTACGACCGTCATCATCGGTCTTTGTACCTCTCAGCGTCGGTTCCCTGGTCGATATGGCCAGGGCAACGAAGCTAAAGACGTTACAAGGGCGTTCATGAGCAGCGTTCTAATGCGTCTTGGCGAGCCTTCAAAAATCGAATTATATTTCCGATTACCTCCCTTAGATACCTGCTTGACAAGTGTCGTGACTAACGATCCTTGCTGAACGTACGCACGAGTTGCTTGTGAAATTGAGTGAAGTTGGGCTTCCTGTATTTAGGAAGATTCAATGGGGATTGGAATTCCTCCTACCGGGATCGAATCGTGAAAGCGATATCTTAGTTAGGAACCAGGTGAAAAAGCGCTAGAGAAGAAAGTGAATACATTTTAGTACTAATTTGTATTCCATTTCGTACGTTTTTGTAGTCTTTGGTCTGGTTCCATCGCTACAAAGTGACGCCGGTATTCCCCGTTGCATGCGATGAGCTCCTGTCACCGACATCTTTGATGCAAATGGTACCAAAAATGCACAACGCTTTATGTGGAAGTTACGACTCCATGTGGGGTCCGATGAACGAGCCGATTCGCAACTACCCGAGGCCGAACATTGTAAACGCTCGGATTTGAAGTGACCATGTCGGAAACGCCGAAGGATTTCCAGCTTATAATATCACGTCCAGGACTCATATCCATGAGATTTCATAAAGAAACCAGGAGGAAACGTATGGCAAAGTCGCGACGGATTGTTGCGCCAATTTCGGTCTTTACGCTCATAATTTCGCTATGCGCCACAATGGCGCTTAGCACTGGACAGGCGCTAGCTGCAGGAGAAGTTAAGATCGGGATCTTGCATTCCCTAACGGGAACTATGGCGATTTCAGAGACATCCCTCCGGGATGTGGTACTGATGGCTGTTGACGAAATAAACGCCAAGGGAGGGGCGCTAGGCAAGAAAATCGTGCCGGTCATAGTTGATCCTGCCTCCAATTGGGACCTCTTCGCAGAAAAGGCCAAAGAGCTACTCTTGAAAGACAAGGTTGCCGCAGTCTTTGGCTGCTGGACTTCGGTGAGCCGCAAATCCGTGCTACCCGTATTCGAAGGTAATAAAGGCCTGTTGTTTTATCCCGTTCAGTACGAGGGTGAAGAGCAGAGCCCTAACATCTTTTACACTGGCGCCACGCCCAACCAGCAACTGATTCCCGCGGCGGAATATCTTATGAGCGCTGAAGGCGGCAACAAGAAGAAGTTCTATCTGCTTGGGACGGATTACGTATTCCCACGTACGGCCAATAAGATACTCAAGGCCTTCCTTTTGGCTAAAGGAGTTCCGAAAGAAAACATCGTTGAGGAGTACACGCCGTTCGGTCACGCGGACTATCAGACAATAGTCGGCAAAATCAAGCAGTTTGCAGAAGCCGGCGACGCCTGTGTGCTGTCCACCATAAATGGTGATTCCAATGTGCCCTTTTACAAAGAATTCGCAAATCAAAAGCTAACTGCCGAAAAATGTCCAATCATGGCGTTTTCGGTGGCCGAAGACGAGCTGCGTTCTATGGATACTGAGTTCCTGGTTGGGCATCTCGCCGCCTGGAACTATTTTCAGAGCATTAATACCCCCGAGAACAGAGAGTTTGTGAAGAACTTTAAGGAATATTGCAAAAACCACAACCTTCCAGGTGGTGATAAACGTGTCACCGATGACCCCATCGAAGCTGCTTACTTCGGGGTGTACGTTTGGAAAAAGGCGGTCGAGAAGGCGAAGTCTTTTGATCCGGCCGAGGTCACTAAGGCTGTGCTCGGTATGCAGTTTGACGCCCCTGGAGGACCAAAGAAGATGGACGAGAAAAACCATCATACTTATAAACCCGTCCTAATCGGTGAGATATTGGCAGATGGTCAATTCGACGTAATATGGAAAACTCCAGGTTTGGTAAAACCAGAAGCATTCAGTAGTTATTTAAAACACTAGTTGGCACGAACATTTTTTACCGGTGAATTGGCCGCGGGAATGTGGCCTTTCACCAAAACTAACTTTCTCAATGGATTACTCATGCGCTACTTCAAGAGACCATTCGGAGTTTTTCTCATAGTCATGCTGTTATCCTCGTTGAGCCCTATGAGTTCACATGGAATGAGCGAGTCGGTGCGCCAGGCGCTGGAAAGACTCCATGATTCCAACAAGGATGTACGACAACAGGCCTATGAAACTTTGACCAGGAAGGGAGACGCAAGTGTCATCCCTATCCTGAAAGCCTTTCTCACTGGACTGTTGGAGAATCGAGACGGTGAGCTTGTTATCTACGGCCCCAGAGTTCAGACTCCTCAAAAAAAGCGGGAATATCCCTTGCTGGACGCATTGACGGGTAAGCCCGTAGTAAACGAGAAAGGTGAGCCTCAATATGCAGAGGAACTCGGACCTGCCCGGATGAAAGCTAACCGCACGGAGCGAAACACAATAACACAAATCATCAAAGCGTTGGCGTTACAGCATTCAGATCCCGAAAAACGGATAGGAGCGATTTTAGCGGCAGGTGACAAGGCTGATTTTTCACTTCTGCCTGTTCTACAAAAGCAACTGGAAGCTAACCCTCAAAAAATCACCAAGCAAGCGCTCAGGGGGTCTGTCGCACGCATACTGATGGTTCACGGAAACAAAGAGGAAAAAATCAAAGCGGCAGATGTGCTTGGGAAAGAAGGCTCGGCACGGGCGGGCTCCTCGCTTCGCAAGGCCCTACAGTTGGAAGCTAACCGTGACCCGGAGATAGTTTCTGCGATCAGGGATGCGATGATTAGAATTGATCGTTATCAATCGTGGATCAAAGTTGCCCAAAACCTGTTTTCCGGTCTGTCTTTAGGTTCCATTTTGGTCCTCATGGCTCTGGGACTGGCAGTAATTTTTGGACTTATGGGGGTCATCAACATGGCCCACGGCGAGTTCATGATGCTTGGCGCGTTTACTACTTACGCAGTCTCGGTTGGGTTCAGATTGTATCTCCCCCCAGAGATCTACAGTTATTACTTCCTGGTCGCTGTCCCCGCCGCATTCATGTTAAGCGCATGCGCAGGCTGGTTATGTGAGTGGGCTTTGATCCGGCATCTGTATGGTCGACCTCTTGAGACGCTGTTGGCGACATGGGGACTCAGCCTCGTGCTCATACAATCAGTGAGGGTCCTCTTCGGGGACACCCTTTCGTTAGTTCCCCCAGAGTGGCTGAAGGGAAGTTTGGAGGTATCGACCGACCTTGTCTTTCCAATAAACCGTCTCTTTATCATTGGGTTTTGCACGCTATCCACCCTCTTGTTTTACTTGATCGTACAAAGAACAAAGCTGGGACTGCTCTTGCGTTCAACGGTTCAGGATCGTGAAACCGCAGCGACTTTAGGCGTGCCTGTTCGCAGGGTTGATGGGTTAACATTTGCCCTTGGCACTGGTCTGGCAGGATTAGCCGGGTGTGTTATTCCCCTTTACGACAAGATCAATCCCGGCATGGGACAGGGCTATGTTGTGGATAGTTTCATGGTAGTGGTTCTAGGCGGGCTTGGCAAATTAGCCGGGGTTATTATTGGCGGAATGGGGCTTGGATTTCTAAGCAAATTCATAGAGCCGTTCTTGCACGCCGTGTATGGGAAAACGGCTGTTTTGGCCATGATCATAGTTTTTCTCCAGTGGAGGCCTTCGGGACTGTTCCCCTCCAAGGTTCGTCTGGCTGATGACCAGTAAACGTTCAATGGGAGGGCCGTTATGCCTGCAATTGCGATGGGTGAGATAGGGCAATGAAGAATGACCCCGCCCTGCATCTATGTGGGGCTCAAGACCTCCCCCGGCGAACTTATACGACGAAACAGTTGGAAATAATTATGGATGAAGAACCGAAATATTTTGACGGGAACCTGGCGTTACGAACGTTTCGCAGACGGACCGCTCTGGGCGTGTGGCTATTCTTGTTTGCAGTCATTCCGGCGCTCAGTTGGCTTGGGCTAGTGGACTTGACCAATGTCAACAAACTTGGCCGCTATTTGTGTTTTGCCGTCGTAGCCCTAGGAATCGATATATTGTGGGGCTATACGGGACTGCTTAGCCTGTGCCAGGCTTTCTTTTTCTGCATGGGCGGGTATGCGATGGCCATGCATTTAAGCCTGCCTCAAGGTGGAGGCTATGTCCGGCCTGAATATCACAATATCCCCCAGTTCTTTTTCTTTAATAATGTCGACACACTGCCGAGCTGGTGGGAGCCGTTTTCCTCGTTATCCTTTTCACTGGTCGCTGCTGTACTGATTCCTGCGATGATTGCGACGGTCTTTGGTTTTAGCATTTTCCGAAGCCGCGTCAAGGGAGTGTATTTTTCCATAATCACACAAGCCGTAGCTTGGGGAGCTTTCCTGCTTTTTTGTCGCAATGAAATGCTCCTGGGTGGAACAAATGGTCTGACTAATTTTCATCCCGCGTTGGACAGAGACTTTGGTTGGATTGTTTTTTTCTATTTGCTCACCGGAGGGGTCCTGACAATACTCTTTATCGCGGCTCGATACATCACGGGCAGTCGGCTCGGACGTCTGCTGGTTGCGGTAAGAGATAAGGAAATACTGTTGAATTCAATGGCATATCGGCCGCTATTGATCAAGTTGTTTGCGTTTGTCGTGGGAGCCGTGTACGCCGCAATCGGAGGTGTTCTGTATGTGCCACAAAACGGGATCATAACTCCAAATATTATGCGCGTCGAAGATTCGATCTGGATGATCATCTGGGTGGCTCTGGGAGGCCGAGGGCGCTTGTGGGGGGCTATGGTCGGAGCGTTGCTTGTCAATTACGCCTACTCCATAGCTACCTCAGATATGCCTCGTGCGTGGCCATTCCTTGAAGGTGGCATGTTCATCGCTGTGGTAATGTTTTTCCCCACCGGCCTTGTCGGCCTTTGGGAAGCATTCGAGCAGGATATTGTCTCTGGCACGCGCGTTTCAGGTATTGGCGCAGCTCTTATAATTGGAATCCTGGCGTTATTGGTACACAAAACGAGCCTCGGACCAAACATACCTCACAATCTGACGTTTTGGGTCCCGGTTGTCTTGGTGGCGCTAGCTTTAGCGTTCGATAGCATCAGCCTTCCGGGTCTGGCGCTGGCCGTTTTGACTTTGTTCTTCACCATGGAGGCTCTCGGACTCGTACCGCAAGCACTGCAAGGCACATGGCTAGGCGTGCCGGTGAAATACCACGTCCTGCTCGTCATACTGGGGGGCATTGGGATCGTGAAACATCTAAGGGAGTGGCAACACCTAATAGGGAGGCGCTATGAGCAGACAGCCGAACATTGATAGAATCACTCCAATAGACAAGAGAAACTCCTATCAGGTCTATCTGGAAAGGGCTGTAGTCGTTTTCGACGGCTTCAAGGCGCTGGATATTGAAGAGTTGGGAGTCTACTACAATGAGCTACGGGTTATCATCGGACCAAACGGCGCTGGAAAGACCACACTTTGTGATGTCATCAGCGGACGAACTCCTCTCACCTCCGGTAATGTTTGGGTCTCAGGTGTAGATATCATGAGGGCTGGCGATGTAGAAATTGCGGGCATGGGAGTGGGAAGGAAATTTCAAACGCCTACCGTGTTTGACAGCCTCACGGTTTGGGAAAACATGGACCTTGCGTTGCCCCGCGCGAAATCCGTATTTCCGAATCTCTGGTTTCGCATTACTAACGCAGAAAAAAAGAAGATAGAAACTATCCTGGAGCAGGTTGGACTGGCCACTGAGATGTCTACTCAAGCCATGTACCTCAGCCACGGCCAAAGACAGTGGTTGGCTTTAAGCATGTTGATATTGGCGGAACCCAAACTGCTTCTGGTTGACGAACCCGCGGCAGGTCTGACCGATAGAGAAACAGAGCTAACGGCGGAACTGCTCCTGCGGCTAAAAGGCCAACATACCATCATTGTCATTGAGCATGACATGGAGTTCGTCCGGAGACTGAATTCGTTTGTCACTGTGATGAATGAGGGTAAGGTCCTTGCGGAAGGAAAACTTGAGGAATTGCGCCAAAACGACGAAGTCGCGCATGCATACCTCGGAAGGTGATAATCATGCTTAAACTTGAGAACGTCTCATTTTCCTACGGCGCAATCATGACTCTGCGCCAGGTGAACATGATAATGGAGCGCAATCAGATTACATGTGTAATCGGGCGAAACGGTGTTGGCAAAACTACACTGATGAAAAATATAATGGGGTCGCTGCGAACGAATTCGGGTAGGATCTGGCTCGAAGGGCAGGATATCTGCCGTCTCCCGGCGAACAAGCGTGCCAAGGCAGGCGTAGCTCTTGTTCCCCAAGGCCGCCACATATTTCCGAATCTCACGGTGGAGGAAAATCTTCGTGTCGGTTTAGAAGCTCGAACCGATGGAAAGCGTACGATCCCCGACGAAGTTTTCGACCTTTTCCCTGTGCTCAAATCCATGTCCGAGCGAAAAGGCGGTGATCTTTCCGGTGGGCAGCAACAGCAACTTGCTATAGGCCGAGCGCTGGTTGGAGACCCGAAGGTCATCCTTCTGGATGAGCCTACCGAGGGAATTCAGCCGAACATCATTGAACGGATTGGTATAGTATTGCGAGACCTTGTTATAAAAAAGGACGTGGCGGTTGTCATTGTGGAACAATTCCTCGATTTCGTGAAGGAATTCGGCCATCGATTTTACATCATGAATCGGGGTACAGTGGTAGCTCAAGGGGCCACTCCGGAGTTGACTGAAAAACTCATCACGGCGCACCTTCATGTCTGAGGCTCAGAAGGTGTTTTGGACTATTTCATATTAGATTACACAAGCCCATGTTAAGCAAATGGTCAATCTGATTGCAAAACAGACTGTTTTGCATCCAGGATCGTTCTTGCTACTTCGGGCACGCCCCGACCGTCTTTCATGCAGGCCAACAATGTAGTCCCCTGTCCCCGCATCCTTGCGGAATCGCTGATCATGACCCGAAGATCTGCGCCCACCATTTCAGCGAGGTCGATCTTGTTAATTACAAGAAGGTCAGACTGTGTTATTCCGGGTCCCCCTTTGCGAGGAACCTTATCTCCACCTGAAACGTCGATGACATAGATTGAAAAGTCAGCTAATTCTTTGCTGAAATGAGCAGCAAGATTGTCTCCGCCGCTTTCGAGGAATAGCAGGTCAATATTACCCTTCAATCGCGACATGAGGTCTTCCAGAGCGCACAAATTCATGCTGATGTCGTCTCTGATGGCAGCGTGGGGACAACCTCCAGTCTCCACCGCAACGATTCTTTCCGGCTCGAGGGCCTTGTTGCGAATAAGAAATTCAGCGTCTTCACGAGTGAAAATATCGTTTGTCACCACGCCGATGCTGCAATGATCGCGCATACTTCGGCAAAGCGCATTGAGAAGGGCTGTCTTTCCACTTCCGACTGGTCCACCGATACCAACTGTGAAAGCTCGTTCTGAAAAACTTCGATGGGGAGCGCATAGCTTACGAGGTGAAAATTCACCTGGCCCGGCCATGATTTCGTGAGAATGTTCGCCTCCGCTGTGGTCGTGGAAGTGATCGCTGGAGCATTCATGATGTGGTTTTGCCATTTCACAGCGGTCGTCCATAGATCCTCCTGAATGTATGTGTTGGAATATCTCAGTTCTGAAACAAATGGCTATAGAGTTTGGGATGATACGCTTGCGCAATTTCGAGCGCCGCAGCAATCTTGAAGGCCTGGTGATATTCGAGGTCCTTGACTCGACTGACGTTTGCGCCAACCTGTTCAAACGTTTGCCTAAGGATCCCGTGCCCCTCGAATGGTCCAACCAATCCCAGTCTTATCGCAGCGCTCACTTGATCACGCAGGGCAATATACAAATATGCGCACAGAGCCTGCAAGTGCCCAATTCCGATGGTTCGAGCCACAACGCCGAAGATCGGAGCGTAGTGGGTGGGCAACTCATGTAACAGAAGCCATTGTGCGAACTGATCGAAGTTTTGTTCGGGATAAACGGCCTTTACGCCGAGTAGCAGACTTCGTCCCTGTGTAACACTTGCCTTGCGTATGCAAGGCGTAGTGATGTATGCGTCTAATCTCTCAATAATTGCTATCAGGGGCCCATGTTCATCCGATGCGCAGTGGTAAGAACTGTTTAAAAAAGGAATTTCGCTAAAGGAAATCTGGGCAAGGACGTTCAAGAGAAACTTCCTGAAATCGGAAACATCTCTTATTCGCCCAAGTTTGGCCATACTCTCCAGGCCGTACGAAAAGGCAAAACTACCCGATGGAAAGGCAGAGTCCGTGATCTGTAAAAGACGTAATTCCGGAAACTGAAGACCCTGTATGCTCATTGATTCGCTGTCTCGTGCAAATCCAACCTGGTCGTCACCTTTCAGAACAAATGATACATTTGCGCTAGAGGCAAAATTGTCGCAGGTTCGCAACGAAGATGCACTCCGTCGGCAAAAACCCTGTATGATTCCGGGTCCACGACGATCTGTGGACAGAGGGTATTAAGAAGTAAGTCCTTCTTGCCGATAGTTCGGCAATGCACAACACTCGCAGCCCTTTTTGTAAGTCCATATGCACTACCGACATGATCTAACGATGCTTGAGAAACGAATGCAAGGGAGTGATTTGCGGCTGTTGAGCCAAACGATCCAAACATTGGCCGTGAAAAAAAAGGTTGAGGTGTAGGAATGGAAGCATTCGGATCTCCCATCTGAGCCTGGATAATGACACCGCCCTTGATCACCATTTCCGGTTTGACGCCGAAAAAGGCTGGTTTCCAAAGCACAAGGTCTGCGAGTTTGCCCTTTTCGATAGACCCCACGTAATCGGAAATACCATTTGCGATAGCGGGATTGATTGTATACTTGGAGATGTAGCGCCTCACCCTGAAATTGTCGTTCCTCTCATTGTCTTGATCCAAATGTCCTCGCTGTATCTTCATCTTATGCGCCGTCTGCCATGTTCGACAAATTACTTCACCCACCCGGCCCATCGCCTGGGAATCAGACGACATCATCGATATTGCGCCCATATCGTGGAGAATGTCTTCGGCTGCTATGGTCTCACCACGAATTCGGCTCTCAGCGAATGCAATATCCTCTGGAATGTTCTCGTCTAGATGATGGCATACCATCAGCATGTCCAAATGTTCGTCCAGAGTGTTGATGGTAAAGGGCCTCGTGGGGTTTGTCGAACTGGGCAGGATATATGGTTCACCACACAATCGTATTATGTCCGGGGCGTGTCCACCCCCAGCGCCTTCTGTATGAAAGGTATGTATAGTCCGGCCCCTGATCGCGGCTATGGTATGTTCGACAAAACCGGACTCGTTCAACGTATCAGTGTGAATAGCTACCTGCACGTCATAGGCGTCTGCGACAGCAAGGCATGTGTCAATTGCAGCGGGAGTTGTTCCCCAATCTTCATGTAATTTAAGTCCCATGGCTCCGGCTTCAATTTGTTCGATGATTCCTTGTGGTAAAGACGAATTCCCTTTGCCCATGAAACCGAAATTCAGGGGGAATGCATCGGTTGATCGAAGCATCATTTGGATGTAGGCGCCTCCCGGCGTGCAGGTAGTGGCATTGGTTCCCGTTGCTGGTCCGGTCCCCCCTCCAATCATTGTGGTGATACCCGACGCAACGGCTTCAGAAATTTGTTGAGGACAGATGAAATGAACGTGCGAATCGATGCCACCCGCGGTCACTATAAGGCCTTCGCCGGAGATGGCTTCCGTGGTCACCCCCACCACAAGATCCGGATCGACCTGGGCCATGATGTGAGGATTGCCGGCCTTCCCGATTCCAGCAATATGTCCATTTTTTATCCCCAAATCGGCTTTGAATATCCCTGTATGGTCAACTACAACTACGTTGGTGATTACCGCATCCAGGGTATCGTCCTGAGGGATTCCGGCAGCCTGTCCCATGCCGTCTCGCAATACTTTCCCTCCACCGAACTTGCACTCGTCACCATAGACAGTGAAATCCTTCTCGATTTCAATAATCAAGGCGGTGTCCGCCAAACGCAATCGGTCGCCTGCTGTAGGCCCATAAATCTCTGCATACGCAATTCGAGACAACTTTCTACTCATCTGTGGCTCCTGAAAAGCCCCTTTCTCGAGCTTTGGTCAAAGCGGCCGCTCGATTGGTTTCAGACAGTGTACCTGTAATGAGTCCGTGGCCACCGTAAATTTTTCGCTCTCCTGCGATTTCTACAAGGTCGACGCTTTTGGATTCACCAGGCTCAAATCTGACGGCCGCTCCCGATGGGATGTCAAGATGGAATCCATAAGCGCTCTTTCTGTCAAAATTCAATAGCGGATTCGATTCGAAGAATGGGTAATGCGAACCAACCTGTACAGGCCGGTCCCCCGTGTTGACGACCTCAAGGGTAATGGTCTTCCGGCCATGGTTAATAACGATATCTTCGTTCTCACACAGGGCCTCACCGGGTAAGTTTTGGACCAGACTGTCCGTGCGCTGCTTCTTGTCCGACATAGTCAGCCCACTGCCGTAAAGAGCGAGTGATGGGTCCCCACACTCCTGACAGATGGGATTGTGCACGGTGACAAGTTTTGTGCCGTCGGGAAACGTTCCTTCAACCTGGACCTCATGGACCATCTCACTCACTCCTGGTAGGACATCGTCGATTCCGAGGATTTTCTTCCCTAGGCCCATCAAATCCGCAACACTGTACCCTTCCCGAATAAGTTCCATCAACTGGGAGGCAATGAGCGCCACAGACTCGACGTAATTCAACTTCAATCCGCGAGCGTATCGTTTTTGCGCGAGGGACCCTGCATTATGCAGCATCAACTTTTCTATTTCTGCTGGTGACAACCTCATGTGCGAACCTTGTGTTTAGTATTTTCTTTCCAGTGGGTTAAACCCTAAATACTTTTCTTGAGACAGGAACTCGTAGATAGTGTCTGTAACCCAGTCTAGGGATCTCCTGTTGGGCGATAAGGCGCGGAGAATACAACCATCATGGTCCCGGGTCTCACAAATGGCCGCCAGAGTTTCCGAGTCCACCTTTTGCCGATGGTCGATTGCCTCGGATAACAGGTTTTCCAAAGCAATCCACTCAGACCCTACGAAGTATATATTCAAAAGACATGCCAAACCTCCGAAGAATGCAGGATCATGGTAATCAAAAAGCTGCGGCTGAAACTCGAAACGATCAACGATCAATGGTCTATCGTCAATAAGCACTGTAACATCAGACACATACTTGACAAAGTCGAATCGCTCCCCAATTTCGAGACGCCCGGCAACGACCCACTCCGCTATTAAGAGGGAGCCGCACGGACGAACATTCCATATCTGTTTCTGACGGAAAATACTACCGGAATGTAGGACTACGGGATCTGCATGAATAACGCACAAGGCTCTATTCCCGACAAATCCTTCGAGATTATGCGAGCAACCTTTGACACCGTTTCCGTACACCTGAAGATTTCCCACGGAACCCACATGCAAACTGGCCCCGTCTTGACAGACTACCTTCAGGTAGACACAGTCGCCCTCAACCATACCCCCGCCGTAGTTTGTGACCAACACATGACAACTCGGCGCATGCATTTTAGGGTTAATGATGCGTAGGGGAGTAGCGGATCGGCATTCGACCAATTGGGAGGCTCCTCTTACTAGTCCTACCTCCAGGTAGCTCCATGTTTTTTCGTCAGAGCCTCGGTCCGGAAAGAATCTCGATTCTAACATTTGATTGGCGCCTCACGATAGCCATAATTGATCCTTCAAAACACCATGATCTCGACGAGCGCGGCAGAGAGAAGAGTCAGTCCCTGAAGACACTGATAGCCACTATAATGTAGATTGGAGTGAAGATCTAGCCGACCAAAATCCACCACGCAATTTTGACTCCAAAAGTCAACCCCCGTCAGCCAGGTTTTCCTTCATAATCGAATGCGCCATTAACCATTTTCGCATCTGCGCCTATAACGCTTTACAATATCATCACCCGGGATGCTTCGATTGGTTATTACTGCTGTAATCTTGTATCTGGTCGGTTGTATATCGACTATGTTGTCCCGGTTCAAAGATCCTGTAAAGAGCCGGCAGGACGACCAGCGTGAGGAACGTACTAGAAATTAATCCCCCGACCACCACCGTCGCAAGAGGTCTTTGTACCTCAGCGCCAGTTCCGGTAGATATGGCCATGGGCACGAAGCCCAAAGACGCTACAAGAGCGGTCATAAGCACTGGCCTAAGTCGTCTCAGCGACCCTTCAACAATCGAATCATATGTTGAATTACCTTCCTTGCATAACTGGCTGATGAGCGTCACCATTACCAATCCGTTAAGAACTGCGACGCCTGCCAGCGCAATAAAGCCTATCGCTGCGGATATTGAAAATGGCATTCCCCGTAACCACAATGACAGGATGCCTCCGGTCAAGCCTAGAGGGACGCCGGTGAATACGAGCATTGCATATTTCACTGAATTGAAGGCGCTGAATAGGATCAGGAATATTAGGAAAAGACATACAGGTGTTACTATACTCAGACGTTTTCTAGCTTCAAGAAGGTTTTCGAACTGTCCACCCCAATCCAGCCATTGACCTGCCGGTATTTTGACCTGTTCCCTGATCCGCTGCTGCGCCTCTCCTACGAAGGATCCCAAATCTCGACCTCTTACGTTTGCCTGGACCACGATTCGGCGCTTACCATTTTCACGACTGACCTGATTTAGACCCTCCTTAACCTCAACGCTGGCGATTTCCCTGAGGGGTAGAAAGTTTCGTTTGGATGTCATGTTCATAACATTTTCAGCAGAGTTGTTTTTTGAATTCTGTGATGTATTTCCTTGCAAAGGTAAAGGTACTGGAAGGTCCTTCAAGACGGATAAATCATTTCTCAGATTTTCGGATAGTCTTACTACTATGTCAAATCGTCGGTCACCTTCGAAAACCAAACCTGCTATTCCTCCGCCGACGCCAATTCTCGGAATTTCCTGAACATCAGCTATATTTAGACCATATCTGGAGATAGCGGATCTATCAAAAACTATATCTACTGTGGGTAAGCCGGTTGTTTGTTCTACCTTAACATCAGCCGCTCCGGGAATTGTTCGGATAATTTGAGCGACAGACTGAGCTGTTTTTGCCATTTCATCGAAGTTGTCTCCGTAAACTTTGACGGCCAGATCGCTACGGACCCCGGCAATAAGCTCATTGAAACGCATCTGAATCGGCTGAGTAAACTCGTATTTTGCTCCTGGCAGGTTTTGTAAAGCGGTCTCCATGCGATCTATAAGACTTATTTTCGGCTCGCTCGGATTGGGCCACAGTCCTTGCGGTTTTAAAATGACAAACGTGTCTGAAACATTGGGCGGCATTGGATCTGAAGCCATCTCGGCCGTCCCGGTCTTGGAGTAAACTAAAGAGACTTCCGGAAATTGCAAGAGGGCCCTTTCTACCTTGAACTGCATTTCTGTTGATTGTGTCAAGCTTGTGCTAGGCACTCTCATAGGCTGAACCACGATATCTTTTTCATCGAGCGTTGGTATAAACTCTTGTCCAAGACGACTAAAGAGTAGGAGGGAGAACACGAAACAGACAATTCCTCCAGTCACTATTAATACCTTATGACGCAAAGCAAACTTGAGGGTGGGTTCATAAACCCGTTCAGCCATTTTGATGAGTATGTTTTTGTCTTCCTTTACCTTGCCCGAGATGAAGATGGCTACCATGGCCGGGACAACGGTCAAAGATATCACGAAGGCCGAGATCAGGGCTAGAATCACGGTTACGGCCATAGGGTGAAACATCTTCCCTTCAATTCCTGTTAGTGACAGGATCGGGATGTACACGGTAACAATTATAGCTTGGCCGAAGACAGAGGGTTTAATCATTTCTTTACTGGCTGCCATGACTTCGTGGAGACGCTCTGGAAGGAACAGTACCCCTACCGAGATCATGTTGTTTTTCTCCCAAACGCCGTAGGCAGTTTTCCACGATTATAACGGCCCCATCCACGATCAGTCCGAAGTCTATGGCGCCCAGACTCATAAGATTTCCGCTTATGTTTAACTGTACCATGCCGGTGAACGCCATAAGCATGGAAAGAGGAATCGCCAAAGCCGTAATTATCGCTGCGCTAATATTTCCCAAGAGAACGAACAGGACCACTACAACCAGAATTGAGCCTTCAGCAAGGTTGCCGCGAACGGTGGCAATCGTTGCATCAACCAATTTGGTTCTGCTAAGAAGCGGAATCGCCCGGATGTCTGGAGGAAGAGTTTGGTTGATCTGGCCCAATTTTTCAGAAACGGCCGCGGCCACTGTTCGACTATTCGCGCCTATCAACATCCAGGCTGTGCCGATTACCGCTTCTTTTGAGTTCAGGCTAGCGCTGCCGGTCCTTAATTCCTTTCCTATCTCAACGGTCGCCACATCGTGAACATGGATCGGCATGCCTGAGCGGGTGTCTACAACTATATCAGCAATTTGAGCTTCGTCTTGTATTCGGCCATCTGATCTCACCACGTACGCTTCGCCCTGATATTCAATATATCCCGCTCCCACGCTGGTATTGTTTCGCTTTACGGCCTCAATCAAATCTTGAAAGGTTAGCCCGAATGAAAAGAGTTTCATCGGGTCTGGTTGAATGTGATATTTTTTTACATAACCGCCGATCGCGTCTACATCAGCCAATCCTTCCAAACCTTTTAGTTGAGGTCGAATGATCCAGTCTTCAACCGTTCTAAGGTATGCTGTTTGCTGTAAGTCGGTTACGAGTCTCTCGCCTTCGGGGGTCAAATATGATCCGTCGCTCTGCCAGCCGGGAGCACCATCATTGATTTTTACTACATTTCCATCAGGATATTTATAGCTAACTGCCCATACATATACTTCACCAAGCCCGGTTGTGATTGCGCCCATCTTGGGATCGACTCCAGGCGGAAGGTTCTTTCGAGCTTCAGCAAGTCGCTCATTCACTTGCTGCCGAGCAAAATAGACGCTCACGTCGTCACGAAAGGTTGCGACAATCTGAGAAAATCCATTTCTAGAAAGCGATCGGGTATATGTGAGCCCCGGTATGCCTGCCAAGGCGTTCTCGAGGGGAAAAGTGATCTGTTTTTCTATCTCAACAGGAGACAATCCTGGGAAATCCGTATTGACCTGAACCTGATTGGGTGTAATATCGGGCACTGCGTCGATCGGAAGACGCTGCAACGAAAATATACCTATGGCGGCTATTAAAACAATTCCCATCAGAATCAGGTAACGGTGTTCAATTGAGAATTTTAGAACGTTCTCAAGCATTGGTCAAAGACTCCTTGAACATTATGAATACTCGTTCTTGTTTAGTGTTCGGCTGACGCGTCATTTTTGCCGGCCTCAGCCTTAAGGATGAAGGACCCTTCAGAAGCAAACAGTTCTCCCTCCTTTAGTCCGGAAACAATTTCGACACGCGAGTTATCCGCTCTCCCAGTTTTTACGATGTTAGGTTCAAAACCCCCTTCTTTACGTATAAATGCGACAGTTTTATTCTCAATATTCTTTAGTGCGGTTTTGGGAACAACTACTGGAACGTCGATGTTCTCAACCGAGATCTTGGCCGTAACGAAGAGGCCTGGACGAAGTTTTCCGTCAGGATTATCCAGAACCACTCTGGCAATAGCCGATCGGGTATTGTCTCCAACAATTGGCTCGACATATTCCACGCGACCCTGAACATTGGGGACACCGTTACCTGTAGCGATAACAGCCTTCTGGCCATTGATGATATTCGGCAGTTCCCTAGGATGAACGTATACGTTGGCCCACACCGAGCTGAGGTCAGCTACAACAAAAGCGGCTGTATCATCTTTGAGCATTTCACCCAAAGTTATGTGCTTTTGGATCACCGTTCCATCAAAAGGGGCCGTTATTTCATATCTCGACAAAGAGTAGGCTGGTTCTTTGGGAAGTCGTTGGAGTAAGTTCTCTGTAAATCCTAGAGCTCGCAGTTTTTGTTCTGCTGAATTCTTTTCTATTTCCCCTTCTTCTCGCGCAGTCTTGATTTCAAGATACTGTTTCTCTGGAACCGCTGCTTTTTGCCATAGGGACTCAAACCTTACAAAGTTACTTGTTGCCAGCTCCAGCCTCTTCATAGTGGCAAGGTAGTTCGCCTTGGCGACCGCGAGTTCTTTGCTTTCCATAACAGCCATCACGTCGCCGGCGCTAACCTTGTCACCAAGATTCTTACGAACCTCAATCACTATGCCGCCCATGCGCGGAGTGATGTGGGCCATACGGTCAGGATTAATAGCGATTTCGCCGGGAAAAGTCGCTGTGACTTGCAGCCTTCCAGGGGCAGCGACGTTAACCTTTATGCCTTCTTCCTTAATTGTCTCTTCAGAAACTTGAATGAGACCACCACTGGCGCTTTTCTCTTTAGTTTCGCCGCTTTCCGAGGTGGCTGGTTGGTGGCGTTCCATCGAATCATTATCCCTTGGGGATGAAAGCCCCCTTTTAGCGACTGCAATGGTCAACATTGCGCCTATAAAACAACTAACTATGGCGGTAATGAAAAAAGCGATCATCGTTTTTTGTTCCATCTGGAACCTCCGCTTGAATTTTTTAAGGGAGAGGGTACAGGAGCGCTAATTATCCACGGCCCCGTACCCGATCCTTATGAGGCCAAAGCCTGGGTAGTCGCTTGAAAGGCTTTGGCCCATGAAACGT
>JAMCYH010000044.1 GCA_023474025.1 Deltaproteobacteria bacterium
GGCAAGTAGCGCGGCAGCCAGAGCGGCTGAAGTGGTTGGGATCGATTGTGAAAACGGATGGTATACCCTGAGCATAATCCTTATAAATGGCTTTTCTATCATCCAGACCGAAGTTAAATTCATTCGGGACCTTGGTCGGACATTTTTCTGCGCAAGCTCCACAAGCGGTACATCTGCTAGAGTCTATATAACGGGGTTTCTGCCGAACCTTGGCCTTGAAGTTACCTATCTCTCCGGTGAATTCAACAAGTTCACTGTATGCAAGAACATTAATTTTGGGATGTCGACCGACATCCAGCAACTTCGGCGAAAGAATTCATATTGTGCAATCATTCGTTGGGAAGGTTTTGTCCAATTGGGCCATCTTCCCGCCGATGCTGGGATTTTTCTCCAGAAGATGAACTTGAATTCCCATTTCACCCAGGTCAAGAGCCGCTTGCATGCCAGCTATTCCACCGCCGACTATAAGTACTTCCTTAGAAGCCATAATTTCACCATCCCTGATTTTATCAACTGTTCGTGAACCACAATCCTGTAGGGAAACGAACTCGCTAATATTCCAGATTAGTGGTTAACTCAGCGTAAATCAACTCCTACCACTAAACTTTACGGTTTGATTGATTGAGCAAGCACTTCATTCAGGTCACGAATCTTAATAGGCGTGTCCATATCACGCAAGGCGCAACTCAAGTGAGCCCTGCATTTGGGACAGGCTGTCACAAGTATTTCCGCTCCTGTCGCTGCAGCTTCCTCTATCCTTCTTTTCTGTATGGACTTGGAACAGGCTGAGCAGTTCATCCACGCGCTTGTGCCGCAACAAACTCCACTCATTCTGTTATGTTCCATCTCTTTCAGTTCAACCCCAGGAATCGCCTTTAACAGTTCTCTGGGTTCTTCCAGGATCCCAGCCTGCCTGCCGAGTCTACACGGATCATGGTAAGTCAACCGTGTCTTAAAAGGCTCAAAGCTGATTTTGCCGGCTGTGACCTCGCGGGACAAAAGTTCGTATATGTGAATTGGCTCAAACCCGAGGTCTCCTACAACTTCTGGATATCTTTTCTTGAAAGTGATGTATCCTTCAGGACAGGAAAAGACCACCTGTTTGCAACCGAGGCTTCTGATCAAATCAACATTCTTCTTCGCCAGTTTAGTGAAATTTTCGGTGTCGCCATTCCAGAAAAGGTCATGGCCACAACACCGCTCTTCGTCATGGACAACCGGCTCTATTCCAATGGAGTTCAACAGTTTGAGGGTTCCCTTGGGGCTGTCCATCATGTCCAGACCCCAGTCATCGTGGAATTCCACATCAAAAAATGGGGCACATCCAACAAAAAAATAAACATCCCCTGAGGTGGCGACTCGGCCGATTTCCCGTGCCCAGTCGGTCTTTGACTGTTTGATGTCCATGGTCTGGAGGCGCATTACTGTCTGGAAAAGCCCCCTGTGAGCAGGAGTGCCTCCTTTGCCCTGATTCGTGGCCTCCTCGCGGATAAGCCGTACAAATTCGGGGTAATCGATTTCGGACGGACAACGAACGCTACATTGCCCACACGAAAGACACGCCCACACGTTAACGTCTTCCAGGGCATTTTCTTCCTGATCGACAAGGACTTTTTCGACCATCAAGCGAGGCGAAAAGTCTGGAAAAACCCGCGACACTGGACAACTACCTGTGCATATCCCACAGTCCAGACAATAATAGGCTCCAGTGCGGTCGACAATATCCGGTAGGTTCATGCCGCCGTCTCCCTTTTTACGAGCGGACTTTTTCCAAGTTTTCGTATATCTTCAGTAAAAGTCCGCACAGTTTCCGCAAACCTGGAGCCTTCAGAAGCAGAAATCCATTCTCTCCTGAGACGTCCTTCCTCGATCCCAAGCAGTTTCATCATCTTCTGGGTTTTTTCTATTACTTTTAAAGCCTTTTCATTACCTTCCAGGTAATGGCATTCTCCGATGTGTCAACCGGTTACAAGGACGCCATCCGCGCCCTTTTCAAATGCTCTGAGAATATATGAAGGCACTAACATGCCCGAGCACATCAAACGAATTAACCGGATACTTGGTGGGTACTGCATACGGCCGACACCCGCAAGGTCCGCGCCAGCGTAAGAACACCAGTTACACGCAAAGGCAACGATCTTTGGATCAAATTCTTGAGGCATAGCTACTCCGGAAAGTTAAGCGATTCTCGTAATTAAACTCACCTTTAATTTAGATGGCTCATGCGCCGCACGCTTAGGCCACCGCAACGTCAATCATTCGTGATATCTGATCATCCTTGAAATGCCTGATTGCAGCCGCTCCCGTAGGACAGACTACAGCGCAGGCTCCACATCCTTTACACAAAGCAGGATTAACTTCGGACTTGAACACTCCCGGACTGACCTCTTTGAGCTCAGGGGCATGGAACGGACAGGTCTCAACGCAACGACCACAGCCTCGACAGAGATATGGGTCGATAACCGATACCATGCCTGGGGCTTCAACGTAACCGCGAGCCAGAATTTGCGCAGCATGAGATCCAGCCGCCTCCGCCTGAGCGATTGTTTCATCGAGAGGCTTGGGATAATGCGCCAGACCGGCAAGAAATACGCCGTCAGTCGCAAAATCCACCGGTCTGAGTTTCATGTGGGCTTCGAGGAAATAGCCATCTTCGTTTGTAGATATTTTAAAAAGCTTGGCCAGTTCCTTGTTGTTTTCACTGGGAACAATCGCGGACGCCAGTACGAGATTGTCCGCCGAAATATTCATCATGCCACCCAGCACAAGGTCTTTGAGACTGATTTGGAGTTTCGCGCCGACCTGGACGCTGGGCGGGGCGTCTGGCTCGTATCGGGCAAAAATGACGCCAAGCCGCCGGGCTTTTTCGTAATAGGATTCATTCAATCCAAAGGTTCTTATGTCACGATACAATACGTAGATCCTGGCCGAGGGATTTGCTTCCTTTAATTCGATGGCGTCCATTACGGTGTGATTGCAACAAACTTTGCTACACCAGGGACGTTCTTGGCATCTGGATCCAACACATTGAATAAAAACCGTTGTATCAGCTTTCCATACCTGTGGGTCTCCGCCTTCCATGGCTTTGGTCATTTCAAGATGAGTCCGTATCCGAGGATCCTGACCGTAAGAATAAATATCAGGTTTCCACTCCGACGCCCCTGTTGCGACTACTGCGACGCCATGTTCAATTGATTCTGAGGCCCCACCATCGGAAGAAACCTCCGTCTTGAAAGCTCCAACGAAACCGTGCACGTCTTTGATACTGGAATTAAAATGAACTGTGATCTTTGGATTGTCCATGACATTTTTGATCAGGCCCTCAAGAAACGGTCGAATCTTCTCTCCCTTTAGTGTATGGGAAAGGTTCCACGCGTTCCCACCTAGCTTTTCAGCAGATTCGACTAAATGAGTCTGGAAACCCTGATCGGCAAGGTTCAGCGCCGAGGTCATACCGGCCACTCCGCCACCTATTACGAGCGCTGATTCGACCATAGGCAGTTGCTGATCCTGAACCTGTTCCAGTCTTGCGGTCCTGGCTACAGCCATTTTTATCAAGTCTACGGCCTTGTCTGTGGCTTTTTCCTTTTCACTCATATGAACCCAGGAACAATGTTCCCGGATATTGGCCATTTCCACCAGATACTTGTTTAAGCCAGCTTCCCTAGCTGTTTCCTGAAAGAGTGGGAGATGTGTCCGCGGCGTGCAGGAAGCCACTATCATTCTGTTGAGATTGTGTTCCTGAATAATATTTTTTATTTGTGTCTGAGTATCCTGGGAACACGTAAACAGGTTCTCTCCAGCGTATACGACACCAGGAATTTCACGAATTTTGTCGACAACACCGGGAACATCAACGGTGGAAGCTATATTTATACCGCACCTGCAAACGAATACCCCTATTCGTGGTTCCTGACCTGAGACGTCCTTTTCAGGTGGCAACTGTTTTTTAGAGGTTAAGGTGTCCCTCTGGTCAGCAAGCATCTTTATTGCCACACCGGCTGCGGCTGAGGCTTCCATAACAGTTTGAGGTATGTCCTTGGGAGCCTGAAAAGCTCCAGCCACAAAAATGCCAGGACTTGACGTTTTTACCGGTTCAAATGATCCAGTAACGCAAAACTTCTCGGTGTCTAGATCCACGTTGAGTAATCTGGCAGCTTCCACAGCTTCTTTCGAAGGTTTGATCCCCACCGCCAGCACGACCATATCGAATGTTTCAGTTTTTAACTTACCATCAGGGTCCAGATACACGATGTCAAGATCATGGGTTACCGGATCTTCGACAACACGGCTGACCATTGATCTGATAAACCGGACGCCCCCGTCATCCTTGGCTTTTTCGTAGTATTTGTCGAAGTCTTTACCATAAGCCCTAATATCCATGAAAAAAATCGTTGGTTCAATCGAGGCGTCATGTTCTTTAGCTATAACCGCCTGCTTTATCGAGGCCATGCAGCATACTGAACTGCAGTGTGGCATGCCCTTTCTTCTGTCACGTGAAGCCACGCATTGAATCCATGCTATCTTTTTGGGGTGTCGACCATCCGATGGACGGGTGACAACACCGCTGAATGGGCCTGAAGCGCTGAGTATACGCTCCATCTCGAGATTGGCAACGACATTTGGGGCAATACCGTGTCCGTATTCTGAAACTTTGGACGTGTCAAACAACTCATACCCAGGGGCCATGATAACCGCCCCTACTTCGAACTCCTCGATCACATCCTTTTGCTCATAGTCTATGGCCCCAGCGGGACAAATCTTGGCGCAAACGCCGCATTTTTTACCCTGAAATACCCTGCAATGGTCTGTATCAATGGTGTAAACCGAGGGTATCCCCTGAGCATAATCCTTGTAGATTGCTTTTCGCAGGTCATGCCCGAAATTGTATTCGTTAGGCACTTTAGTAGGACATTTTTGGGCGCAGGCGCCGCAGGAAGTACATTTTTCGGGATCAACGTATCGCGCCTTTCGCCGCACCTTCACCCGGAAATCTCCAGGAACGCCTTCAATGCCTTCTATCCGACTGTATGCCACTATCTCTATGTTAGGATTCTGTGCCAATGTCTGCAATTTTGGAGAAAATATACAAGCAGAGCAGTCATTGGTTGGGAAGGTCTTGTCAAGCTGAGCCATCACACCGCCGATACACGGTTTTTCATCGACCAGATATACCCTGAATCCGGACTCTGCCAGGTCTAGCGAAGCCTGGACTCCTCCGATTCCTCCACCAACCGTCATTACCGCGCCAATTCTTTTGTTGCTCACCTTACACTCCGCACTATGACTCAAAGTCTATATCAATTCCCGAGTCAGCTTGATGTCGGGGTCTCTCCGAAAATATCCGGACGGCCTCTCTTTACAACAATCCCCTTTTAGCCATTACGGGCACAGGGGAGACGAGATGTTTGTCAAACCATGTTTTGACCTTGGGGTCGTTGAAGGCCACACCAATCAGTTC
>JAMCYH010000248.1 GCA_023474025.1 Deltaproteobacteria bacterium
TCCCTTTTCCGCAAAGATGTCCCCGCCTGCACAAAAGGCTGTTCCCGCTCCGGTGAGGATGACCACTCGAACATCCTCACTCTCTTCACAGTTCGTGATCGCCTTAAACCAGCTCTGGAGCATTTGGGGACTAAACGCGTTCATGGCTTCGGGTCGATGCAGTGTTATCAACGCGATGCCGTCTCCTACGGAAAACTTGAGATGCTGAGGTTCCACTTGTCCCTTGCCCTGTTTCTTTTCGCCTTGCTTGCGACTAGTAAGCATAAATCATGCCGGTGATGCACACTCTAGCCACATTATTGGGAATTGCCAAGCGCTGTTGACAGATTTCCGTATGGAGAGCCGTCGCACGTCACTCGTGGGTGCATCGAAACAGCAAGTTGCTGTACAGCTATTCACGCCAGCCGATCTTCCCATCGGGAGCTTTCTATGCGAGAGTGTATCAGGCTTGGTGTAAGGGGAGTTCCACGGCAGTCAGGAGAGGGAAAGCTGTATCTAAAGTATACAATAGCCTCCGCTAGTGCCCATTCGTCTACTAGGGAAACAGATGATGGCATCGAAATGACACGCGACGCGGATTTAGCTGAAGGTTTTTTTTCAATAACTCATGGAAATCTGATCGATAAGGAGATGAACACATCGATGGCTGGACAAGAAAAGAAGACTGGCACACTAATTGCTTCATGTCTCAGCAGGCTCGGTCAACGTGGGGCAACTATGGAATACTCCAGAGAAGACGAATTCGAGAGCAAGAGAGAAGAGATATGTTACAAAGCCGCCGACATCTTTGCGGAAAAGGGATTCGAGAAAACAACGATGGACGACATCTCCTCGGAACTTGAGATGACCAAATACGGGCTCTATCGCTACTTCAAAGGAAAGGATGACATTCTATTCCACTGCATGCTAAAGGCCCACACGTTGGCCGGTGAGGCGTTGGCCAAAATCGTAGACAGAAAGGGGCTGCCGCCAAAGGAGAAGCTCAGGCTGGCAATCCGAGAGCATGTGAAGGTCCTTACGACGAAATTTGTTTACTCAGCCTTGAGACAACAGGAACTCATGCTGCCGGAAAAATTCAGAGATGAAGTCAGACAGGAGCGGCGTATATTTCAGCAGATGTTTGCCAGTATCATTCAAGAAGGAATCGAACAGGGGTGCTTCAGAACGGCCAACCTTAAGCTGGTCACGTTCGCAATTCTTGGATCGGCCAACTGGGTGGCCCGCTGGTACTCGCCAGACGGACCCTTTACCCCTGACGAGATCAGCGAGACATTTTGTCAACTCATCTTCAAGGGGATCGAGAAATAACTAGGCGCTCTAAGAGCCTGTGCACTTTACATCGCATTAGGACCCATTACTGAGGTAGAAGCTTACTCGAAGAAACCAGCCCTACGGACCCTATTCTCCGATTTGCTCTGGGCGGTATTCCATGACCCGATCTCCTTTGGACAGCTGAAGCAGGCTGTTTGATTGGAAAGAGTTAGAGAGCGGGAATGCGCGAGGTTGCCCAAAAACCGAGAATCAATCATTATCGAGACCCTCGAGAGGGACAGTATCGCCGATGTATGTTTTCAGGGGGTATTCTGTCTCAGAAACGCATGATCCTGAATATGACGCTCAGCATAATTCATGATGGCTAGGTAACTTGTTGTTTTTGATTTCCGGGGTTTTGCTTACTCAGGGAAGATTCGGAAGCAGACTGCACAGTGCCACAGTGTCTCACCACAGAAAATAAGAAAGGAGGTAAGGAGCAAATCGTAACTTCACAAACTTAGGACATGTCCAAGGGAAGTCTAATCAGTCCAAAAGAAGGAGCCAGTATCATGAAGTTCGATGTGACCAGTTTGTTCAATAGAAGGGCCGACAACAGATGGGATCGTATCGCCCTGGGTGACGCTCTGGAAAGGATGACTTGGAGCTATCCCGACAAGGAGGCGTTAGTATCATGGCAGGGCGCATATGTCGACAAAGAATACGAGAGATTAACCTATAAACAGTGTAACGACATTGCCAATCAATTCGCAAATGCTTTGCTCGAAAAAGGCCTCAAGAGGGGAGACAGGGTTATAACATTTGGCTTGAATAGCGCCGAGCATTTTCTGGCGCAAGTCGGAGTTGCGAAGGCTGGACTCGTTCTCGTCCCAATCAACGTCACAATTGCCACAGATGTTATTGATTACATAATAAAAGAGGTGGAGCCAAGCTTTCTACTTATTGATGCTCAATTCTATACACGAGTTGAAAAAGTATTTGAAAACAATCAATTGAGAGTAAACGTTACAATTCCTATTGGGGGAGAAGTTGTCCCAGGGAGTGTATCATTCAAAGGTTTCATTAGTGGGAAGTCAAAAGCAGAACCGGACGTAAGAATCCATGGTGACGACATTGTCCAAATTTTGTATACCTCCGGAACTACGGCTTGGCCAAAAGGTGTAATGTTGAGCCACATTTACATGTACGTAGTCTCGGTCGGCCATGCCATGACGATGTCCCGCGGTGCTGGGGTTCTCACAGAACTTGACTATAGGAGCGGCAACTATTATCCCATCTTTCACATCGCTTCACAAGGCATGATCTGGTCCGGGCTAATGGTCGGGGGGATGTCCCTAATGGCTCGCTCTCCGGATGCAACGATTATCTGCGAGTCGATCACGAGAGAGAAATTAACAACTGTCTTCGGAGGCCCAGTCGACTTCAGACGCATTGCCGACCTCTATGAACAGAACCCCGAACAATATGACGCGAGTACCCTGAGGGTTTGTCCATGCGGTTGGGGGCCGATTCCACCTCCTCTTGATAAAAGGTTAAGAAAGATTTTCGGTCAAGATCTTGTAATCCTAAGCTACGATGGCCAGACGGAATGCGTCTATGACACTCGAGGCTGGCATCACAAATTTTACGACAGATATGAAAAGAATTCTCCGGCGCTCAACTATCTTGGTGCGTCTCATGCGTTTTATGGAACAAGAATCATGGATTTAGATGGTAAGCCTTGTCCCATTGGGGTAACGGGCGAAAAGGTGATGCAGTCCCCGGCGATGATGGCTGCATACTACAAGAATGAGAAAGAAACCGAAGAAGCCTTCAAATACGGATGGTTTCACAGCGGCGATGCCTGCCAGTACGATGACTCCGGCCTAATTATAATGGTTGACCGCTTCAAGGACGTCATAAAATCTGGAGGTGAAACCGTAACGAGCTTGAGAGTGGAAAACGTCTTAGTGACGTCTCCGAAAGTGGAAATGGCCGCTGTATTCGGTGTGCCTCATAAACGTTGGGGCGAAAGCGTTGTTGCCGCTGTTGTTCCAAGAGAGGGAGAAACGCCGACTGAGGGAGAACTGATCGATTTCTGTCGAACAAGACTGGGGCGTTTTGAGGTACCTAAAAGAATCATCTTTGTCGATCGGATGCCGATTTCCGTAGGTACTAAGGTTAAGAAATACGAACTTCGTAATAGGTACAAGGATCTGTTCAAAGATGAAGAATAGCTGTCATAGCAGTTCGGAAAATAGATTCTGAGACTCCAAGAACGAGAAAATCAAAGACGTTTCATCCTGGTATGGGAGAATTGGGACAGAGAACGACCTATAAGGATGAAGCATTCCAACAGATGCAAGATGTGGCGTGGGTAGCATCTTGAAGGTGGCCGTAGAAATTTATGTGCGGAGGGATTCATGGATTTTGAAATGAATGAAGAGCGTCGTATGCTCATGGACACCCTTAGAAAATTTGTCGCGAAAGAGTGTACGGCTGACTTTGCCCGCCGAATCGATGAGACCGAAAGCTTTCCTCATGAGCTGTACCGGAAAATGGCAGACTTGGGCTTCATGGGGTTACCTTTTCCTTCGAAGTATGGTGGGCTGGATGGGAGCACGATTGATGAAGGGATTATTATAGAGGAGTTAAGCAAGGCTTCAGCTGCTATCGGTTTGACATACTTTCTATCCACCTGTTTTGGCGGAAAGTCCCTTGAGTATTTTGGGACGGACCGGCAGCGGCAAACATTGCTCCCGAACCTCATTTCTGGTGATCTTATGTTTTCTCTGGCCCTCACCGAACCTGGAGGGGGGACGGATATACTTGGGAGCCTTCGCACCTCTGCAACCAAGAAGGACGGCCGGTACTTCGTCAACGGACAGAAGACGTTCATTACCGGGGCTCATGTAGCTGACTATCTCATTACGGCAGTTAGGACCAGAACGAACCCGATAAAAAAGTCTGATGGGATCTCAGTTCTCATCATCGACGCCAAAAGTCCCGGCATTGACATACGGCCGCTCAAGAAGCTGGGGATTCGAGCCACAGGAAGTAACGAAATCTTCTTCAACAATGTGGACGTGCCGGAAGAGAATCTTATGGGAGAAGAGCACCGTGGTTGGCATCAGCTCACCAATACCTTGAACAATGAGCGAGTAGCGCTTGCTGCTGTGTCGCTCGGCATAGGCCAAGCAGCCTTTGACTACGCGTACAAATATGCTCTCGAACGAGAGGCCTTTTCCAGACCCATAGGCAGTTTTCAAGCAATCCAAAACTATCTGGTCGAGGCCGCCACTGAATTGGAAATGGCTCGATTGATCACTTATAAGGCCGCATGGTTGCAGTCACACCACAGGAAATGCGCCAAAGAGACAGCGATGGCCAAGCTGGCCGCATCGGAGGCCGGATTCAAGGTGGCCTTGGCCGGGATGCGAATTCTTGGAGGCTACGGGTACATGATGGAATATGACATGCAGCGCTTTTTCCGAGACGCTGAGCTGTTTCTCGTAGCCCCCATAACCAATGAAATGATCAAGAACTTCGTTGCCTTGGAAATGGGGTTACCAAGATCATACTGACAAATCGGCCCGCTAAAGCGCTGCTCATCTACGGAACAAAGGAGGCTATAAAAAAATGAAAAAAATTAACATCGGTTCAGGCTCGGCTTATTGGGGCGACATGCTGGAGCCCGCCGTCGAGATGGCGGAACGAGCCGACGTTCAATATATAGGCTTTGACCACCTTGCAGAATTGACCATGGCCCTGTTGAATCGCATGAAGGCCAAGAATCCACAGCATGGTTTCATCCCAGACATTATCCCTTGGATGAAAAAAATGCTGCCAGTCAGCGTCCCCAGACACATCAAGCTACTGACCAATGCTGGGGGAGCAAATCCGATGCAGGCCGCGCTCGAAGTGGAACAGGTGATAAAGGATCTCAAATTGGGGCCCCTCAAAATCGGGGTAGTATACGGAGACGACATACTTCCCTATCTGGATGAAATCAGGGCCAAGGGATGGAAGTTCCGCAATCTGGATACAGGTGAGGAAGATATCGATCGAATACGGGACCGGATCGTTGCTGCCAACGCCTACATTGGAGCGGACCTTATTGTAAAAGAGCTGCAAAGAGGGGCGGACGTGATTGTAGCTGGTCGAGTATCGGACAATGCCCTGTACGTCGGACCACTTATGCATGAA
>JAMCYH010000131.1 GCA_023474025.1 Deltaproteobacteria bacterium
TTAGTTTTCAGACTTCGAAAGCCCATCCTGTGGCTCCATGCTCACCCCGGCGGATTCTATGACATCCCGTATTGAATTATACCAATCGTCTTTGGCCGGCACAAACCTGTTAATCATTAAACGGTCCCCAATTCACGAACTATCTCGCAGAAAATTCTAGTTTGATTGTGCGCTCTTTCAAGCTCCAGCTTTTGGTTTTCCAATCGCTGTGTATAATGTTTTAGTCGCGCCGCCATGTTTATCAATGATTTGGCCAGAATTGTCACCTCGTCTCGCCCGGATACTCTAATCTTGACGTCCCAAGACCCCTGCTTGATGTTTTCAACGGATCGAGCAAGTTCTCCCAATGGTCCGGTAATTCTCTTGACTAAAAATAAACTCCCAGCAATAGCGGTAAGCAGTATGAACAGAGTTATCAGGCCCATCTTCATTCGCAACTCGTCAACCTGCCGCTCAAGAGACTTCTCCGAGATCCCTAGCCTTAGTAAGCCTGCCTTCCCTTGGAAAATTGGCCGTGCGATATCGATGAATCTTTCTCCAGTAGTTGAAACAATCGTCTGTTCGTTGCCGCCGTCTTCGGAGATAACCGTGTTCGCATCTAAAAGTTCCTGTGGGAAGTTTTTTTGGAAGGTGTGAGCCAAGACCTGCCCGTCGCGAACTACGAACAGATACGCTAATGAACGATTACTTTTCATCTGATGATCTAGTGACTTTTGTAAAGCCACTAGATCATGGGTCAAGACTTTGTCGGCAGACTCAATCGCAAGAGAGAGAGCCAAATTCTCAGCCTGATGTCTGGCGGAATCGATTAGACTTTTGCTATATTGATCTGAAACGAGCAGCGAAAGGGCTACGCCGCTGCTAATAACCAGCAGTGAGGCTGCAAGCAACAACTTAGTTTTCAGACTTCGAAAGCCCATCCTGTGGCTCCATGCTCACCCCGGCGGATTCTATGACATCCCGTATTGAATTATACCAATCGTCTTTGGCCGGCACAAACCTGTTAATCATTAAACGGTCCAGTATTTCAGCTCCTCTTTTGTCATCTCGCATCCCAAGAAGCGCTCTCTTGATTGCTTCCTTCATTGATTTGCTCATCTGTCTGGTGGCGACAACAGGCGGTGTCCCGTAATTCTCAGATTTTAGAATAACCCGAGTATTGGAAGTAAGGTCCGGGTTGGTTTTGTTAAAGTACGCCCATATTAGTCCGTCAACCGACGCTCCATCTACAAAGCCCCTTGAAACAGCCAATATGGAATTATCATGACTGTAGGTGTAAATAAGGGAGCCAAAGAAGGTTTCGGGTTTTTCTCCGATCTTTTTGAGCCAACCTATCGGGGCCAGTTTGCCTGTATTCGAATCCGGGTCTGTCAATGCGAAGGTTTTACTTCTAAGGTCTTCAATCGTGTTGAATCGGCTATCTTTATTAACAATCAGATAAGCATTATAGAAATGTGATCCATTCACTTCAGGCGCCGCCAACAATTCCAGGCCGTATTTTTCCTTCCCTACTACGTAAGGCCCTGAACAGACAAAGGCGAAATCAACCTCGCTCTTACCCAGTAATTCGTTGATCTCACTATAAGTTTTCCTCTGTTCGAGGACTATCTCCTTCCCTAATTTTTCCCCAAGATAATCCAGCAACTCCTGATAAATCGAGATTGATTCTCTAGGGGAAACCATTGCTCCAATAGCTACTCGCAACTGTTTATCCCCCCGTTGTTTAGTGTCAGGTTTCTCCAAAGTGATTGTGTTCGAAAAATTCACTACCTTGGATTGTTCGTGATCTGAGCACCCAATATTAGACAAAGCCGTAATGATTATTAGGGAGACCCTAAAAATAGCGATTGGCTTGATCGATGTGATTGAAAATAGCACAAAACTTCTCCGAGTGATGGCGAATTTTATCTTAATATCGTGACGATTTAGCCCCCTGACAAGTGAATTTCAATTTGGCTGAAAAAGTTAAAAAGATCTTTGACCTATTGTTTTTTGCATAGTACCATAAAGTCAGTAAATAATATATCTTCCAAGACCTTGAAATTGGTTTTTCATCAAAGGTTACGACCCTAAAACAGGCTTACCAAAATTTCGATGTCAATTTTAACCGGAGATGTTGGAGTGAAATTATGAACTTGACAATTATAGGCGGCAGTGACGCAGGGATCAGCGCCGCGTTGAGGGCTAGGGAGATTAACAAGAATGTCGATGTAAGAGTTATCGTCGCTGACAGTTTTCCGAATTACAGTATCTGTGGTTTGCCATTTTATCTAAGCGGTGAAACGCCTGAGTGGAGGCAGTTAGCGCACCGGCAAATAGGGGAAATCGAGAAAGAGGGTATTAGTATATTGCTGAATCATAAGGCCACGTTGATCGATCCCCAGAGTAAAACAGTAGCCTGTTTGACGCCCACCGGGCAAGAATCAAGGACTGGCTATGACAAGCTGATTCTGGCGACTGGGGCGGTGTCCGCAAAGCCACCCATCAGAGGATTAGGTCAGCCGGGAGTTTATTTGCTGCGCTGGATGGAAGACGGTTTCGCCATTGACAATTACCTCAAATCATATAACCCCAAATCAGCCTTGATTGTAGGTGGCGGCTATATTGGTATGGAAATGGCTGATTCTCTAACACGCCGCGGGCTTGCGGTTACGGTCGTGGAATATGCTGACTCAGTAATGGAAACTGTTGACAAAAGTTTCAGCGGAATCGTTAAGGTTGAACTGGAGCGGCGCCTCGTCCAGGTAGTCAATGGCGTAGCGATAGAGGGCATAGAGCGCATTGATGGCAAACTTTTTGTTTCTGGCAGCCACGATTTTCAGTTTAAAACAGACATGGTTTTGGTCGCCACTGGGTGTAAACCAAGCGCTGACCTGGCAATTGCGATTGGATTGGAGACCGGCGCCAAAGGCGCAATCAAGGTCAACCGGCGCATGGAAACCTCATTTAAAGACATCTATGGCGCAGGGGACTGCGTTGAAACATGGCGCCGTATAGTCAACAGATACGAGTATCTCCCTTTGGGAACTACTGCCCATAAACAGGGCCGGGTCGCCGGGGCTAACGCTGTCGGTGGGAGAAGTGAATTTGCCGGCTCACTAGGGACGCAGGTAGTCAAAATATTCAATTTAGTGGTCGGCCGTACGGGCCTTCGTCAGTCAGAGGGCGTCGAGGAGGGTTTTGCGGCTTTTACGGAGGAAATCGAAGTTTGGGACCACAAAGCGTATTATCCTGGAGCTACAAAAATCAGAATCAGAATCACCGGAGACCGAGATACGAGAAAACTTCTCGGCGCTCAAGTAATTGGATCTTATGGATCAGAAATCTCAAAAAGAATTGACGTGTTTGCAACAGCGCTTTTTCATGAAATGACTGTCGATGAATTGAGTGACCTCGATTTTAGTTACACACCTCCGCTGAGTAGCCCTTGGGACCCTGTGCAAATAGCGGCGCAATCGTGGGTAAAAAAGATGGTGAAGTAGTTAGATGAGAAGTTATGATTACAAAAGGTGACATTTCTATCAGAGTTATTGATGAAATACTTTTTTGTTAACTGTTGCGATCAAAAAGCCGAGGTTGGACATTGAAGCGTTAGATGGGCCTCAAAACCGGTATTTTAAATTTTTTTGACGTGCCACGACGAGGTTGAACAATGCGACGACTTCCAGGAACTTGGGATTTATTCAAACTTTGCCGTAGCACTTTAATGGTGTCGGTGGTAAGCGCAACGCTCGTTTTGGTTAATGACCAACATGTTGGTGCTGAGGTTCAGCTCGAAAAGCAAGTCAGTTCGCTCGGCGAACTAGTGACGATGTTTGATTCTTCGAGCTGTAAAGAATGTCATGAACAGATTTACACACAATGGGAGAAGTCTCATCACGCTCGGCCGCTTATGGGACTGAATGACCAGATCTTTATCGCAGGATATCTAAAAAAGGGACCCCTCGCTGTTAGGCCTGGAGAAAAGGCGGCAAAGTGTAACTTTCCATGCTTCAAGTGTCACTTTCCACAAATCAAGTACGCAACAGACGCTGTAGCCGCAGAAATCGCGGAGGCCGTATTAAAGGATGATAAAGCCACTGTTCGCAAATTGAACATCGGTTGTTTGGTCTGCCACAATGAAAAGGCTGTGGTGCATGGTCGTCCTGAAAAACACGTTATTTACGGGAACAAAGACATCAAGGATCATCCAGGACTTCCTGTTAAGAAGAGCCCTCTCCTGAAAAATTCGTTGATGTGTGGGCAGTGTCATGGACTGGGTCCCAACCTCGAATTTGAACACCCAGTGCAATGCGCTACTCTTTATGGAAGCTACCTACACGCATACATCCCTTCCGGTGGCACAGAGACGTGCCAGGAGTGTCACATGCGGAATGGCGATCACTACATGCCACCGAATTTCAATAACAGGGCCGAATTGTCGGAGCGCCTGAGAGAAGCTCTTCCTATGCAGGTTCGGACGCTCGCGTACTCCTTTCAGCCGAAGGAGGGAGATGTCAGGCCCATGGTAGTGGTAAATACGAAAATCACCAGCAAAGCGGGCCATCGCATTCCTGATGGTTGACCATCCAAGACTGAAGTGGTCCTGGATGTGACCGCTAGCGAAACAAACGGTAAGGAAATATTCCGGACTTCGAAGATTTACATGCCCCAAGCTACTGATTCTCGGTCAAACCATATGGTTTTGGGGCCTGACAAAAAGCTGGGGCTCATACGTGACACCAGTATCCAACCATTCACGCCCAAAGAAGAGACTACCGAAATTCCATTGCCTGAGGGTGTGACGGACGTAGACCTGGAAATCAATCTCACTTATCAGCCGAGACCTGGGAATGTTTACCCAATCCACAACATTAAAAAGCGTGTTAGCCTCGATCACAGATAGAAAAAGCCCCGGAATTTGCGGTTTGGAGATATCACTACACACTTAAATCTATCACTGTGCTTCAAGATGGTACACAAGATTGTTCAACGTTCGGAACAAATTGCGTACCATCTGTTACTGATCTGCTTGATGTTTCATCATCCCGATTCTTCCAGTAAAACTATTTCAATAGCCGTAGGCCGATTTTTCCTCCGCCCAGACACGGTCTTCGAGGACCCGTAAACGACATGAGTAATCATCCAGTTCATGTTTGATCTTGGTGATTACATCTTCTGCTCCGTCGTGAGTGGGGTAGGCGCTAGCGGACCGGACTACCTGTCTATACACATCCGGGTTATCTATGATCATGCACGGTGTCAACAGATTCTCCGAATACGGCTGTTTCGATCTTATGGTGGTGAAAAAATCGCTGCGAAGGACATCGAGTAGAGATTTGTCATAGATATTGTCTACCGCAAAATGCGTGAAAACACATGGCTCCACGTCACCGTTGGCATTAATGTGGATGTAGTTCCTGCCACCCGCAATGCATCCGACGCAGGGGCTCAGCGCTACG
>JAMCYH010000257.1 GCA_023474025.1 Deltaproteobacteria bacterium
CGATACACAGTTGGACCTGTGTCTGGGGATATACCGCTTCTATGGCTTCGGGAAATCCCTTCAGACCATCCACACAGGCGATCAAGATGTCTTTGACACCACGGTTCTTAAGTTCGTTAAGTATGGAAGTCAAATTTGATTTCCATGGCCGAGCATCTTTATCTATTTTCTTTTGTCTCATACTAATATATCTTAGAACAAATGCTTCTTGGAAGAGTCTAGTTATGGTAAGTGCTTTCTCTCGGACTCTTCTAATTGAATTGTGGTGAAAGTTATAAACGATGGTTACTGATCTCTCAGTTAGCATTCTACATATCCGGGAGTTCTCTGTTGTGATTGCTGCTCAGAATCACAACCCCACCATTCTGAACCCTGACTTTCTTGTTCGCAATGGAATTGTCAGTAGTGACTGGAAGCTCGCACAACCCCCGGTCTGTGTAGAACCCTATGCTCAAGTGGTGTATACTAATGGCATTTCCGTGGTCTCGGATTTGGGAAAGATGGTTTTCTCTCAGGCGGGCAATTCTCTGACCAAGGAAATTGTGAAAGTCGTAGAGATGGCACGGCAGTATGTGAATGCCGTCCCGCATGTAGATTATCGAGAACTCGGAATAAACCCAAAAGGGGATGTAGAATTTAAAACTGAGGAAGAATCACGACAATATATTATGGGGAAACTTATTGCCCATGGCCCTTGGCAGGTTTATGGTAAAGCACCGGTGAGGGCTTCAACTACATTCGTTTTTCAGTTGGAAAAGGCTAAATTATTCGTGACAATTCAAGAGGCGAAATTAAAGCAATCCGAGGGAACCTCTTCCTCTGTGGTCGCCTTTGCCGCCAACTTTCATTACAAACTGAACTGGATCGCAAAAGAAGATATGATAAAAACCTTCAGCGATGCGTTGGGAGAGTGGCAAGATTGTTGGATGGAATACGTCAACTTGGTTAGCAATATTTTCAATCTTAAGGGGATGTAATCATGCTCAACAATATAGCGTGTCTGCAAGACGAAAGCCCGGTGCGGCTCGCCGCCACTATGCAGTTTGCGCGGAGACTTTGTCAATGGCAAAGCCGGGAGGAACAAAGAATGGATTCACCTTTCGGAGACAATTTCCGAAATATTTGGATTACCCAGGAATCGAGCACAAGTTCTACCTTGCGATTTGTTGGAGAGCTACTTGTGAATATTTTCAAAAAGTCTACTTCCCCTATCTCTAAGGTAGATTGCGGACTCTTTTCGGACGTAGAACCCTTTACGGCTCATCAACAATATTTCGAACACAAGGATGAAGTCCGCTTTGTGCCTCCTGAGGATTCGTGGCGACCTATCCAGGTGAAACTGGTTAAGGTGAAAGAATTTCCTCTAAATCTGGAGCCTTAGCAATTTATTATCATGGCAGAAGGAACCAGAGAGCCACCGTGTTACTCCATCGTGGAGGACGAAACGCTTGAACAAGGTGACATATTACCTTATTGTCCTGTGTTCAGGCCGAGTTCAGATATTCCGTTCCCTTTTAATCCTAACGTTGAATCTCCCGTCGAGTATGCGCCACAGTCTGTAATCGTGATATCACAGTCATGTGATATCAGGCCTCACCAAAAAAATGTTATCCATGCCTTGCTCTGTTCAGTGGTAGCGTTGTCCTCCACCCCCTATAAAAATGACATGAAGGCGCTAAAAGCAAATAGAATTTACCACCTTCATTTGTTAGTGGATAAGTGTCCTTGCGATCCGTGGAAGGATGAGTATCTGGTTGTTAGTTTTAGGGACGTCTGGACCCTCCCGCTTTCTTTTTTAATGAAATTTGCAGCTAGCTTGGGGCCAAGATTGCGTCTCAACCACCCATATCGGGAAAATCTGTCTCACCAATTCGGGAATTATTTTTCTAGGGTTGCTCTTCCAGATGAACTTTCTTAGCGCTAGAATCTAAACCTTACAGAACTGCCTAATCTTCCAAGTTAATAAACCACTGGGGGACGCTGATTCTCTTCCCAAAGCGCAGCCAGTTCTGCCCTAGCCCTAGATGCCTCAGCATAAGCGCTGGAAGCCGCCCCCATTGCAGCCCAACCCATGTATTGCGTGGTTGACCCCCACCATGTAGTTACAGTTAGTTCCAAAATAACAGGAATCTGAAATTGTTCAAAAGAAAATAGCAAATCGTTTAACTGAATAAAATCACAGATTCGTAATCCTATTTTGGTAGCTTAGTTAGAGCTTCGAGAATTTTTTCATTGGTAACGAATTTTTTTCTCAACTCCCTAATTTTTGTGACAATTGCTAGTTCAGATGAGACTGGTAACAATTTTCTTCCTACACGTTTGTAACCATATGGAGCGTCATAGTCGGGATGATAGCCTTGCTTAAACGAAGCTACCTCTAGATTTAACCACGTCCGCATTAATTCTTTGCATATTTCGTGTGCTTGCTCTGGGCATACAGCCCAATCTACCATCAATTGAATGAATGACAAAGTGAATAATCTTTGTTCCCGACGAATTTTTGAGTCTTCCCCGAGTAACCATTTAAATATTAGAGAAAAATTAGGCAACTCTGCTAATCCATGGGTGACGAAATAATGACAGCTCTTACATAAAGGAACCAAATTATGAGGCGCATCCGAACCCCCAGATTCAATCTTAACGACGTGGCGAGTTTCACAGGGGAGGTAAAAACCACAAGCAAAACTGGTTTGATTTTCCTTCTTTTCCGCCATTGAATTCTCTTCGGTCCAGACATCCTTACGGTTAAATCAGTCACAAAATAGGTGGCTAGGACTGCCCAACACAATGAGCCACGGAAATGAGCATGTCAAATATTTGTACAATTAAACCAATATGTCGTGAGTAGTCAGGAGGTAATGATCTAAAGGGCATCATCCAGTTGATCCGGTTTGAAACTATCTTATCTCATAATTGGATCAGTTACGATTCCTAGGCCGCTACCCATTGCCAAGACCAAAGTGTAACCATACTGATTTATAGCTTTTCCGAAAAGTAAGAAGTTCGATTTTTCAGGTTTCATGTTAAAATGGCTAACTTGAACATTCACAGCTAAGTAGCTCGGTAAATTTGGTCCCATTTATTGATAGGACAGTAACTACCACAAGGCAATATAACTTGACAACTAGCTGGGAAGATTAGCGAAAATGAATGTGGATAACTTAATTTAATGCTCTGAAAATCCTTGTGTCGATGGTTCGATTCCGTCCCTCGGCACCATGAATTAAGAAACCATTCCAAGATGTTAACCATTAACAACTCGGAGTGGTTTTTTTCTTAATAAGGCCATTGTGGGACTTTCGCGTGTAATGTTTCAAACATTTTCAGAGAATAAATTTACTGGTTTCCCGATCTTATCCCTTATTCGTCAACAGCTTACAAAAACTTTGGAGGTACTGATCCACCAAATTGAAAAGAAAGGTTCTGGATTATCATCAGGGTAGATGTGCCGTGAGCCAACATTTTCCCCGTTTCATCCGTCACTTGAGTCTGGCCGTAACCTAATGTCCTTCCAAGTTTGATACTCTTCCCGTAGGCAATGAGTTTCAGTCCATTTGTCGCAGAAAGGAAATTTAGTTTGAGGTCTACCGAAGTCATACCGATATTCTCATCGACTTGGCTAAACACGGCCCAGAATGCCGCAGCATCTATAATCGAAGCGTAAACTCCTCCATGCACATTACCGTAGGGTTGAAAATGCTTTTTGGGGTCGACATCAATTTCGATTTTGCAAGACCCAGTGTCCAAATGAATTAGACGCATATTCAACAGCTTGAAATATGGAGAGGCATTGGTTGCTTCGCTGACCATAGAAACATATTCCGGATTAATTTTGCGCATCGCCCTGCCTTTGTACCGATTATTAAGTAGATAATTCTATCTTCATTTATTCTTGAATCTGTCCAACCGGGCCTGAAAGATTATATTAAGGAAAGCCATTTATTCTTCGATTGACAGCTTTTGACTAGCGGAATACCCTGTGCAACAAGAATCCTACTATAAGCAAACCAATAAATAGTAGGAAAAAAAACTTCCTTGCGGCCATAGCAATCACCTTTGATAGGTACTATTTCAACCAGTTTTTTTCTCAATTTTTGTCCAACTGGGCCTGAGACATTATAATTGTAACTTATGGAACGCTTCACCAGGCGTCAACCCCAAGGAAACATGCCATGGCAAAAAACCGACTTATATGTTTCTATTTTTCCCTGATATTACTTACATCAGCTACATGTGCCATTGCTGAACCTGACCAGGATTGGCAATCATTTAAAGGCGCATGGTTTTCAGTTGCGTATCCATCAGTGTTCAGTGTCAGACCATCACTGAAGAGCAGAACATCAGTTAGAGGGTATGATAGTGTCTTCTTCATTTCCCCTGATAGATTTGTCGAATTTTATGTGTTCTCACCTCAATGGAATGGTGAGCCATCAGATATAGCTCTAAATCCAAAATCAGAGGAGATTGTTTCTGAAAAGATCGATAAAAAAGATGACGAGACAGTTCGATGGTTCACTATTGGGGCTAAGGACAAAAGCTATCGAAGATCTTATGTTGACAAAGAGAATAAACGACAAAACACGAGGTTGGTCTTTGGCATAAAATATCGGGATCAGAATGCCTACAATACTTACAGGCGAATTTATGAGAAACTTGTCAAATCACTCCGCCAATATGGCGACTGATTCAAAGATTTCATGATTTCGCTGATGGCGGGACTGATTCAATAAAATTTACATGAAACGTCAGATATTGTACGATCAGATGAGCATTCCTCAGGCAAAGTATGATCCGGGTATCGATGCGATGTCGCGGTTATTTCCAGGTCAGAAAAACTATATTGGCGGTTTTTTGTCAATTTCCTTTTTCGGTGGGAAATTAATATGCTGGATTCGGACAAGACTAAAGAACAACTCGTAGATGAATTGAATGCGCTACGCCAGAGAGTGGTGGAACTGGAAGCGGCAAACGCTCGCTTTGTAGATATTGAAAAAGCTCTCAAAGAAAGCGAACAAGAAGCCCGACTGTTCCACGAAAATGAGCTGCTGAGTTACCAGTCCCTGGACGAAGACGGCTACCTATTGGAAGTGAACCAGACATGGCTCGACACTTTGGGATATTCCAGGGATCAAGTCCTTGGTAAATGGTTTGGAGATTTCCTTACTCCAGGCTATCAGGAACATTTTAAGATAAATTTCCCCCGGTTCAAGGCAGCGGGAGAGATTCACGGTGTTGAACTTGAAATGGTCAAGAACGATGGCTCCAGAATAATCGTGGCGCTTGTCGGAAAGATTGATCATGATCAGAATGGCCGGTTCAAAAAGACGCGGTGTGTCTTTCAAAATATTACTGAACGCAAGTATTCAGAAGAAAATTTACAATCAACCCTTCCGCTGGGGGATATA
>JAMCYH010000122.1 GCA_023474025.1 Deltaproteobacteria bacterium
CGGGGGAAAAGACAACTCCTATTTGCCAGAGAAAAATTCTGACATCCGCAGCCATGTTCGGAGAGCCAGGATCTGTTCTTAATATGGGTTTGGGGTCGTTTTCACCGATTCTGTCACTCATAATGGCAAGGGCTACCAGGTTCTTGACTTCCCTTTGGGTGACTATCCCCCGTTGGTAATCACAGTCGCGTTGATTCTCTAGTCTTCATCCCAATGGCACATTGGTTGTCTCTATTTGGACAATTTGGACCAATGCAGAATGCTAACATTCGCTCATCGAAGAAGTTCAACTACCCTCAACAAAGACGCTTTTTTGTCTAGACACTAATGTCCATTTCATAATACTGTTTCATGCGGAGACAAAGAGGTTGAGATCGGCCGGAAATTCCAATTGGCCATGAATTGCGTTTAGTCGAACCGGCCATCGGAGTGACCAAGAGCCTGTTTTAGGGGAGTTTTTAACAAAAACACAGCACACCTTGAACCAAGGGCGTAACGCATTCTTGCGTGATAAGGAAACTATCTCGTTCTCGGTCAGATCATAGAGATACAAGAACTTCCAGGGAGTGAACATCAATGGACTTCACAAAAGTGACAGAGGGCGATCTCCTCTGGGAACCTTCAGATGAATTTAAAGGCAAAGCCAGTATCACCCAGTTCCTTCAGTTTCTTCTGAATAATAAAAAACTGAGTTTTGACTCATACGACGACCTTTGGAAATGGTCTGTAACAAATCTGGAAGATTTTTGGGTATCTATTTGGGAATTTAACAGGATTCAGACTTCCCAACCATATCGTCAGGTGCTTTCCGAGAGGAAAATGCCTGGCGCTAAATGGTTTGTGGGCGCTAAACTGAATTACGCTGAGCATGTGTTCCGTTGGGCCAAGCTAGAAACCCCTGCATTGAAATTTCAATCTGAAATCCGGCCGCTAACGGAAATATCTTGGAGCGAGCTTTCCCAGAAAGTAGCCTCAGTGGCGACTGCTCTACGTAATATGGGTGTGAAATGTGGAGACAGGGTTGTAGCCTACCTGCCCAACATACCTGAGACAGTCATTGCCTTTCTTGCGTGCGCCAGTATTGGCGCAGTGTGGTCTAGCTGTTCACCTGACTTTGGATTCCGAAGTGTTACAGACCGGTTTCGTCAGATAGAACCAAAAATACTTTTTGCTGTTGATGGCTATCAGTATGGTGGCAAAAAGTTCGACTGCCAGCACACCGTCGCCACTTTGCAAGGGTCACTGCCGACACTGAAACACACTATACTCGTCCCGTATCTTTACCCATCAAATGCTTCTTACGAAGTTAAAAATGTGCTCATGTGGGATGATGTCGCTAAAGAGACTGGCCCTCTCACTTACGAACAGGTTGATTTTAACCACCCCATGTGGGTTGTTTACTCATCGGGAACTACAGGGCTACCGAAGCCCCTCGTCCACAGCCAAGGAGGAATCCTGATAGAGTTCCTCAAATTCACTGGATTACACGTAGATGTAAGGCCGAGAGATTCTTTTTTTTGGTTTAGCACGACTGGGTGGGTAATGTGGAACATCATGCAGGGCGGGCTTCTGCTGGGATCAACCTCTGTCCTCTACGACGGCAGTCCTGGGTACCCTAATATGAATGTGCTGTGGGACCTTGCGGAAAAAGCACGAGTTACAGCTTTCGGGGCAAGCGCCGCTTTTATTATGGGCTGCATGAATCAAGAGTTGATGCCTGGGAAAACTAGAGATCTCTCTGCGCTACGAGTCGTAGGCTCAACTGGGTCTCCATTGTCACCGGCCGGATTCAAGTGGGTATATGACTCCGTTAAGGATGATCTGCTGCTCGGCTCAGTCAGCGGAGGGACCGACCCTTGCACCGGATTCCTGGGATCGTGCCCGCTACTTCCTGTAAGAGCCGGGGAACTTCAATGCAGATGTCTCGGTGTCAAAGCTGAGGCTTTCGACGAAAACGGCAATCCGGTGGTGAACCAGGTTGGTGAACTGGTCATTACAGAACCTATGCCTTCACTACCGATTTATCTATGGAACGATCCAGAAAACAAGCGCTACATCGAAAGCTACTTTGAGGTCTTCCCCGGGGTTTGGAGACACGGTGACTGGGTTAAGATCACAAATCGCGGCAGCGCAGTCATAACCGGCAGGTCAGATTCGACTCTCAAGCGAATGGGCGTAAGGATGGGAAGCAGCGAGATATATGGCGTTGTGGACGAGCTTCCGGAGATCTCGGAAAGCCTCATTGTAGGATTTGAGAATTCAAAGGGCAAGTACATGATGCCGCTGTTCGTTGTGCTCAAAGAAGGACTCGAATTTAACGACACCCTAAAAAGCAAGATCCGGAATGCTATTCGAAATGCCCTTTCTCCCAGGCACGTTCCCGACGAAATCTATGAAGTAATGTCTATCCCTAAGACTCTTAACTCAAAGAGACTGGAGGTTCCCGTCAAGAAGATTCTGTCGGGCACGCCGTTAGACAAAGCAGTAAATGTAGATTCTATGATGAACCCGGAATCACTCAAGTTTTTCCAGGAACTTGCAACGAGATTGAACAACGCTCTTTGATTAAATCGACGGATGTTCTGCGATTATGTTCTCTCTTTGGAGGGATTAGCCTGAGCGGTTCCTGGCCGTAACAGTTTCCAATTTGCAGAAAATGGGAAAGCAGGCCCCGATGAATCTGGATTGTCCATGACAGTTTACACGTCAGAGATGCCCATCCTTGAAACCAGAGCCATCACGAAGCATTTTGGCGCTCTAACGGCGGTAAACGGGGTATCTCTGTGTGTCAGTCACGGGATAACATCAATTATTGGTCCCAACGGAGCAGGAAAGACTACCTTTTTCAATTTGCTTGCCGGATTTCTTGTCCCGGACAAGGGCGGGATACTCTACCGTGGAAAAGAAATTACTGGACTTGCGCCTTATGAGATTTCCCAAATGGGAGTTGGAAGATCGTTCCAGATTACCAGTATCTTCCCTAGCTTGTCTGTATATGAAAATGTTCGGGTCGCCTGTCAATCAAGGTCGAAATCGCGATACAATTTCTTCATGTCATGCGAGAGGCTTCCCGGTGTAGAGTTTGCCGCACAAAAAATTATCAGCCAAATGGGCCTGGAGAATTGGACAGATTCTCCTGCAAAGAATCTTCCGTATGGCCTACAGCGCTGTTTGGACATCGGCATTTCTTTAGCCACTGATCCCCAGGTTCTTCTCTTGGACGAGCCTACGTCAGGTATGAGCGCCGAAGATACCGCCGTCATTCTTAAACTTATTGCGGAAATTGCCAAATTAATACCCGTAATCCTGATAGAGCACAACATCGACATGGTGCTTAACATTTCGGACAGGATTGCGGTGCTGTATCAAGGTTTGCTACTCGCTGAGGGAACGCCTGAAGAAATTCAAGGGAACCAAGAGGTTCAGGAAGCATATTTAGGAGGGTACTGACTTGCTCGAACTTGAGGATGTGCATTCATATTATGGTGGAAGTCACATACTAAAAGGAATCACATTCAGAGTTGAAGAAGGACAAGTGGCTACTATTCTTGGAAGGAATGGAGCGGGAAAGACGACAACCCTTCGTACAATAATGGGACTGGTTCCAGTCACCAAGGGTTTCATAAAGTTCAACGCAGAAGAGATCACAAACAAGAAACCGTATCGGATAGCCCAAATGGGTGTAGGTTACGTTCCTGAAGAAAGAGCTGTTTTCCCGAGCCTTTCAGTCTACGAAAATTTGACACTTCCGATGGCCAAAGGAAGAGAAGGTCTGTGGAGCCTCGACAAGATATACTCTTTTTTCCCAATCCTTAAGTCCAGAGGCTTTCACAGAGGCTCTCAGTTGTCTGGTGGCGAGCAACAAATGCTGGTTATCGCTCGTATCTTAACCATGAACGTGAAGCTCATTATTCTGGATGAGCCTACAGAAGGACTAGCGCCGATGTTAGTTCGTGAGATTGCTCAAATTGTTCTGGAGCTAAAAAAAGAGGGAATTTCAATACTTTTAGTGGAGCAGAACAGTAGATTTGCTGAGGAGGTCGCTGACTATCATTTCATTATATACAACGGCCGGATCGTTTATGGTGGGACCAATATGGAATTCAAAGCCGATGACAAAATCAAGTCACAGTATTTGGGAGTATGACGGCGCTTGGAGATGCTGCGTCTCAAGCGTCTGGATCAACATTAATACGTGGTGAGGAGGTAGGCGCATGGAAAGGAAATGTTACGCGATATTGACAGTATGCCTGCTGTCGATTGCTTTTTTCTCACTGGTCAACGGGCCAGCCGTTGCGGAGCCTTTAAAAATATCGGTGCTTACCGATATGTCTGGTCCTTATGCTGGTATCACCGGCGCCAATGTTGAAGCCGCTAAAATGGCCATCACTGATTTTGGTGGCAAGGTTCTGGGCGAACCAGTTGAATTCGTTTACCGCGACCACATGTGTAAGCCGGACGTAGCCAATCAAAAGGCCAAAGAATTATATGAAAAGGAGAAGGTAGACGTTATATTTGATTGTCCTAACAGCGCAGCGGGTCTTGCCGTAGCAAATCAAGCCAAAATCCACAAGAAACTCTTTATTAATGTTGGATCTGGGACTACCCGCCTAACTGGCCCGGATTGCAACCGATACACTTTTAAATGGGCCTACAACGATTACATGCTGGCCACGGCAGTTGGACTGTGGGCTGCGGAGAATTTGGGTAAGAAATGGTACACTATCACGGCAGATTACGCTTGGGGTCATGATCTCCTTCACCACTTCTCCGAGGCTTTGAAAGCTAAGGGAGGGACTCTTCTAGGCAATGAAATGGTCGCTTTGGGCACGTCAGACTTCAGTCCCTACATTATAAAAGCCATGAACGCAAAGCCAGATGTCCTGGTTTTGCTGAATGCGGGCAAAGACGCTGTTAATTCTACAAAGCAAGCGAACGAATTTGGGCTGAAAAACAAATTAAAAATTATCCATGCTCTTATGTTTATCGAAGACATAAAAGCATCGGGAGATGTATTTGCGGGTGACTATGTGACAGGCGCCTGGTACTGGAAGAGTGATAATCCAGGTTCCAAAGAATTTGTTGAAAAGTGGAAAAAGCAATTTAACAAACCACCGAACTGGATGAACGCCGCAACCTACAGCGCCGTTACGCAGTATCTCAAAGCTGTGGAGCGAGCTAAAACGAAGGATGCTCTACCGGTTGTCAAGGCTTTGGAAGGACATGAATTCCGTGATCTATTGGCAAACCCAGGAAAGATACGCGCGGAAGACCATATGGAGGTCGGTAACGCCTACATTTTAAAAGCAAAGCTGCCTGGTGAGGTCAAGGAAGACTGGGATTTCTTTGAAGTGGTAGGAATAGTTCCACCTGACAAGGCCTACCAAGATCCCAAAGAGACCGGGTGTAAGATGGACAAAACTCAATAAATCCATCCCATGGCGGGAGACGCGTGTTTTGAACAGGCGCCCCCGCCTTGGCTGAGCAGAAAGATTTTTTCGATGAACCTGCAGTTCGTCCTAATGCAGCTTTTTAATGGCCTTATTCTTGGCTCTCTCTACGTGCTTTTGGCGTTGGGACTGTCGATTATTTTCGGGATACTGGGGATAATAAATTTTGCTCATGGCGCTTTTTTTATGCTGGGGGCTTACACCGCGTACACGATTACAGCATATGTCATTCCCGATTTTTGGTTAGCTTTGGTGAGCGTTCCTGTACTAATGGCAATATTTGGCGCCTTTTGTGAGATGGTTCTGTTCAGGCGTCTGTACGACCTCCCCCCCCTTTATATAATGTTGCTAACGTTTGGCCTGATGCTGGTGCTGCAAGATGCTGTAAGGCTTTTGTTTGGGAGCATGGGGGTGCCTTTCAGCACACCAAAGTCACTTACCGGCATGGTAAATCTAGGGTTTATGTACTATCCCAGCTATCGACTTTTTTTGATCGCCGTGACATCCTTGGCAGCTTGCGCAGTGTGGCTGTTTCTTGCCAAAACCAAGCTGGGTTGTATCATTCGAGCGGGGACAGACAACCCTAAAATGCTCGAAGCGCTAGGAATTGACATATCCAAGACAATGACTTTAGTCGTAGGCCTGGGGACTGGGCTAGCTGGTCTGGCAGGAGTTTTGGCCGCGCCTATTCAAAATGTCCGTCCGCTGATGGGAATGGACCTTCTTGTGGACTGTTTTGTAGTTGTAGTGATTGGAGGTATGGGCAGCCTTGGTGGATCTGTTGTAGGCGGATTAATTGTAGGGCAAATCATAGCGATTGGGGTTATGGTCTGGCCGCCGATGGCCAACACCCTCATTTACCTTTTCATGGCAGCTTTTCTTCTTGTCCGGCCGAGGGGATTGTTTGGCCGAGAAGCCTTTCACGAGTAATACCCATGCCTCGACCGCAACTCGCAATGCTAACGTCCTTTTTTGCTCTGGCGCTGATGTTTCCCTTAGTCGCGCCGTACGTGGCATTGGCAAGCGAAATTTTGATATTCGCCCTTTTGGCTATGTCTTATGATCTGGTCTTGGGATACGGAGGCATGCTTTCTTTCGGTCATGCGGCATTTTTTGGCATAGGAGCATATACTACGGGAATCTTACTGGTTAAGGTCTTTCCATCGGTTCCAGCGGCGTTGCTGGTAGCTGTTTGCGTAAGTGGTCTATCAGCGGCATTCGTAGGGTATGCAAGCATCCGGAGGCACGGGATCTACTTCACAATGGTAACTTTGGCCTTCGCACAGATGTTTTACTTCATAGCCTTCAAGTGGACAGGCCTGACTGGGGGTGATGATGGATTACAGGGGGTTCCCAGACCTAATATTGGACCAATAGACCTTCATCCAGAAATCAATCTTTATTATTTCATCCTGGCGCTGGTAACCGTTTCAATGTTTGTCATTGTCAGGGTTGTTCATTCCCCCTTGGGGACAGCGCTGCAGGCTATCCGGGAAAACCGAAACAGAGCGATGAGCGTCGGTTACAATGTAGACAGATTCAGGCTCGTCGCTTTCGTGATATCTGGCTGTTTTGCCGGATTGGCGGGAGGCCTCTACGCATTGCTGTTAAACATGGTCCCTCTCGGTTCATTGCATTGGACCACTTCAGGTGAAGTGGTAGTCATGAACATTACAGGTGGAATGGCTACGTTGTTTGGTCCAGTGATAGGGGCCGTGTCAATCATTCTGCTGCGAGACACTATCAGCAACTATACAGACGCATGGAGTCTTTTCATGGGTCTCATTTTTATGATAGCTGTATTTGGATTTCGCGATGGAATCGTAGGCTTCATACAAAACAAAATCATACCGAGAGCCACTGAGATTTTAGGACAATCGTTTCCCAGGAAACATTAGGCTCCGAGATGGCGCAAGAATTTTCTAATAAATCCGTTTGTGCGCCTGGAAATCGCTTTATTTTTTATACCCGTTCGCGATATTTGTTAGAATTTGCTATATGGTTCCCCCAGTTCATTTTGGGGAGGTAAATTACGGGGCAGAGTGACGTCAGCCAGACCCTATCTTTCAGAATATGAGATTTCGGAACGACTTAAAACGACCATTGGTAGAGAACATCGGAGATGGTTGGTGATTTGGAATGCGTTCGTTGATCCGCGACGCTAGACAAATTGCGCTACATACGGGGGTATCCGTGTCTACGGCGCGCAATTTGGTTTCAGCTTATATAGATTCTGTCCTCAAGCAGTGGAGGGCCCCAAAGGGCGTCAGACCAAAAATCGCCAGACAGATAGTAAGGACGTTCGTTTACGTATATGCGGCAGTCTGCATGGCGCTCGGGGAAATGACCTCTCTGATACTTCCCTACGCAAACACAGAAATGATGAATTTATTCCTGGAAGAAGTATCGAGGGACTTCAAAGACTATTTTGTTATCATGTTGGTAGATGGAGCCGGTTGGCACAGATCAGGCAATCTCAAAATCCCATGAGAACATAAAGCTTATGGATTAACCTTCACACAGTCCTGAGCCGAATCCGGCGGAGCATGTTTGGGACGAATTGAGGGAAAAGCATCTTCCAAACAAAACCTTTAGATCTATTGACGCAGTAGAGCGGGCAGTTTGCGAGGGATTGCTCAAGCTACAACAAGCCCGGACAGACTTCGCTCAATGACCGACTTCGAATATCTGAAAGTGATAAACCAAATGGCGAAATGGTATGAGATCCATCACGTCCAAGACCAAGGCTCGGGTGGAACACAAATTTGCCGAACAGCACGAAATGGGAGGCCATATTGTTCGAACGATAGGCTATTGGTGGCACAGGCAAGGGTCAAGATCAGTATGATGAACCTGGTCTACAATATGAAGCGTATGGTACAATTGATGAAACATGACGCTCTCGCAACCATCCTTGGGGTTTGATTAACTTAACTCGGTCTGCTACAGAACAAAAGTGTGGAAACACATGGAGAAAACCTATTTTTGCCCGCATCCATGTTGCATGGTCGGGACTAAATCGCCGAATCGACAGTTTTTTGTAGAATCCAGCGTCATGGAGTAATTAGGTACCGTTATGAGATTCTCCATTTTTGTACAATTGAAACCTCCCCATATCGCATGTCAGAAGCCATTTGAACGCAAAATATTCCATGCACTGCTCTCCCACGCAGACCTTAAGCCCTAAATCTTCGCATGTCTGTATGAATCGAAACAGTCTCAGGGGGACATTTTTATCCAGTTGTTTCTCTTGAGAACCGAATTCAGAAGCCGGTGTTGCAATGAAAGGGTATACATTCACTACGTCAAAGTAGCGCCTGTGATCTATCAAGAATTGAATAGTTTTCTCAAAATCGGACGGCTTCTCATCTGGAATGCCGATCATTAGAGAGGGCGCAGGCGTGATCCCGCTTGAATGCAGCCTCTTTATGAAATCGGACATCTGTTTAGATGTGATACCCTTATTGATTGTGCTCAGTGTCCGGTCACTTCCAGACTCCAATCCGAAGAAAATCAATTTACAGCCTGCTCTCCGTAGAGCCTCAATTTCATCCGGAGATAGGTCCGCCCTAGACATCCCACACCACGGTTTGTTAAAGGATCTAAAATATCCGCAGAACTCCACCAGATTGCGCCCTTTCAGAGAATTGTCCCTGCAGACTAGTGCCGCTGGATCATACTGATCGATAACTGCCGCCAACTCCTTGATCGCAGCCTTGGCCGACCTCTCAAGATACCCTGAATTCCAGCCCCTACAAAGCGAGCAGAATCTGCATCGTGCCCAGGAGCAGCCGTGCTTCAACATAAACGGGAGAAGATCAAACATGTATTTTTCTCGGTTCTGATAGAATGGAGTCGGTAGCCGATCATAATTGAAAGGTTTTTGGACTGGATTCCTCCTACCGATACTGTTCAGGTGCGCCACCTCAACCCCGTTTTGCTTCAACTCATCTTCGTTAGTCCATGAACCAAGAGAATTACTGAAAAAGCGTACTCTCGTATTAGGTGATGCCCGCTTGATGGTACCAGACAGTCTCAAAACAGCCTCGGTAGGGACGGTGGGAAACCAGGAGGGCGGTGTCACATACACCAGAGAATATTTTTCCCAAGATATTCCCTCATATTCCTCGTCTAGATGTGGCCCAAGCTCCTCGTAAAAAGGATGAAGTAAAAGGGCATCCGATACTACCGGACTTTTATCCATGCGATCCAATATTGGCTTGAGCTTTCCCACATTTCTCAAATGCGTTTCTGCATTAAGATCTATCACGTCCAGAGCATACGTTCCTGCTAAAATCGCTGAACCATAACCGAGAAAACAGCTAGGATGAAAAGGCAAATGGGGAAGACATAGGGTTACAAGAGCAGCCCTGTCGCCGTCATGGACCGGGGCATTCAAGCGTTTACGCATTTTGCGACAGCTAGATTCTTGGTTCACGCTGGACACCGCCTGGACTCCCTGAATTGGTTTGCCTTGTGATATCATTTTGTTAGCTCACAACTGGGGAATAGCCACCCAGCCTTCGTTTCACAGAGCTACCTGTGGTTTAATATTATAAGCGCAGCGAACGGCGTATCAGCAAACTGCGTCTAATTTAAAACAGCATGAGACAAGGTCCAAGGCGCACCCGGACGAACAAAAAGAAACTCAAATCCGCAACATAGGACTAACGCCTTGAACCTTCATTTTGTCTCACGTTAATAATCCCAGGCATCCCAAAAGGCAGCGATTCAGCAAGCCCGAGTTATCTCAGCTATTTTTGGAGCTACTGCACCAAAGGGTTCTTTCATTATCCTGCTAGTACAAGGGAACGATTGCTCCGAACATCTGATTGCTACATCCATCCGTCGCGAATTTTAACATCTTCTTACAGTCCTCTGGACTGACCGAGTAACCCTTGGTCTCCAGAAACGTCTGGAGTTCCATTTCTGATGGACGACCATGGATCTTCTCGGCGAACTCTTTCCCCAGTCCTGGATTATCCAAACCCGTATCTACGATGAAATCAACAAAATTCTTTTTTAGCATGTTTCACTCCTTCTTTCTGTTAAATCATACACAGTCTTGACTGTTCCTACGATTTAGATCATCGCGGACTCGCTGTTTTTGCTCACATGAAGTCGCATAAAAAGCGAGCGATTGAAAATTGAACCGTCCGACACCGTCTTCCTCTATATGAAGGGATACGTGAGCATGACAGATTATCCATAGCTTGAGGCTTTTGCCAACACTCTCTTGCAATATGGTACTTGCGGGAACATGTCCCTGTCCCATTCTGAAGGCCTCACCATCCCATCCATGCTGCAAAGCCTCGAGTAAGCGCATTCCCCGCAAGTCAATCGATCCGGCGACACCGCATGCCGATAGTCTGCCGACTTTGTGATTTTCGAGAGAATCCCGGGTTCATAGACGCCAAAATCATCAATAGTCGAATGGGCTAGTGTGATACGCTTTTTCTGATGTGATCAGGATCTTCCCGGTTGGTATAAAGGAGGAGAGCGAGGTATCCAGTGCATCTTGAGAACTCTGGAAGCAACCGTGGCTAGGGGGTTGTTCAAAAAATCAATTTTCAAGCCATATAGGTTTAGAAGCGCAACCATTCGGACGAGACCTAAAAAATCGCTAGGACTCAGAACCTCTTTGGATAGATCAAATACATCAGCCGGCACGCGAATGACTTGTATAAGGTTTAGCTGCCCTATGTCGGGAAAAGTGAGGAAAAGCTCCTCTGCAAAACGAGGCAGATCTGGAATAAGGCTCCTGCCGACCGGGGTAAAGACATGAACCGGGAGACCGGCGTTCATCGCGTTGTCTATACCTTTTAGGGCCCTGTTGTACAACCCTTTTCCCCGCACACGGTCATGGAGTTGTCTGGGCCCATGAAGGCTTATTGAAATGACTAGACCTTTGTGAGTTGCGAGCTTGCGACCTACTGCACATGACAGTAACGTGCCATTGGTGTTCAAAAAGGCAGTTTGATATCCCAGGGCAAAGGCATAATCTAAAATGTCCAGCAAGCCATTCCATAGGAGGGGCTCCCCTCCCGTAATGTGAAGACGCCTGTAACCCGCTTCGTAGGCTTCGGTAACCATAGTATGGACCAGATCCGGAGCAAGACTCCACATTCGCGGTCCACGGGCCCGGACAAAGCAATGCGAGCAAGCGCCATTGCAGTGGGTTGTAACTTCAACACTCAGGGTATCACTTTTAGGCTCATGAGATGCCCTACGTTTCATGGTATTCTTCCAGATGGCTACCACTGGCCCTGAATGGATAGGCAAGGGATCGAAATTCGCCTCCAAGCCCCGTCATATTGTGGGCCTCGACTATAGACGCGGCCAGTTCTAATTCTGCATATATTCTCTTTTTGATGTCGTCAATGATGTTGTGTTGAAAGATATGCATTAGAGCGGTTTTTTGGGCAGCCTCGGCAGTTGCCCTGGTTTTAAAAAGGCTACCTTTCCAGTAAGCTCTTATTCTCTCAGGGAGACAAAGACAAACTGAGGTTTCTACCCCAGTGCCGACATCTTCGCCGATATCTCTAACGTCATCAAGAAGCCTCCAGGCAACGCCAAAACAACCAAAGGCGGTCTCAATGTCACTTGTAAAATCTGAGATTCCGGTCATTTTCATGGATAAAAGACTAGGGGCGATCATGAGAATAGCCATCTGTCTCCGGAAAAGATCGCAATATCTATCGAGGGATTCAAGTCCTGTCGAATCTTGGTTGCTCGAGTAGTAATCGTTAATGAACCTGCTAATAGTTGTCTCGCCTGCCGGTATACCCTTCGACAGATTTAAGAGAGCACGATTCATAGAATTCCAGGCTTCGGTTCTCAACTGCAGCGTCAGAGGAGAGACAGAAATCTGGTTGTCGGTGAGGTGATCATCCAAGGAGTGAAGAAACATCGCCATGGATTGGGCTGTCACGGCGTTTTTTACATCCTTATCCTGCAATTGTTTGCCCGAGTGAAAGGAATCGCTTGTGAGCCAGTAAACGATTGACCATATAGGCGGATAATAGTTAGCGAAGAAATCCAGTTCATCGCCAAATTTTACTCCTGAGTACTGCATAAGAAAAAGAATTGCGTCGGCCTGAGCTGACTCAGGCAAGGATCTACAGAGCAAGATCACTTCATTGTTAAGCCGCTGATAAAAGGCGATTTCCATTTTTGACAGAATATTCTTTCCGAAGTCCACATTTTCACAGGAAAGTAGGAAATCGTCGATATTGGCTCTCATTTGACCACGCCCTATTTTGTCATTGCGTAAAAAGGCCTCAGATCTCAAAAGACCCAGGGCTTACTCGGCTAACCACCAAATTCAGATCCTCGAGATCATGGCGGAGCCTTAAATCGCGAAACATCGTTTTCGCGTTTTGCAAAAGCTCCTTGGATGTGTTGACGTCAGAACTCGACATTTCTCCCTCGATTCCCGAATAACGCATACCCATTTCAGCGTACGTCCTTGATAGCTGGGGAAGCGCACCGAGTCTTTCCCCTTCGCTAATTGCTTTTTGCCACCACTTGGAGGCGCCTTTCTGATCGTGGATCAACCATTTGTAGACACCCATTAGTCTATAGGATTCCGTTCGATATAACGCTGCTTTCTGGCAGGTTTTGATTAGCGTCTTTCCTGATTTGAAAGCATTTCTGCGGTGTTCAGAAGCTTCTTCCTTGTAACCGTTCACAAGAGAGTCTTCCAGGTGACGGAGGTGGTAAGCAAACTGACTTCTATAAAAGCCTGACAACTGTATGGGAGCCGCCTTCACTTCAGAACTGATCTGGTTGGCTTGATCCAGCGACTTCCCAGCCTCCTCCATGTTCTTCATCAACAGGTCTATCGATGCTTTTAGGGAATACATATTCAAAATGGACAAACCCCATCCCTCATTCTGGGCCAGGTCAATTCCTCGATTCAGTTCGGCGGCGGCTTCGTTGATGTCGCGGCATTCAATAAGTAGATAAATATTCAGCAGATATTTCAAAAGGCGGTAGATGTTGTTTTCATAGTCTTCAGCGATTTCATTCAGCTTTGTAACGATAAGTTTTGCCGCATCAAAATGCCCCTGGAATATTTTCGGGAGTCCGTGCCAGTAATAGTGCAGGGCTACCTCCCATACTTCCCCAATTGCTAATAGATATCCAACCAAATCCTCGCTGTACTCCGTAAGGTCGTTCCACTGGCCTCTGAGAAAAAGGTGCTGCGTATCCAGGAGATTGTATATGATCAATTGCTTGGCGTCATCGACGCCTAGCCTAGGTTTTGCATAATTCAGGACTCTTCTGGCGATGCTGAAGGAAAGGCCGGTGAAGGAGAATAGTGCGCTGGCGCCGGCAAACATCGCAATTCCGAATTTGAATTTCGTCAGATCGAAATTGACAAGGGTGGCCTGGAAGAAGAAGAATTCGATGAAAAACCGCTTGGGATCGATAATAACTTGGGCCTGACCTTTCTTGTAAAACAATTCGATAGTCTCAATGTCGTTCTGTGTAGGAACTCTCTTAAACCAGCGTAACGGAAAGTACAGGGCCAGGAGGAACTTGATGAAACTCAACAAGAACCTGAACGTTGTTGACAACGAATTTTTGGGTAACTCGCCCCAATAGTAGTTCAGGGCCTTGTCGAAATGTTCCTCAGCCTCTGCGTAGCGTCCTCGGTTAAAGAGAGCCAGCCCTATGTTCTTTTCAAGGATGGCAACCTTTTCGGGATCGGTACTGTCGTCTCGCAGCGCTCGATAAACGCTGAGAGCTTCTTGGTAATAGCTTAGAGCCTCATTGGACGCGGAAGATCTTAGGGCCTCCTCACCGGCCTTGATCAGGTAATCCTCAGTCTTCTCGAGACTCTCGGCTCTACCGTAATGATAGGCAAGGATGCCGTAGAATTCATGGAGTCTATACCTGAATATTCGTTCTATGGATTCTGCAACTCTCAGGTGTAACTGTTTTCGTTGTTTAAAAGGAATTGATTCGTATGCAGCCTCCTGAACCAGGGCGTGCATGAACAGATACTCCAACTCCCCCATTCTCATCCGGGACCGGATCAGTTGCACATCCTCCAGATACGCGAGCCTGTCATCAATGTCCGCAATAGAATCCGCGACGTCCTTAACGACGCGGTCGAAAAAGCTCTTTCCAATCACCGCAGCGATCTTGACCAGCTCTCGAGTTCGCTCATCCAGCCGGTCTATACGGGTTGTCAACACACCTTTAATTGTGGAAGGGATAACCACTCTGTCGATCTTCTCCGTGACTTCGAACCCGCCGTCTTTCCTGACCACAGCCCCCTCGTCAATTAAAGAACGCACTATCTCCTCGATGAAAAAGGGATTTCCGCCAGCCCGCATTATGATTTTGTGCTTGAGGGCGTGGGGGAAATTGCTTGCCGCGAGCATGTTGTCGACCAATGTCTCACTTTTCTCCCCATTCAGGGGTTGGATATCTATTAGCAATTGGGGAACATGATGTTCTTGCCTTAGCTTTGCTATGCTGCCGTAATCCTTCTCGATGTATCCCGGTCGGAATACATTGATGAAATCGATCCTGTATTTCTCAGCAAGGGGATAGAGCGACTCCAGTAGCGATATGGAGCTGGCATCTGCCCAATGGATGTCCTCCAAGACAATTACAGTTGGCCTCAGTTGAGCTTCTTTGATCAGGAGTTCCTTTACATTCTTGAAAATAAGCCTCTCTAGCGCTTCACCCTCTATGCCCATAACCCTTTCAGCATACCTTCCACTGAGCTTCATGCCCATGAGTGTGGCCACGAACGGGAAGATCTCCGTCGTTTCTTCTGGGTAAATTGCCCTTATGGCACGCTCTAGCTTGTCTAATCTAGCAATTTCCGAGTCACCCTCCGCTATCCTTGCCCAATTCTTCAACAGGTCGATAACGGGGTGAAAACTGAGATTCCTTCCTATGGATATCGCCCGGCCTTCAAGGGTGGTCACCCTCTTCATTACTTCACGCTTCTTCAACTCTGCTATGAGGCGTGACTTTCCTATACCCGCCTCGCCGACCACATTCACCACCGAGCCTTGGCCCATGATGGCCTTGACAACCTGGAACTCAAGCCTGCTTAGTTCCTCATCTCTTCCCACCATCTCGGACTTGACTTGCCGGTAGAAACAGGCTGTCTGTTGGGGGCCCTTTCGGTTCAACACCCTGAGAATACGGATGCCTGTGGATTGGCCGCTGACTTTCCTGTGTCCAAGGTCCTCGAATTCAAGAAAATCTGCTGCGAAAACGCGGGTGTCATAGCCCACCAGAATTTCCCCCGGACTCGCGAGGCAGCTCAAGTTGGAGGCCAAATTGACGGTATCGCCTGCCACGTCAAGGGCTCTTTTCTCTGGATCCACGTCAGCAGTTAACACCAGACCGGTGGTTATTCCGCTGCGCATAGCGAGTGAAACTCCAAATTTCTCTTGGAACTCAGGACTCATGGAATTCACAAAATCGTGAATCTCTTTGGCTGCACAGATTGCTCGGACCGGGTCATGCTCATGAGACCGAGGTACACTAAAAAACGCCAGAAATCCATCCCCCTTTATCGGCTCGATGAAGCCGTCGTACTTGGCCACGATCTGTTTAACGCTGGTAAAGATTTGTTCAGCGATCTCCTTGACCTGCTCGAGGTCTAGCTTTTCGGTCATGGCTGAGTTTCCGGAGATGTACATAAATAGCGCTGTGATGTGTTTTCGTTCCGGATCAGGATTGAAACGACTCATGGCTGGCTCAGGCTGGGACTCAAAATCAGGATGTGTGTCGAACAGGCTAGTACCGCAATGCCCGCAGAAACTCATCCCTGTTGGGTTATCTACTTGGCATTTCCGACAGTTCATGGCATATCCCACCCGATTGCTGAGAGTGGGTGAGATGGGCGGGAATCCTCAATCTCAGCGAAATCCAATCCCTAGGAAGAAACTATAATTATCTCTTCACCCTAAGAATTTCGATTTAGTCTAATAGGCAGCAGGATATATGTCAATCCGTATTCCTGTTACCCACGTTTCTGTTTATTCCTCGGCGCCAGAGTCTCCCGGGGACCTCAACATCGGTCCGTAATCGCCCCTTGGTTAAACTCGCAGCTCAGCCAAAGAATGTAAGCGAGTTCATTCCAGATAACATCCAGCAACATTAATTTTCCTTTCCCCCATAACATATCCTCCAGTTGCACGCTTCAGCTAGACCCCGCACATCTCATTCAATTCATCGATGAGCTGTTCCCTGGTCTTGTCTTGATCTTGCATTTCAGGCCCCCTCGTCAGTTCTCGTCAAGAGCCTCTCGAACGGTGATTAAAAGTTTTTTCATATTGTAAGGTTTTTCCACGAATCCTTTCGCTCCGGCTGCAGCGACGTCGTTAGCCTGCCCATTCTCAGAATAACCGCTGGCCACAAGAATCTTGGCTTTGGGGTCGATCAGAAGTATCTCCGCCAAACATTGCCTACCATCCATTTCCGGCATGATCAGGTCCAACAGAATTAATGAGATCTTATTCTTATGCTTGCGGTATATTGCCAGCGCCTCTTTTCCGTTACAAGCGGTGATGACCTCATAGCCAAAGTTGTTAAGAATTGTTGTTCCAAGGTCCCTGAGACTCTCTTCGTCATCCACTAGGAGAATAGTCTCTGCCCCCCCTTGCATCGCGTCCACAGATGCTGAAGGTGCTAATCCTTTCTTAACCTGGGTTGCAGGAAAATAGATTTTAAATGTGGTTCCATGACCAAGTTCGCTGAGACATATTATATGGCCTCCATGCCTCTTAACTATGCCGAACACCGTCGCAAGACCCAGACCAGTACCTTTTCCTTTTTCTTTAGTTGTAAAGAACGGCTCGAAGATGTGCTCTAGCGTTCTATTGTCCATCCCCTGCCCAGTGTCCGAAACAGTTAGCTGGACGTAATTTCCAGGCATGATCTCAACATGTGATGCACAATATTCCTTGTCCAACCCAACGTTTGCGGTCTCAAAGATCAGTGTCCCACCATTCGGCATAGCATCCCTGGCATTTATCCCGAGATTCATCAGAATTTGGTTTATTTGGGACGGATCCGCTTGGATTGATTCCAAGTTTTCACTGAGACGGAGATCAATTTTTATGATCTTTGGGATTGTATGAGACAGAATGTCTTGTGCCTGAAGTATTTCCAGATTCAAATTGACAGAGACCTTCGTTGTCTCAATCTTCCGGCTAAACATGAGGAGACTCTTGACAAGATCAGCTCCACGTTGACCGGCCTGTTGGATTTTCTTTAGATGAGAGTAGTCTCTATCCTGGTCATCTTTACGTAAAAGCATGAGTTCGGAATAGCCCAACACTGCCTGGAGGATATTGTTGAAATCGTGGGCTATACCACCGGCTAATGTGCCTACCGCTTCCATCTTCTGGGCTTGGAGAAGTTGCATCTCGAGCGACCTCTGAACTGTGATGTCCCTGATTATTCCCCGGTAACCTTCAATCGTTCCATCCTCATTTCTGCGGACTGTTCCCGTCAACAGGCAGTTCATGAAACTTCCGTCCTTTTTTCGAAGATCAAGAGGATAATCTTTTACGTAGCCATAATTTTGAATCTCAGACATAAATCCGACTCCGTCGGAAGGGTCAACATTAGTCATGATGACATTCTTACCCTGCATCTCTTCTCTTTCGTAACCAAATAGATCCAGGAAAGACTGATTGACGTCAACGAGGGCGCCGTCGACTTGGGCTATAAAGATACCATCCTTGGAATCCTCGAATAGACTGCGGTATTTCCTTTCGCTCGACAATAGCTCCGCCTCAGCGTTTTGGCGATCTGTGATATCTTCACATGTAATCAGATCTTCTTCGGTAGATAACTTTACATAATAAAAATGGATAATTTTTTCAGTCCCGTCTCTGGTCGTGACCGGAAAAACCCTAGGAGTCTGTCGGACTTAGCCTGACGCTCCCCAATTTATAGAGACCTTAATTGGTCCAACATCCTGATATCATGATATTTAACAGCGTTTATTTCTTGCGTAGCGCAGCGTGTCTGAGGTATATTCTCCAACAGAACGGATGTTTATTCAAGGGGATATATACATGAAGGTAACATTTGTGGACGTTGATAGAGATACTCTCTACCTGTTGCCGCCATCTATTCAGGAATGGTTGCCGGAGAAGCATCTTGCCCGTTTTGTGGTGGAAATAGTGGAGCAAATCGACCTTCAGTCCCTCAAGGCATCCTACCGTGGAAGTGGGTCACAGCCATACAACCCTGAGATGCTGGTGGCGCTTCTATTTTACGGGTACGCCACGGGAGTTTTTTCAAGTCGTAAGCTGGAGCGCAGCACCTATGACTCGGTGGCTTTCCGATACATCGCAGCCAACAGTCATCCGGACCATGATACTATCGCTACCTTCCGCAGGCGATTCCTACCCGAGTTGACGAAGATATTTGTGGAGATACTCTCTATTGCCCACGAGATGAAAGTTCTAAAGCTGGGCAAGGTTAGTATCGATGGTACCAAGGTTAAAGCCAACGCCTCCAAACACAAGGCGTTAAGTTACGGTCATGCCTCCAAGCTGGAAAAGCAGCTTGAAGCAGAGGTGGCTGAATTGCTGCAAAAGGCCGAATCTGTGGACAACACTGACATTCCTGATGGCATGGACATCCCGAATGAACTTTCGATTCGCCAAGAGCGTGTTAAGGCAATCAAGGAAGCCAAGGCCGAAATAGAGCGTCGTGCGGCGCAACGGCACGCCGAGGAACAAAAGGTATATGAAACCAAAGTTGCCGAGCGAGCTAAAAAAGAACAACAGACTGGCAAAAAGGCCCGGGGTAAATCACCGCAGCCACCGGCGCCTGGCCCGACGCAAAAGGATCAGGTCAATCTGAACGATAAGGAATCACGCATAATGCCAACATCCGGCGGCGGGTTCGAACAAGCTTACAATGTCCAGGCAGGTGTGGACATGGAAACTATGCTGATTGTCACCACCCACGTGACCCAGGCTCCCAATGACAAAAAAGAGATGGAACCGGCCCTGACGAATTTGAAACAGTTACCACAAGGACTCGGAACAGTTACTGACCTCATTGCGGATAACGGCTATTTCAGTGAAGACAACGTAATGCTTTGCCAAAAGAACCAGGTGACCTCTTACATAGCCGCCAATCGGGAAAAACACCATCCGCCAGTTATGGATCGGTTCCGGGAACCGGGGCCTTTGCATGATGACGCCACTACCCTGGACACCATGAAGCATAGGCTCAAAACAACATCAGGTAAGGCTGTCTATGCGAAGCGAAAAAGCACTATCGAGCCGGTCTTTGGCATCATAAAGTCGGTCATGGGCTTTCGCCAATTCCTGTTACGTGGACTGGAGGCGGTGAAGGGTGAATGGGATCTCGTTTGTATAGCCTTTAATCTCAAAAGGCTCTTCGTCTTGGCCAAATAGGTTGATAACAAAAGGAAGCAGATTTGTACGTTTCGTGAGTTTTTTACGTTGGCGCTTGGACCTGTTCAGTTTTCTGCTGATACGAACCGGACCCTTCAAGCAGCTTGATAAAAAAACCGCTCGGAAATTTTGGATGATTCTAATTCCCAGACCGACGGGCTCCTAGTCATGGTTTCTCCTTCGAAGCAATGTATGAAATCCTCGATCCAGGTGGAGATAACCTCATGCCTAAGACCACGATCTGGAAATGCCTTTTTAAACCACTCTCGCCCATTCGGCACGTCGCTAAGTTTATAACCGAATATCTCAATGAATTTAGGATTTGCATAGGAAAATGAACCATCAGACTGAATGATGAGCATGCCGAAAGGCGCGCTTTCAGCGAGTTTTTGAAACCGCCGTTTCTCCATGTTCAGGATGTTTATAAACAATTTACGCTCAGTTATGTCACGAAAGCTCCATACTCTTCCGACACTGGTATTCGCTATCTGTTGTGCCCTTGAATAACGCTCGAAAACCCTACCATCTTTGAACTCCAGAGTATCAAAACTTTCCATATCGGGCTTGGTGTTTAACTCCTTTACCTTCATGAGAAATGCTTCAGGGTTTACAAGTTGGTCCGATACAAATGTCATGATTTTCTTGTTCTCTAAAGAGTCTATGATATGTTGAGGTACTTTCCAAAGATCCCGAAACCTTTGATTGAAGACGGTAATCTTCTCGTCACGATCTACTACGAGAATTCCATCAGCAGTTGACTCTAGTGTGGAACGAAGCAGAGAAAGGGACTTCTTAATCTCCTCCTCAACGCGCTTACGGTCAGTGATATCTCTAATCGTAGCCTGAACAATCATTTCACCACGCACCTCTAGGCTGTTCAGACTCACTTCCGCGTCAAACAGCATTCGATCGTATCTGCAATGCTTCCATTCAAAGAACTGCGGTCGTCCAGAAAGAGCCGCCGCTATTTTTTCATTAGCTTTAACCGTTGAATCCTGCCCATCCGGTTGTCGTGGTGGAGATAGTACACGCGGATGGTTTCCCACAATCTGATGTCTTGCGCATCCAAACATTTGCAGGCTCGCAGTGTTGCAGTCTATGATTTTGCCATCTTTCACAATGAACATGGCGTCGTTTGACGATTCAAATATGGTTCGATACTTCGCCTCGCTTTCTTGAGCCTTTTCCATAAGTGACCGTTGAAGGATAAGCCGGTGTCGGAATTGTTGTCTTGTAACCAACAATGACCAGACCATCCCTCCAGCAAAAATGGACCAGAAGCATCCGATACCCCAGATCCATAGTGTCAATGGCCTTTGGGAACTCCAACCAGCCTCAGGCCTCGCGGCCATTTGCCAGGATCCGCCAGGCAACTTGACGTCCAAGACAACCGGATTGAGTTGAAATATCCCATCATCGCCCCAAAAGGTGGCCCTCTTCGCTCCGAGAGCATCGTTGCCACGAAGGACGTAATTGAGACCGGACGAAGGGCCAAGGATTCCGGCTTCTTTTAGGAGCGCTTCCTCCCTGATCACGACGCCTATTTGCCCCCAGTAGTCACCGCTCCCAAGAGGCTGCCCCTTAGGCGTCACCAATATGGGAATCTGACACACAATACCCACGCCACCTTGAATCAATTCGACTGGATCGGCAATGGCCGCCTCTCTTGTTTCGATAACTCTCCGCACGGTTTCGCTTTGACCCGGAACCTTGGCCAGATCGACTCCAATGGCTTTCTCATTGCCTTTCATGGGATAGACATCTACAGTTGAAGTGCCTCTGAGCAACGACACATTTTGAATCATTCGGTCCTCAGCGGCCAATTCTTCAGCAAGAGATTGAAATGTCCCATGATCGATGTCACCATTGATAGAGATGTAGGAAATGATGGGCTTCACTAACAGCAGCGTTGACGCCAAGGCAGCTTCCAAGTGAGTTTGCACAGTACGCATCTGATGGAGGGTATCTAAACGCTCCCTTTGTGTTTGCCGTCTGAACTCGGCAACGCTGACGAACCAAGTGGCGCCTAGAATCGTAGCGGCAATCAGAAAACCCGCTAGAACAGGAAAGAGAGAGTGACTTCTAAATGGCCGCGGCATTGATTACAAACCTCAAATTTGAAAATAGGACATTTTACTTTATAACCTGACATATTACGATAAGAAGTTTTATCGTCTGATTTCTGAAGAAACATTGTCGTGGATTGTGCTATCAGTGGGCTGCAACACCCTGATCAGTCGATCGCTTCATGGAGAAAAAGGAGTCACCGGTTAGCCGGTAAACAATTGGCCCTATGGGTAGGCAAGGGTTGGTGAAGAAATCCGGTCCATCACCAAGATTTACTTTTGAAAGCTGCATGAGAAAGGCATCGAGTCGGTTTGAACTGAGTCAGTGAAGCCTCAGCAGAACAAGATCATTTCAGAGTAGAGTCACTAGCAAAAGGTGCTTTCTTTATGTGAAAGTTTATTGTTACCGAAGTCCGTGTTTTCATATTGATGATAATGGTCTTTGCTCTGCAACTGCGATACGGGCCTCCTTGAAGTCAATTTGCAGGTAAAAAGACAGTATACAGCGAGTGTCGATGAGCCTCGTTCAATTCCGGAGGAAATTTTTATAGCATTTAAGTCCAAATTGGTAAGAAATTCAGCGAAAAAGTTGTTGATCGCTTTGCTAGGGCTTAATATAGATCGTGGCATTTGAAGGAAGAACAGGCAAGAGCGTCCAACTCTCAACTGCAGAAGGCAAGCAGCGCACTAAGTTCCCCCGCAAGACAAAGGTTGTTGATTTTCAGGAAAATCTCATAAACGCCGCAAATGTGGTTAGCATAAACCAGTCACGCAAAAGTCCCGCACTGGTAATACTAAGGCAAAGAGCTTATTTTAAAAGAACGCTGTAACCATTTGTTATTATGTCTCAAATTTGGAGCCGAGGATGGGAGTTGAACCCACGGCCTGATGATTACGAATCATCTGCTCTACCACTGAGCTACCCCGGCTTTTATGGAGATTTAGGACTCCACGCACGCAGCATCAGTAAAAATAGAACAAAGTATTGTATTCTGTCAACTGTCGTTAGTTGTTTAGGGGATTAAGCCGGCCTACAAATATTTAGGATCTCATCGAACTCTTTATACGCCGGCTCCCAGGAAGACGCTACTTACCCTTTATCATCCCGTCCTGGACCGATGATTTCGAATCAGTGCCGGGTTCTTTCATCTTCATACCATGTTCCTATTTATCTTTTTTCATCTCTTTCATCGGCATGCCGGACGGTTTGTCCTTTGATTCTCCATTCTTGTTCATCATCTTCATCATGGGGCACATCATTTTTTGCTGACCGGACAATGTTTCCATTTTGGTGATCTGCTCAGGTTTTAAGACGGCCTTGGCCTTATTTGCGCTTTCTTTGTCAATTTCCTTTAGTGTCTTAACTTGCTCTTCCGTCAATCCCAGTTCCTTTTTCTTGGCGATGATTGATACAGGCGCAAACTTTTCACTGGACATCATGGCCTTACATTTTTGCATCATTTCCATCATAGTGGACATCATGTCTTTCTGATTATGATTAGCAGATTTGGTAACCTCTTTTTGCGATTCGTCCATTTTATTGGCCTGGCCATGTTCATGTCCCGCTGCATGTACCAGCGGCGCAAACGCCGAGAGCGCCAGCGCACAAAGAAGAATCAAACTTTTTTTCATGTTTCTGTCCTTTCCGGTAAATATGAATTCAAAAATTCAAACTATTTCTTATAGACAGCCTTTGGAAAAATTGTTTCAGACGCCATGTAAATTATTCATGCTTATCCATAGCCCCGATTATGCTACGTGAAAGACTTGCGACGGCATCAACCGCGCTTGAGTCATCCGTAGCTTCGAGGCATTTTTTAATCAGGGCGCTACCCACTATCACTCCATCGGCAACATTCGATAGGGCTGCGGCCTGCTCCGGATTGGATACACCAAAACCGACAGCTACTGGAACAGACGTTAACCCTTTGACGTCAGCCACTGTTTTGAGCAAGGTATCGTTTACAACTAAAGCGCTTCCGGTAACTCCAGTCATGGAGACCACATAGACGAATCCCCTGGATAAGCTCACAATATTCTGGAGCCTTTGAGGCGTCGTAGTGGGCGCGACCATAAAAATTGTATCAATTTCTTTTGAACGAGCCACATCTATCCAATATCCGGCTTCTTCCGGAGGCAAATCAGGGATAATGGCCCCTGAGATATTTGCGGCTTTAGCCTTTTCGCTGAACTCTTCTACCCCCATCCTGAGAATGGGGTTCCAATAAGTCATTAAAACGATTGGAGCGCTGATATTTTCATCCAGGCTGGAAAGTGTCCCCAGAATTTTTTTAAGACTTGCCCCTTTATCCAGCGCAATTTTGCCGGCTTTTTGTATTGTAGGTCCATCGGCGAGAGGGTCGGAGAAAGGAACCCCGACCTCAATGACATCTGCGGAGCAATCATCCAGCGCCTTCAATAA
>JAMCYH010000337.1 GCA_023474025.1 Deltaproteobacteria bacterium
CTCTGCTGCACAGTAGCCCTTACCTTTGCACGTTATGGTGTGCAACAGTACAGGTTTACTGAATCTCTTTACGTTAGTAAGTGTTTCAATTAAATGTTTTAGGTGATGCCCGTCGATTGGCCCAACGTAATTAAAACCGAGGTCTTCAAACAGACGTCCCGGCGTAATGAAACCTTTTAAGGCATCCTCGAATTGTCGAGCTACACCGTAGATTGAACGCCCCATAACTCCTGGAATGTTCTTCAGAATATTCTTGATTTCACTTCTAAAACGGGTAACTAGTTGACCGGTCATGATCCGGTTCAAGTAAGCGGCCATGGCCCCAACATTGGGTGAGATAGACATCTCGTTATCATTTAAAATTATTATGAGGTCCTTTTCCGCGGCTCCAGCCTGATTCAAACCCTCGTAAGAAACTCCGCATGTGAGTGACCCATCGCCAACCAAGGCAACGACCTTATGACGGCTCCCACTCAAACACCTTGCCTGAGCCAGACCTGCAGCGGCACTTATTGCGTTACCAGCATGGCCTGTATCAAAAAAATCGTATTCGCTTTCATTCCTCTTGGGAAAACCGGCAATCCCTCCTCTAGTCCGGAGTGAGTGAAATCGGTCTCTTCGCCCTGTAAGTATCTTGTATGCGTACGCCTGATGGCCAACATCAAAAACTACCCTGTCATTGGGAGGAGAGAACACCCTCAGCAGAGCAATTGTTAACTCGACTACTCCAAGACTCGAAGCAAGATGGCCACCCCTTTCAGATACTGTCCTGATGATGAGGTCTCTGACCTCTTCGCTTAAAGTCTTGAGCGATTCAAAAGGCAGTTCCTTTATGTCTTCTGGAGACTGAACGCGATTAAGGACTGTATATTCCATGTCTTTGCTGTAATGTTCTCCCATGTTTTGTCCGAGCTAAAATCAGTTGACCCTTTGGCTTACATATTCGGCCAGTAATATCAGAATTTGCGCTTTTTTTCCGAAAGGCTCAATCATTTTATTGGCCTCCGCAAGAAGGCTCATAACAAGTTTTTTAGACCGATCGGGTCCGTGTACCGACGGATAGGTAGCCTTCCCTCGTTTATCATCTTTCCTCACAGCTTTGCCAAGTTTTGTCGCATCGCCTTCCAAGTCAAGTAGATCGTCTTTTATTTGGAAAATCTTACCCAGTTTTTCTCCAAACTGGAAGAGGATATCGATTTCTTTGCGGTTTGCTCCTGCCAACCTGGCCCCATTTGTCACCGAGGCCCTTATTAGGGCTCCAGTTTTGTTCAGCATAATCTTTTCTATGATTGAGTCATCTGCGGCCTCACCTTCATAAATCATGTCCATTATTTGCCCCGCGATCAATCCTCTCGATCCGCAGGCGACCGCAACGTCCCTGATAACTTCAACAATTGTGTGACTCGGAATTATTCTGGACGTCTCGAAACCACTAAGTATCTCGAACGCAACTGTAAGTAAGGCGTCTCCGGCGAGAATGGCGGTAGATTCACCGAAAACCTTGTGAGATGTAAGTTTACCCCTTCGAAGGTCATCGTCGTCCATGGGCGGAAGGTCATCGTGTATCAGCGAATACGTATGAATGCATTCAAGGGCAGCCGCTAATGGAATCACACAAAACTTGTCGGCGCCGATCATGTCCGCTGCTGCCATCGCAAGTATCGGTCGAACCCGTTTTCCTCCCGCAAATAGACTGTATCGCATAGCTTCGTGGAGAACTCTGGGCTCTATCTCCGGACTTGGAATATACCTGTCCAGCGCTTCGTCTACCATTAACCGGCTTTCCGAAATAAATCTATCCAGGAGAGGGTCCAATTGTCTATTCCTCTGAGCGACTGAAAGAAATACGTTCCAGGTCAGCCAGTAACTCCTCTACCTTCCCCTCAGACAAACTGAGTATTTCGAATAGGCGTCTGGAAATTCCCACCCCTTCCTCAAACAATTTCAGGCTTTCCTGCAGACCCAATCCGCCGTTCTCCATTTTCTCGACAATAGTCTTAAGCTTCTCTAAACCAGCGTCAAAATTTCCAGATTCAACTGGCCCCTCTTGATCTAATGACATTGATCCCTCGTATCCGAAATTTTTTCACTCAATGTTTTACCTATCAGACAAAAGTATTATTTCGATTCTTTATCATCGTTTGCAATTAACTCACTCAACTCACGTTTTGCCGCTACAGAACCTGGATCGATCTTGAGCGCCTTGATGAAATTACTTTCGGCTTGCTCTTTACGCATGAAAAACTTCTTGTGTATAAAACCTTCAAGATAATATCCATCGGCCAGTTTCTGGGGAACTGTCTTATTGGATCGTTCCCTGATTCTATTAGAAGCTTGAATATCTTCGAGGGCGGTTTTCACATAATAAGCCGGAAAATTTTGATATAGTCGAGCCTTAATCTTGGCCTGGGTTCGTTGGTAAAGGATGTCGGCATATAACTCCGGTCGATCTAAACTGGACACATCAAGTGTGTCCCTGGCCTCCTCCAAAAGGTCGAGAGCCTCCAGGTAGTGAGTCCTTTGTATCAACAGCTTTCCTATGTTCAGAAGTCTCAGAACCTGTAATTCTTCGACGTGGAGATCTTGACACGAGCATTCCTGTGCATAAAAGGTCACGAATGATGCGGCAATCAACCCCACGAACAGCATTCTGAACAATTGTCTTAAAACGTTCGTCTCCTGCCGAAGCATATTTATCTGTAACATTTTACCCAAATCACGTCCGTTGGACAAGAGAAGATGAGGCCATCACGAGTCAGGCGGATGGTAAAGTTTCGGCATTAGGATAACACTGGCTCTGTCATGGGAAAAGTAGGAAAAGAAATTTCCCTACCTTGGTTGTTTGATGTAATTATGAAATACGGACCATTTCGAGATAGAAAAACAATACGCATCTGAAATGAACATCAGATTTTATAACTTACTGATTTAATTCAATCTCTACGCGACGGGCAGTGGAATCGTCCTGTATGCGGCCGCCTGGAGCACCCATGTGGCCGGGTCCAACGGCCTGTACACTGATCCTGGACCTGGGAATTCTAAAAACTGTAATCAAAAATTGCGCTACACTGTCAGCGCGCTTGCGGGCGATGGCAAGATTCTGCTCGGGCTTGCCGCGTCCATCCGAATATCCCTTAAGCGTGACTCTGGAATTGGGATTTTGTCTTAAAGCCATAGCAAGAGCGTCTAATGACTCCCTGTTCGCCGAATTTATTGCTGGATTTTTGGATGCGACAGAAAAGCTGTTAAAATCAAACAATATTGGATTAAATCCTTTTGGCGCAGCCACTACTCCGCCAGGTACGGCCCCTGATTCCCCTGCGCAAGGTTTGACCCAGTATTTAAGCATCCACGCGTGCCATCCTGCCGGAGAATTGAATTCCGCAACGTTATGATATTCTCCTTTTCCCACTTGAGCTATTCCCTTCAGGAAATAAACTCCCTCCTGGGAATTTCCGATCTGAAACGTGTGTATCTCGACATCCGGATTATTTCTACATATCTGCTCAGCGGTTTTGATCGGGTCTGCCTTGCATGAATCCATGCCACCACCAATGACTAATATGATGCTCTTGCCGTTTGCTGACGCTATTTCGTCTCCTGCTGCGCGTAATCCCGCAGATAAAGCGCTAGTGCCATAAGACACGGTCTTGGGAAATGAGTTTATAAATCTTTCCGGATCCCATGGCTGAACAGCAAGAATGCTTTCCGTACTGTTGCAACTCATTCCTACTTTGAGTCCGTAGTGTCTTAGGCCTATGTTAAAAAAACCATCCGCAGTTAAAGGAATCGCTTTTGAGAAAAAATCCATCTGTCTCAGAAGAATCTGATAGTGATCCTTTTCCTTCATGAAACCAGAGGCGTCAAACAAAACCAGGATGTTTAGGACCTTGCGGCAGTCATCGCAAAAGGCGCCTGTTTCCAAAAATAACGGAATAAAGATTAGTGAAATAATTATAATGATTCGGCTGAAAAAACGCCGGGCATCACGCATCGGTCGCTCCTGCTTGAGCCTGGATCCGCAACATGCGGCTCTTTCGAGTTCGCTTGCAATTAGCAGACGATACACATATTGTCAACAATTATGCTCTAGTAACCGATGCGAAGGCTGCATCTCAAATAGGATTCCTGGAGATAAAGAAATCGTTATGTTGGTCATGATTCTAGACATCATTTTCGCCTGCGCGCTCTGTCTCTTACTAATTTACATTTTGCCCATGTTATTGGCATATCTGGAATCTTCTCAAACCAGGCAGGACCGTACTGATTATGTCAAAACCGCCGACGGTTGGCGAATTGCAATCCACAACTACAAACCGACTGGACCTGTAGTCGGCAGACCTGTAATACTCTGTCACGGCATTGCAAGTAATCGATTTATATTTGACTTGCATAACGCCCCTTCTCTGGCTGAGTTCCTTCGGACTAGAAACAGGGACGTTTGGGTAGCGGAACTGAGAGGCTCAGGTTGTAGCGAGCGGCCAGGGCTACTTTTATCTGACCGACCGTTAAAATGGAATTTCGATGATCACCTGACATACGATATGGAAGCCATAGTAGGACATGTCACCAAACAAACAGGAACTGAGTCAGTCCACTGGATTGGACATAGTATGGGTGGAATGCTAGTACAAGCGTACATGTCCCGTGCCAAATCATCGTCGCTGGCTTCAGCAATAGCCATAGGTTCCCCCACAAATTTCGAATCAATGAAAAACCATTATTTTAGAAATGGCGTAAAGTTGCGGCCGAGTTTAGGGATTTTGCCTTTTAATCCAATAATCCCGCTATTCAAGTGTTTAGCTCCATTTGCTCGCTTGGTTCCAGGTACCCTTTCGCTAATGTTTTCACGCAACAATATCGAATGGCCTGTAATCCGCAAGATCGCGGCTATCGGGGTGGAACTGATTTCTTCAAGCGCCTTGTGGCAGGATATGGCTCGTTTTGCTGACAGCGGAAAATTTTCCGACCCATCCGGGAAATACTATCTCGATGGCCTTGAAAAGTCTCCGACTCCATTGCTCGTAGTTTGTGGAACGAAGGATTTTATGGCGCCAGAAAGAGCTGTTCTGTCGTCTTTTACGAACGGCGATGCGGATTCTCCCGTTAGAGATTTAGTTGTCCTCGGCAAAAAGACGGGGCTAAAAGAGGGTTACGGCCACATTGACCTATTGTTAGGATCTAGGGCCCATGAGGAAGTATTTCCTATGGTTGAGCGTTGGCTTTCTCGGTGGGATGGCAGGGATACAACGCAATTTCAATCCAGGGATTGAACATTTTAAAAGACTTGATAATTTCATAAAGTTAGTTTTTTAGCCATAGGTTCCCCCACAAATTTCGAATCAATGAAAAACCATTATTTTAGA
>JAMCYH010000084.1 GCA_023474025.1 Deltaproteobacteria bacterium
ATTCTGAAAACTCCACTGCAATTTCCCAACTAATAGCCGTCAGGTCTCTTAGCAAGCTTACCCCTTTAGTCTTGGGTCCTGGCCTGTCATGCCACATTCAGGAATGTAACAGGTTACGTTAACGAATAACCATCCTTGATGTACTCGCCGAGACTAGGATGCCCTGACATGTCATCAGCAAGGGTTAGGCCCTCACCCATAACTGCTTCTAGGACATTCATTTTTGATGAACACGCTTTACAAACCGCGAAGAAAAGACCTTTCCGTTTCACCTGCGCATAAAGGCTATTAAATGGATTGTCATATCTAGCAAGATCTGGAATCAGTCTGGTAGCTGACCCCTCTACTACCACCCTTACCTCAAAACCTTTTTTCTTCATGTCCAGAGCGTTTAAAAGCACGTGAACAAAGCACGTTTGTTCGCCATTGAAAGCCACTAATGCGACTCGATGCATTCTGAAAACTCCACTGCAATTTCCCAACTAATAGCCGTCAGGTCTCTTAGCAAGCTTACCCCTTTAGTCTTGGGTCCTGGCCTGTCATGCCACATTCAGGAATGTAACAGGTTACGTTAACGAATTCACATTTGTCCTTGCACATCGGACAAGTTTCAGAGGGTGTTACTCCAGGTTCAGCTTCATAGGTGTAACCACACTTTGAGCATTTCCATGTTATTTTTTCCATTTTTTCAGGACCTCCTTTTATTCCCAATTTTTGGACTCATCTTTTCCTGGTTCCAGCCAGAAAATTGAATCTGTCTAACATCTCCTGAATGGTCTTGCCCATGAACCACCTGCCATTATCAAAAACCCCGTAGTCAGCTCCTAACATGGCTGAAGATAGACGTGTGGAATTTGCATAAAAAAGCCATTGCTCCGTCCATTGTTTTTCGATGGCCTCGTCGAAGGGATTCTTTTTATCAGCAAGCTTTCGATCCCAGGCCTTCATCAATATTTTGGTGGCTGTAAGAGTCATGGCGTCTGTCGTTTTAATCGTATTGTCGAACCGACCCCAATGACCTTGAACCCAGTCAGGAGTGTGACAGGATAAACAAACTTTTTGCAAAGTTTCCTTACGGACTTTTTGCTCTTCCGACCCTATCAGATAATCAGAAGCCGGCGTTCCTGAATATGTGGTTGGTAGCGGCAATCCATCGGCGTTTTTGATTATTGACGTGTCAGGCGACTTCGGATGCGCATGTGCATATATCAGCCCAAAAATCCTCCATGGAAGTCGATCATTCATCTGATGCGTCCGGTTCACTATCACCGACCCTTCCTGATTTACTACGAGGCTGACGTGACATGTTGCGCAAGTAGGGGCGGAGAAATCTTTTCCTACCGTCCAGGGAACAGCTTTAAGGTTCCACTCATTATGCAGTGACGAGAATATGACTCCATGTTTGCTGACAGAATAGATCTTATATGCTGGGACATCCGGGCCCTTGTGGCATTGGGAACAGGTGTAAGGTTTTCTGGCCATTTGAATCGAGAATTGATGACGCGTGTGGCACGCCGAACATGAGCCTCGGCTATTGTCGGGATTCAAACGGCCAACTCCATCGTTTGGCCAACCTGACATTTGAACAAATTCCATATCGCCGTAATCGGTAGATCGCGCCTTTTTATTGATTACCTTGAGTTCTGTGCCATGGCAGGAGTAACATGACTCTGAATTCGTTTGTTGATCGGCTTCTTTAATAGTTGTACCGTTTTTGTTAAGTTCCTGGACACCATTGATAGTATTCATGAGCATTGTGAAAACGGGGTTTTTTGAGAGGTTTGTGTGGGCAAAGGCCATAATATTTTTTCCGAACTGTGATTCCTCAACAGGATGGCAGGTCCCACAATCTTTAGGGGTAACCGTAAGGTGGACTTTCTGGTCGTTGTGATCAAATGTGTCTGAATGGTCTTGAGTGTTAAGCAGATGACATTCGGCACAGCCGACAACCACGTCCTTTAGCTGGTCCGGAACAATTTTTACAGATATTCGCCTTTCTAGTTCTGGTCGTCCCAGGGCCTTTTCGGGTGTTATTTTCGAATGGGCGCTTCGTCTCCAGTCTGCGACGATCGCTGGTGTAACCGAACTGTGGCAAGCAATACAATCCTGAGTCAAATCGCTCATCGGTTGCTCTTGTGCAAAACCAACAGAGCAACAAAGCAAAGTCCAGGATAAAACCACTAGAAATTTGCAATCCAATCGAAAAAGAGCGCAGAACTGAGCCATGGATCCATACCACCTGAAAATTTTAGTTATTCGACACAATTTTTAAGTTTCTTACAGTTTTAGAGTGACACATGCTCGTACCACATCTAACAATAAGCCATTAAAGAATGAGTTTGCGCCTTATAAAATCGCCCAACCGTTAAACAGTCCTGAATTAAAGTTTCTTTAGTTCGTCAATCAGATTCTCGAGTTTCGGCATGGAATTTATGTCATGAACATCGAGGTAACGAATTATACCTTTCTTGTCGATCACAAAAAGCGCTCTCTCTGATACGCCATTAGATCTTAGAATGCCGTATTTTTTAGCTACTGCGCCATGAGGCCAGAAATCTGAAGCTACGGGGAACCACAATCGCCCCATTTCTCTGGTCCATGAATACAAAGTAGGAATGTTGTCTACTGTTATCCCTATTAATTGCGTGTTATACCTGTCAAAAAGATCTTTCGTAATATTGTAACCGGGCCATTGTTGGGAGCAAACCGGTGTCCATGCCGCTGGCACGAATGACAAAACGACATTTTTCCTGTTGCGATACTGGCTCAATGTAATGGAGCCACCGGACAATATTGGCAAAGAAAAATCAGGCGCCAAATCCCCGACTTTCAGACTTGTTGAACTATCTATAGGCGCAAGATGGCCAGGATCGTAAATCGACGAATCGGCCGGAACTGAAGCGCCCAAAACTGGTAGAAAACCTGCAAATAGAAACGAAACGAAAAAAAACGCAGCAGTTGCAAGACGTTTTTGTTGAATCATGGTGATCAACTCCTATTTCGACATTGCTAGTAGCTCTTTTAAAAATTCTCCCGCGTCTTTAATCGCTCCAACCCTGGTAAAAATAATTTCTACCTTGCCGGCGCCAGAAAGTTTTCCAACAATAAAAGTCGGAGTTCGAATGTTCTGCGATAATGCTTTCTGAACAGCAAAGTTGTCATCCGCTATGAGAGGGAATGAAACATTAAATTTTTTCCTGAAAACACTAACCTCATAGGGAGTGTTGCCTGCGCCGATTCCCACCATTTTGACATTGTCTTTAAGCGTCGGAATTTTCAACATTAAATCGTGTAATTGATTGATCACGGGAGCGTCTCTTTGGCAAATAGGGCAGTACATGCTAAATATCTCTATGATCACATACTTTGCTCCCACCTCAGCCAGACGGAAATTCGGACCGTCATGAAGCTTCAAATATTTCCTGTCCGCGAGGCTTTCCGGCGCGTCAAACTTTAGACTGGCTAAAGTATCAGAATTTACCTTCAGTTGCTCTGAGCCTTTTACAAGTTTCGGGACCAAAGCTATCAAAACAATAAAAATCATACCAATTGCATAAGCGCTTTTCATGTTTGCCTCAATCACCGATTCTTAATCCTAAAGACTTCATCTATACACCTATAGGTCTAAACATCTTTTTACTAGCGCCACAGATAGGACACTTCCAATCATCCGGAAGCTCTTCAAAAGCCACTCCCTTGGGAATTTTCCCTTTACGGTCCCCTTTCTCGGGATTGTACATGTAGCCACAGTTGACGGTTTGACATTGATAAATTTTCATATCAGGTCCCACATTATCCTCCCAGGTTTTACGCCGGTTTGATCAGTTTTTTCTAATAGGTCCAAAGATCACTCAAACCGGCGCAAACAGATCGTGACTAAACTAATTTCATTCTGGCTTTGCCATTAGAGATAATAGCGCCGTACGCCAAGTCCAACAAACCAAGACTACTAGGCCTTCCAAAGACCGTGTAAGTTACAATACTCACGGGCGATGAATTCACCGGAAACCGGAAAAAAGGCTTCAGGAGCTTCTCCCGGCTTTAGAAATTGCCTGTAGGCCTTCCCGTCTGCTACAATTTCTATCCACTCGATGTAGTGCTTCTCCTCCATGGGGTGGGGAACACTACCAACCTTAACCTTCAAGCCACTGTCAATAGCCTCTTTTACAGGAATATGTTTTTCTTTAGCCGCATCTACGGTGTTTTCTTTAAAAACCTTCATCGGCTGACCACAGCATACTAACTCTCCTTGACCTGTGTGAATCATCTCAACCACATTCCCGCAAACTTCACATTTGTAAACCTGTAGTAATTCTGTCATCTTAAAAATACCTCCAAATGTTCTTGAATCTTGTTTAGCTATTGTTAAAAAAGCCGTCCAATTTTATAAACGCTACCAGTATATACTCTAAGGTTCCCTGGCGCCTACCAGTTTTCCGCAAGCACCTCAAAGTAGGCCTTCGGGTGAGCGCAAGCAGGGCAAGCATCCGGGGCAGACGTCCCTTCGTGCAAGTAGCCACAGTTAAGACAACGCCATACAACTGGTTTGTCCTTTTGAAAAACTTTGCCTGACTCGACGTTTTTGAGAAGGTCGAGGTATCGTTTTTCATGCTGTTTTTCTGCGATGCTTACAGCTTCCCAAATACGCGCTGCGGTTTCAAAACCTTCAGATTTTGCCACCTTAGCGAATCCAGGGTACATCTCTGTCCATTCATAATGTTCGCCCGCTGCCGCGGCGCGCAGATTGTCCGCTGTCGCCGCAATTATTCCCGAAGGAAACGCCGCATGAACCAGGGTCTCACCACCTTCTAGCTGTTTGAAAAAACGTTTGGCGTGTTCTTTTTCCTGCTTAGCTGTTTCTTCAAAAATTTGAGCAATTTGAATCAAACCTTCTTTACGGGCTTGAGAGGAAAAATACGTGTATCTATTTCTTGCCTGAGATTCACCTGCGAAAGAAGCTACCAGGTTCTTTTCCGTTTCTGATCCTTTTAGTGAAGCCATTTAATGATTCCTCCTTTTGTTAATTTTTTTGATTTCCAGAGCCTCGGTTTCCCCTCTTGTTGATCTTTGATTATGGCACTCCGGGCACAACCCTCCGAACTCCAGCGTGTGCCAAAAAATTTCGTAACCGCTAATAGAATTTGCCACATCGTCTAACGAAATTACTGCCGGTAGTCTTAAATCGTCTATTTTACCACAGTTGACGCACCTCACATGGTAGTGGTTCTCGGTAGTTCCATCGAAGCGCTTTTGAGTACCGGCCGTTTCAAGTTTCCGGATGAGCCCTGATTCGGACAACAGCTCGAGATTTCGATAAACAGTGCCCAAACTTATCTTCGGCAAACGTTTTCGTACCAGTTCATATATTTCGTTTGCCGTCGGATGGGTGTTCAGTTTGGCAAGTTCTTCGAGTATTACACGTCTTTGCGAAGTTTCTCTGAGATGCCAGGCCACTTTGTTGTCCGTTCCAGTAATAGTAACTATTACTAAATAATGGGCTGGACGTATAGCTGTCAAGAGATAACTGGTCAACAAACTTGTTAATTATAAAATGGTCGTGTAAAGATCGGGTCAATCAGTTTTGATTGGTTCACAAAATTGTGAAGGTCGAATTTCAAGACCTCTCAAATAAAGATATGAACTCAAAGTTGACTGAGTCAAATAACCCCTGATCGGTTATTTTTATTTCAGGAATGGGCGTTAATGCCATGAACGATAGTGTTGCAAACGGTCTATTAAGAGCGCAACCCAAATTTCGAGTCGCTTTTTCACATTCAGTCAGTCTGCTTTTCACCTCGTAAATTGGCAACTCTGACATCAAGCCCCCAATTTTCAAAGGTAGAAATGCGCGCGTCTGTCCATTGACCACTACAGCTAGCCCACCTCCCATATCGGATACGGTTTTTGCCGCTACCAGCATATCGGAATCGTTCGCGCCGACTACGATGATGTTGTGTGAGTCATGAGCCACAGACGACGCTATTGCCCCCGTTTTTAGTCCAAACCCCTTAATAATGCCTACAGCGTGCGCCCCAGATCCGTGATGACGCTCTATTACGGCAATCTTTAGCAAGTCTCTTTCAACATCTGAATTTAGCATGCCATTTACGCTAGGGGTTTTTTCGACCGTTTTCTTGGTTACAATTTGTTCCGGAACGACTTCGATCACATTTACATTTGGACCTTCCACGGGGACTTTGAGATCCGGACCTTGTTCCCAATCAACATTAAAACTTTGCGGAAGTTTTGAAGAAGTCGAGCCCTCGTAATCATGGATGAACCGTCCTTCTTCAGAAACCAGCTGGCCATCAAAATAGACAGCTTTGGCCCTAAAGCTTTCAAGATCCTCAAGAATTACAAGATCGGCCTTATACCCTGGCAGGATAGCCCCAACATGTTTAAGACGAAAATAAGTAGCCGGATTGATGGTTACCATTTGAATTGCTGTTACAGGGTCTATCCCTTTAGCTCTTATTTTTTGTAACAGATAATTCAGATGGCCTTTTTCCAGGATATCATCGGGGTGTAGATCATCAGCTACAAGCATAATGTTTCTAGAATTGTAGGAATTTATAAGAGGAAATAATGAATCCAGATTTTTCGCTGCCGATCCTTCCCTGATCATGATTTTCATCCCTATATCCAGTTTTTCCTTTGCCTCTTTCAAAGCGCAGCATTCGTGGTCGGACCCGATGCCGGCAATTTTGTAAGCGGTGAGATCCTTTCCTGAGAGTCCCGGCGCGTGCCCGTCGATTATTTTATCTTCGAATATTTTGATCTTTCCAAGAATATCCGCATCCATAAAAATGACCCCAGGGAAATTCATAACTTCAGCCAAACCAAGTATTCGAGGATTTTCACGAAATGAGGCCATGTCATCAGGTCCAAGGATAGCGCCAGAGGTTTCAAAAGGGGTGGCTGGAACACACGAGGGAAACATCACAGAAACTCTCAACGGCAGCCTTTCACTTGAATCAAGAATGTATTTGATCCCGGACAACCCGTGAACATTTGCTATCTCATGGGGGTCCGTAACTACACCAGTCGTACCCAAAGGGACCACATTGCGAGCAAACTCAGGAATAGTAAGCATACTGGATTCCAAATGAATATGGCCGTCTATAAACCCTGGAGCAACAAAAGCGCCACCGAGATCTATAACGCGCTTGGCGTTGTATTCTCCAAATCCTATTATTTTATCGCCATGTATTGCGATAGAGGAGTTATGAATGCGTCCAGAAAAAACATTGACCAGGTTTCCGTTTTTGAGCAAGAGATCGACCGGTTCATTTCCCAAAGCGAGTTTGATTTTTTCTTTTAAGTCCACTTAATTACTCCAAGATTCAGTGAGGTTTTTGTTACGGCCCTTTTTCGATAGTTATCGACTGTCAAACCAGGGCGCAGTCTAAAGCGTTTCGACAATCGCAGTTTTCGAAACTTACAGAAGGGATAGAGGCCATGAATATTTTTTTAACGTTACTGACGTTTTTTTTCATGGTAGCCACTATCATGTCCCATGTGACCGGTTCTTCTGAATGGCGCCAGCAGTCATAATCTGTGCTCATGGCCACAGCTGCGTAACATATCCCTGCCTCACGGGCTAACGCAGCCTCTGGTGAGGTGGACATATTTATTATGTCTGCTCCCAATAACCTGAACATATTACTTTCAGCCCTTGTAGAAAACCTAGGCCCTTCAATTGTAATGACCACACCGTTGGAATGAAATTTTATCCCCTGCTCCCTCGCTGCTCCGATTAGAATCGATCTTAGGCGGTCACAGAACGGATCAGCCATGGAAATATGGGCGACCTGATCACCCTCATGGAAAGTCGATTTTCGATTTTTAGTCCAATCAATCAATTGGTGAGGGAAAACTAGATGGCCAGGTTCTATTTCTTCGCGTAAAGAACCACAAGCGGTCGTGGCTATTATATGAGTGACTCCGAGTTCTTTCATGGCCCAGATGTTGGCTCGATAATTGACCTGTCCGGGAGCTATCCGATGCCCTTTACCATGACGGTTAAGCAACACGACTTCAGTTGAATCTAATTTCCCGATTATAGGGTCAGCAGAGAGATGCCCAAAAGGTGTGCCAATTTTGACCGATTTGGTCTCGTGTAAAAACTCAGGCTCGTCAAACCCCGACCCGCCAATGATCGCGATTTTGATCAAAATTATCTCCTTTATTTGGTTAGATAAATTCGAGCAGAAATTTATTCTGCTCACACGAATTGTTCTCTTTCTAAAAAGATTACGATTTTTCAGCGCTTATAGATTGACATTACAATATGTTATGCAATAGATTTTCAATTGTAAATGAAATTCAAGAAATAGCGTTTTATAGTGGAGGTACTTGCCAACTGTACTGCGGCAAGATAATAAATATAGCACTAATAATTGTTTTCATTGGAGTTTTGTGTGGTTGGCCATCAACTGGCAAGGCTGATAATGAACTCATGGGCGCGTGCTTTTTTCTGGGCGTAAAAAAAACGGACAGGGTTGGAAAAACCAAGCCAGAGCCTGACGGTATCCCTGACGCTGTATTTTCCATTTCGTTCACAACGTCAATTGCCAACAAAAAAATTGATGAAATCGAGATCCTTTCGTCAAATCCTTCCAAATCCTGGACATCACATCTTGGAAGTCAGGACTCCAGCTATGTTGGAGTAGCCCTTGCCAAAAATCCGTCAGACATCTTGAACAGGAAAGAGGGTGAGCTTAAATCACGACCTTTAACAGACCAGAATTTGCTACTATTTGTAACTGACGACGGTCATTTTTCTGAAGAGAGTCGTAAATACCAGGTCCGAATTGTTTTTACGGACGGCTCGGTATTTAAAAAACAGGCCCAGGAGGATTTGGAGGTTAATCCAACTTCTGGAACATCGGGCGAGGCTGCTTATCCTGTCCGAATGACAGCATTTGCAAGAGGCGTTTCAAATTATGACGCGGTGGGAGTCAGCAAGAAGATCGAGCCTGACAACAAACCGGACGCGTTGTTCGAATTGAAGTTGGAAACCAGAGATAGAGAAATAAGCGCAATAGAAATTAGAAATATGGATGGAGAAAAAGCCATATGGGACACGGTCCCAACCAGTAATAACCCTCCTGTCGGCGTTGCGTTGAAATCTGAGCCAGCCCGATTGATCAATGAGCCGGATGGATCATTGAAGCTTCCTATAAAGGACAAGGTCGATCTTAATTTGTACGTAGCGGATAATGGCGCAGTAGAACGTGGAAAGACGGATTTTCGGATTAATGTGGCGTTTTCAGATGGACAAATTTATTGGACGAAGGCTCAAAAATCTCCTTTGCGACCAGAGGAGCTTTCGGAAGAAATTGCCAGCGCAAAGGCCGGAGCTACACAAGTAAATTTCCTTGGTGAATGGCTAGGCTATGTACCCACAGACGCGGTCGGACCATATCCTGAAATAAAACCAGACGGAAAACCTGACTCAGTGTTTGGACTAGATATAGATGTAAATCCTAAAAATACCATTACAGGAATCGAAATCAACAGTGTTACAGGAATTGTAAGAAAGTGGGGCACTTTCGGAACAACTCCAGGAGCGTGGGGCCTCGCTGTAGCCTATCAAAGAGCGCCTACTGCGCTCCTAAACAAACCTGACGGTTCAATTTCAATTCCCATTGATGGGAGAACACAGTTTTATCTCTACGCCTATGACCCGGGAGACTTGGCCAATACAAACCAAAATCTCAGGATAATCGTTCGATTAGCCGATGGTTCCTATTATCAGCAGATGATCAAGAAAGGGCTTGCGAGAACTTCTACAGTAGCCCCTGAAGTTGAATCGGTCCCAAAAGCTAAGGGATTGGTAACTTGTGAGTTTAGAGGCTTCCTTGCCGATCTCGTTAACACAAGCACTCGGCCTGGTAAAGATGGATATCTTGATGGCACTTTCATAATGAAACTTCAGGTCGCAGACAAAAAGCTGCAACGAGTGGATTTGTTGGGACCTGATGGAGTTGTCAGGTGGTCGAGTGAGCCAAAAGCGCCTCAAATGTTTTTGGGTGTGGCCTTGTATCCAAAAATCTATCAGTTAATAAACTCCAAGGGTGGGTCTTTAAATGTTCCCGTTTCTGGCAGAAGGACGATGTATCTATATGCGGCGGACAACGGTTTATTGTCAGACCCAAAATCCAAGCTTACAGTAAATGCTGTCTTTAGTGACAAAACGTCACTATCTACTGAAGTAGTCAAGTAATTTATGTCCAAATCACCTGTCCTGGTTCTTCAATAAGCTGTCTTGACATGTAAAAGACCGTTGGTTATTGTCAGAAACGTCTTTCACATATTGTCGCCTATATCATCGCTACACTGCCGCTTAAAAGTTGGTGGCGCACAGCAAAGTTAAAAGAGCTAAGGTTTGGCAAGCCGCTATTTGCTCTATTGGAGGTTACAGTGATTGTCGCTAAACCGAAACCATTTGAGGAATTAGTTGAAACTCTTCGAGGTTTTTCCAGGGTTTTGGTTGCGGGCTGCGGAACCTGCGTAGCCGTTTGCCTTGCTGGAGGGGAAAAAGAAGCTGGAATTCTGGCTACACAGTTTGAACTGGTATTTCGGGATAAGGATTTCAAGTCATTTGCAGCTACGGTCGAACGTCAATGTGATCGAGAATTTCTGGCCTTATTTCAGGATCATATAAATAAGGTAGACGCTGTACTGTCACTCGCATGCGGGGCCGGGATCCAGTTTCTTGCGGAAATGTACCCGGATAAACCTGTATTTCCAGGTGTTGACACTAGTTTCATCGGTGTCAATGAAGGCGCTGGAATTTGGACTGAGCGCTGCAGAGCCTGTAACCAATGCTATTTGGGTATTACTGGTGGCATTTGTCCTGTCACGATGTGTGCGAAGGGTCTTTTGAATGGACCATGCGGCGGCCCATCCAATGGAAAATGTGAAACCAGCCCAGATAGGGATTGCGCATGGGTACAGATAGTGGAACGACTGAAGAATCAGTCCCGTCTCGACATTCTTACAAAAATTACTCCACCTAGGGACTTCAGCCTTAATGAAAACCCCGCAAGATTGGTTAGAGAGGAATATCAAAAAAGATTTTAATAGCCTACGTCCAAAAAAGAGGTAACTTATGAAACTTGAAGACGCTATTCGCAACCGCAAAAGCGTGAGGGCCTTTCTTCCAGACCCTGTGCCAAGAGAAACCATTTCCAAAATAGTTGATTTAGCTCGATGGGCGCCATCATGGGGAAACACGCAACCATGGGAAATCGTGGTTGCAGACGGTATCAAGGCCAAGCAACTCGCTGACGCTTTTGAAGAAGAAGGACAAAAAGGCGCTTCCCCCCGGCCAAGTATCAATATGCCTGTCAACTTCGCTGGTGTTTACAAAGAACGATACATGAATTTAGGTAAAAATCTGCTTACTTTCATGGGCATCGAACGGGATGATAAACAAGCTAGAATAAATCACTATCTAAATATGTACAGGTTTTTTGGAGCGCCTTGCGTAATTTATCTGGTTGTAGATGGCGAATTGAATGAGCCTTATTCATGTCTTGATATCGGGTCAATTGGAACCACAATTTGTTACTCGGCCTTGATGCATGGCTTGGGCACTATATACCTGGCGGCTTCCATGCATTTTCCCGACATAGTCAGGGGGGTACTGGATATTCCTAGGAACAAGAAAATTGTTATAGGGATAGCTATTGGCTACGCCAAGCCCGGCGCGCCCGCTGCAATTTTTAGAAGTGACCGAGCAGCGTTGGAGGAAATCTTTCGTTTCGCCTAATATTGTGAATAATGAAAAAGGTCTCTCTCACAAGCAGGTTTTAAATTGACGAAGCGAATTTAAAGGATTACATATTGAATGTTCGTAATTGGCATATTCGGGCATTGTTATACTGAAAATTTAGCCACATAAGAAAGTTGATTCCAGGGGGTAATGGATAGCTACTTTGTAGCGCCATTGGGAATTAGGGAGTTTTATAACGCCATGAATCGGCGTGATTTTATAAAATCAATAGGAATAGCCGGCGCTCTCTCTTTCCTTCCGTGCAGAAAGTCAAACGCGGTTTCCAAAAAGCTAACTTCAGTCGTACCTTATTTTGAGGCGCAAAAAAACGTTATCAGGACGCCTTTTGGTTTGTGTTTCGATTCAAGAGGATTTCTTTTTGTTACGGACTTGTCTCTCTATCGTGTATTTCGGTTAAATGATTCTCTTCAACCACTGGATTCATTCGGAATTCCAGGTTCAGCTCCCGGTTCTTTTAATTACCCTAAAGGGATTATTACAGATTCAAATAATCTTGTTTATATCGTTGATTCAAACAACTGCAGGATTCAAATTTTCGAACCCTCGGGAAAACTTTATAAAATTGTTGGCGCTATAGGGTCAATCGGCGGATTGTTCGCCACGCCTCAGGGCATATGCGTAGGCCCAAGAGACAGGATGTTGGTTGCAGATACCAGAAATCACCGGATCCAGATTTTTCAGTCGTTCAAGTTGATTTCAGTTATAGGTGAACTTGGTGACAAGAATGATCAATTCAGACTTCCTACGGCCTGTCAATTCGGTTCTGATGAAGCAATCTGGGTATTGGATAGCAAGCATGGCCTAATCAAGATTTTTGATAAAGACGGCAAATTTAGAAGTAGTTTCGGTGGTGAGGGAAAAGAGCCGGGCTTGCTTAACGCTCCACAGGGAATGATTTTGGATCCTTCCGGATCTTTAATAGTCGCGGATACCGGAAACCGGAGAATTCAGAAGTTTGATGAAAGTGGAAAGCTTTTGAAAATATGGGAACTTGATGAATCTGGAACTCCCCTATTTCAAACACCTACATCTGTCGTGCAGAAAGATAGCGCTCTTTTCGTAGCTGATTCGGGGAAAGGCATGATTGTCAAGCTTTCGGCAAATTGACGTTGCATTTTTTGGACGACTTATAAATGACAATGGAACAAGTTACATTGGTTTTTCTGGTTGGCGTATTTATTCTGGCTGAAATATACAGGGCAGTGAGGTCTGCCAGAGGTTTCATCGTATCAGTTGATAACCCCGGGCTAGAAAATTTCTTTGGGGAAACCAAGACTGTTGTCGTCAGGTTAAGATCAGGGCGGGAAGTAAAAGCCAAACTAACCCAGTGCGCCGCGTGTATTGCAAGAATGGATATTGGATCTGAGGTTAGGGTTTTCAAAGGTTCTGATGGTTATGTGGTTGATCCGGTATGGTTTCATACAAAGAAATTGTGCTCATTTTCCGAAGATACTCAACGTTGCGGTTAAATACTTTGCTTCGATAGTTTAGGTTTGCCGGTCTTTTGTAACGGGTCACGCAGGAGTTTTTTTTGGAGTTTTTGGGATATATAACTTTAGGAATTTTCCTCGGGTTAATGTTGCTGACATTATTCGGCTATATCAGAACTCCGGTACAGACTGTGCTCGTGTTATCCACAGTGTTATGTCTGATTATAGGGGGATTCTTCCGGTATATAGCTTATGGATGGGATTCGGTCGTTCTGCTTCCTAATGAGTTCCTCGGCGGTATCATCCTGCACCCAATAACGGCGTTACTGACTGGACTGTTTCTTGCTGGAGGTCTTAAAGCGTCTGGTGGTTTCGAGGCCCTTAAAGCTCTCCTCGGATATTTGAGGCGCAGTCCGATCGGTCTGGTCGGCACTCTAGTCATACTCATAAATCTACCTGTGATCTCATCGTTGCCGTGCGGTAGAATCCTGGCGGCTGCGTTGTTACCTTTACTTTTTACTTTTGGCTTTGAAGGTGGTCTCGGGATTCTTTCCAAATCTCAACTTATAGTTTTGATAGGCGCTTTCACCAGGAATTCAATGGGTTCGTGTGGACCATCACCCATTGGTGGTGTAGGTCAGATCGCCGAAGGTTTTTTGGGGAGTTTTTTTCCTACCGCTTCTGATGGTATTTTGAGGGCTCCCCAAGCATTTGCGTTAATGCTCGGGACGGCGATAGTAGCTTTGTTTCTCAAATTCGTAAGTCAGAAGATTTATCCAAATGATGTTTCACTCCGAGAAGCTCCTCCAGGTTTTGAAACAAAAAGAGGTTCTGAAGTCAAAATAAAGCCCCCAATTCAAGGCTTCATCGCTCTCGCGATATTTGTCATATCTCTGTTGATCGCCATATTTCAGCCGTTGGGTAAAATGCCGGTCCAGTCAGTTCTTGTAGCAGGCGCTTTGCTTATGATTGTTGTGTGCCGCATTCGCCTGAACGATCTGCTCGAGGGTATCATTCTCTTACCCGTAACAGCAATGGCCGCGGGTTTCCTGGCTGCTGGAGCATTGGCGGCAACTGGAGGATTCAAGGCGTTAGCCTCTATATTAAACAGTCTGGTTTCGATAAAGGCGCTTGGCGTAGCAGGGATGCTGGCAATTTTTGTTCAGTTTCAAACAATTCTACCATTGTCATGCGCCCGAATATTGACAGCGGCGTTGGTGCCGACGCTCTATCTTTTTGGTCCGGCTCAATTCAACTTTCTAAGTTGGTCACAACTGGCGATTGTCATGGCTGCGTATATTATTAACGCGACAACATCATGTGGTCCATCTCCTCTTGGTGGTGGAGGTATGATGGGCGAAGGGACCATGAGAGCTGAAACCGGTTTCATTAAAGGAGCCTATACGTTCGCTTCAATGGCGATTATGGCTCCGATGGCCGCTATCTTTATGAAATTCTTGAATTTGTCCGTATTCCAACCATCGGATCCAGAATTTGTAAGAAATATATACATGATAGGCGCGTTCGCATTGGTTATAGCCGGCGTTAACGTTGTCTTCATATTCTTGGGATCTAAACTTTTTAACCCCAAAAGCTCCCGGAATTTTTTCATTCAATTAATAGGGTTCTTGCTGAGTGGTGGATTTGGGGGTGGAATTTTGGCGTTTGCCCTATTTGAAACGGAAATCACCAAAATCCTTCAGGGGATTTTAGGTGGTATAATAGCTGCCTTCCTCATTGGAGTAATGGTGCCTAAAGTGTTGTCCAAAAGGCTTACTGCGACTCTTTCGGGGCCAACGACATGATCATCCGGCGTGGCGTTTTTGAGAGGAGCGAGGAGGCGAGTTTGCCCTCTTGTCAACAGACGATATTTTTGGAGAGTGAGTTTCTTTAAGTGTTACTTTGGATCATATTCGCGTTTGTAGGAATTCTGTCCGGGTTGATTATCGCCTGGGCACTGGAAATGAATTCACCTAAAGAGCTTTTTCAGGGCGCTTTGGGTGGGCTTATAGCTGGTTTACTAATGTCGGCTATGCTGCCACATTAATTTAATCGCTAATTTGATTAAGCTGGTAATCTGGATGTCTGACCCTGAAAGACCTAGAATAGGCGAAAAACGATCGGATTCGAGTCAACCTTTAATACTTCCGGGTATTCACAGGTATCAATTTTTCAGCAATCTGAAGGACAGGGGCTGGACTCTCAATCTGGATAGAGTGGCGTTGTTTGGCATTGTCTCAGCGCTACTGGCCACTGTGATCAAGCCCATACTTAGAGGCAATCCGGCTACAATTTATTGTTATGAATGCAGAGCCTGTTATGCGACCCAGGATCGGTGTCCGGTAGGGATATCACTGCAGGCTGAACTTGTTGTGGCCGGTCGGGTTTTGGATTATGACCGATTTATTCGTAATGGTGGACTCAAATGTATCAGGTGCGGTAATTGCCAAAGTTACTGTGTTCAGTATCTCCCTCTTCCGAAAATGTTCGAAGTAATGCAGCACGAAACCAGACGAGCGATTGTTGCTGGAATCGTGCCCAAAGAATCTTTAACCAGGGTCCTCGAACAGGGTCTTGTCGGCAAGGAATTTATCGATGACGTTGTCAGAGCTATCGCATGACCCGTTAAATTTCTTTTGGAACGCTCTAAGGACTAGAGGCGTTCGGTTGGTGGTGTACGCGATCGTCGTGGCGTCATTGTTTCCATCAAGTCGTTTCATTCTGTTGATTGCAGTGATTCTATCCTTAGGTATTATTTGGTGGCGGGAATATCGTTTCAAACAAGATTCTAAGTTTTTGTATCTTACCGTCTTCGTTGTCTTTTTGGTCATCGGATATATTGCGGCGTTCATCAACGTTTCGAACATTGATGAGTTGCGACTCGGCATGAGTCCTTGGGGCAACGGGATCCTTCAGGTTCCGGATGGCAAATATTCCGGCGTAGGACAAGGATATCGTGGTCCCATCAAATTGGAAGTGCAAGTTAAAAACCACCGGATTGTAGATTTGAAAACCCTGGATTATCCGGATTTAATTTCTGTGCTGGACAATCAGATAAGACTTTTCAAGAAGCAGTTGCTTGAGGAAGGGCGTCTTTTCGTGCCTGGGCAACCAGAGATGCTTAGAGGCGCCCAGGAAACCCTGACCGGGTACGTGAACGCCATACAGGACGCCTTGTCAAAAGGGATTCCAGCGTTCCCCCAGTATAACTGGTTCTCCAGATTATTTCTGGAATGTTTCATTGGCAAAGCGCCCGATAGGGTTACACTGAATGCTCTTGCGATATTGTTCGCGGTCTTCATGGTATTTGAATATGCTTTCCAGTCAATGCTCATCCCTGGCACGGGACGTTCAATAAACTGTTACAATTGCGCATCTTGTGTCGGAGTATGCCCTGTCAAAGAGGTGGAAGGCGTTCAGATGCCGATGGGGCTCGTGCTATTAACAAGGCTCGGAAATTATGAACGAGTCATGGAGTTATCTAAATATTGCGTTGGTTGTGGTCGTTGCGCGGCTAAATGTCCGATAGGAAATTCTGGTCCATTAGTTATTTCGGCGGCGTTTCAGGCTGCGAAAGAACAGAAACGGTCAACATCGACCGAGAACAAGAGAGATACCGCGTGATGCGTGGTGGTTATGGATACCTTTTTGTTGGTCTTGCTGTCGTTTTTATCCTTTACGGGTCAGGAGAGGTGTCGATTAGAAGTTTTACATGTAAAGCTTGTCATCAACGCCAGGCAAACTACGTCGACTGGATGGCGCATCAATTGAAAATTCAAAATAAAGGGTTTTCACATGAACTGATAGCTTGTGCAGATTGCCACATTTATGGGAGCCCGCAAAATTCCATATTGTCAAGAGGGCGGGCGCTGCTACACGCCATAACATATTTAGTTCCTCAGATCGATCCGAGGCAAAACCAGACCACTGGATTATTTCGCGAAACGAGAATACCGAGCGAGAATTGCCAATATTGCCACTACGCGGCTATTTACAGAAAAGCGGTCTACCTGAAAGACTTGCCCAAAGGCCTCAAAGAAATAGGCCTGGTAATGGATCATCGAAAGCATGTAGTCACCCGTGATGACACTTGCTCAAAATGTCATGAACGCTTCAAGGATAAAAACGACAGCAAGGCGGATAAAGGGGTCAATTACGCAGAGGTTAATCATCTGGCTTGTGACTCCTGTCATTCTTTCGCTTCACATTACTATCAGCACGACCGATTGTTACCATTGAGTAAAGCCCAATTTATGGATGCCACTCAGAAAGCCTGGAATTCCCTCTCCAAAAATCCTAGATGGATGGTGGCTATGCCGACCGAAAAATCTTGCAGACGATGTCACAATGGTAAAATCCATTATAAGACCAGGATATTTCTTGCGGATTGTCGAGAAGGCTCTGATTATAAAAATTGCCTAAAATGTCATCCAAGGATGACTCAGGACTATTTTGACCGTTACCTTAAACAGCGCGACAACAAGAATGTGGTTTCAGAAGCCTCCGAGGAATTTGTTTTGTCCAGGTGTCTATCCAAGGATGATACAAAGTCGGATTTGAGTTTAGAAAATGTGGGACAGAACTATGCCCTGCCGGGAAATCGGTTGGAACTTAATTTTCCCAATTCCAAAATGAATTGGAGTGGCGGAGATGCCAACAGTAAAAGATAAATCCAAAGACAGCATTAACCGTGACGTCGCAAATATGATCCTTAATACCAAGGAACCCCCGGTGGCTCGTTTCCGGCTGCTTTCAAAGGGGATGGAGCCTTATCACAGGCTTTATATACCTGATCCGGATTCTGACGTTACGGGTGACAAAGCATGCCTTGCTTGCGGAAATTGCGTTGATTCGTGTCCGGTATTACGGAAGGACCCAAAACGTTTTGACAAAACCGCTCAACGGACTTCATTCGCTCTTGAGTCATGTGTAGGAGAAGATTGTGAGCAATGTTACTCCTGCGTTTTGGCGTGCCCGCAAGTGGATACCGCCTATAAGGACTACATCGTTGACGAGGTGGTCCCTGAAACTATTCAACCAGCGCCGAGAATTAAAGCCTTTGACAATTATTTTATGGGTTTGATCGCTTTGATAATCGGAATTGTAATAGGCGTTTTTATCGCTCGATGATTTACATGAGTCCAGTCTAAGCATTTAGAAAGGATTTGAAAGATGTCTCCGGTGGCTCAACAATTTACAGAACAGAATGATACCTTGAATGAGGCCTCTGTTCGTACCGATTTAATCCCAATCTTTATAATGGGTAAGAAATATGATGTGCCTAGCACTTTGACAATTCAAAAAGCCTTTGAATACGCCGGTTATCAACTTATAAGAGGCTGCGGTTGTCGAGGTGGTATATGTGGGGCTTGCGCTACCGTTTACAGACTACCCGGAAGCGCTAAAATAAGCGTCGGCCTGGCATGCCAGACTGTAGTTCAGCCAAACATGTACCTTACAATGATACCTTTCTTTCCTGCCAATCGGGCCGTGTACAACCTCGATGAATTAGAACCTGACGCTCAAACAATTCTGAAATATTACCCAGAACTGGCCAAATGTATGGGATGCAATACCTGCACAAAATCATGCCCGATGGAAATCCCCGTGATGGAATATATTTCCGCCGCTCTTCGCGGTGATATTGAGCAGGCCGCTGAAATTTCAATGTCTTGTGTAATGTGTGGTATTTGCGCAGCTCGTTGTCCCGCTGAGCTGGGCCAATACAACATCGGTATAATGTGCCGACGAATAACGGGCAAACATATCAAGCCCAAGGCTAAACATGTTGGCGAGATGATTGAGCGGGTCAATTCTGGTCGATACGAAGAACCGTTGAACAAACTGGTCAAGTCTGACATTGAAACACTCAGAAAATTGTATGTGGAACGACAGATGGAACCTCACACGGCTCCGGAAGAATGGACCCCGGACAAAAAGGACTATCTGTGAGATACGGTAAAACCGACTGCAATCTTCTCTGTTGATGTATGAAATACTCAGCTCTTGGGTGGAGACGACCATGGCATATACTGCTGACTTACTGGAACTTATAAAAAAGGTGGAAAAAACCAGACCAATTAGAGTGGCTCGCAAGAAAGCCGGTGAAGAATTTCGAGCCTTAACATTGGATGAAAGAAAGGTTAGGCTGGAGAAATATCATCCAGATTACCGGGCAGGCGCTCTTCGCGAACTCAAGATTGGCCCGAGTAAAGGTTACTCGGTATCACAGGAAATAGCCGATCAATTTGAAGCCAGAAGTCGCATAGATCCCGATAAAATTGACCTGAACGAAGTCCATTATGAAACTGATGTCCTTGTAATCGGTGGTGGTGGAGCTGGAACGGCGGCTGCCCTAGTGGCCGAGCAAGCTGGCGCCAAAGTGATCATAGCGACCAAGCTCAGACATGGTGACGCGAACACCATGATGGCGGAAGGTGGTATTCAGGCCGCTACTAAAAGCTGGAAAGATTCTCCGTATTATCATTATTTGGATGTGATGGGTGGTGGTCATTTCGAAAACGACCCATTGCTGGTAAAGACCATGGTGACGGAAGCCCCTAAGACAATAGGCTGGCTCGAAAGCCTGGGTTGTATGTTCAATAAGTGGCCGGACGGTAAGATGTTCACGCTTCACGGAGCGGGCACATGTCGCAAGAGAATGCATTACGCCGGAGACATGACCGGCGCGGAAATCATGAGAACTCTCCGAGACGAAGCCAGGAACAGGATCAAGAATATTGGCGTTTTGGAATTCTCGCCGGCGGTTGAGTTACTTCTCGATGAGAAAGGTTTTTGTTCTGGCGCCGTGCTCTATAACCTCGAAACAGAAGAATATTTTCTTGTAAAATCAAAAGCGGTAGTTATGGCGACGGGGGGCTCGGGCCGTCTTCATATGCGAAATTTTATGACTACCAATCATTATGGAGCGACTGGTGATGGGTTGGTCATGGGATACCGCATGGGAATAGGAGTCCGGTTTTTGCACGCCACTCAATACCATCCAACTGGCGCGGTATTCCCGGAACAGGCTGAAGGATTGTTAATCACCGAAAAAGTACGAGGGGCTGGAGCTAATCTTGTAAATATTGACGGCGAACAATTCGTTTTTGAGCGGGAGCCTCGTGATATTGAATCAGCCAGCATTATCAGGGAATGTGAAAAGGTTGGAAAAGGTGTTCCAGTACCTGGTCAAAAAGATAAATATGGAGTTTGGCTCGATTCTCCAATGATTGACCTGTTGGAGGGAACCGGAACAGTTGAACGGGAATTCCCAGCCAAGTTTATTCTTTTCAAACGCTATGGGATCGACATTTCAAAACTTCCCATGCTGATTTACCCGACACTCCATTACCAAAATGGTGGACTCGAATACCAGTCAGATGGTTCCACTAATATTCCAGGTTTTTTTGTAGCTGGAGAAGTAGGTGGTGGAGTCCACGGAGCGAATCGTCTAATGGGTAATTCGCTTTTGGATATAACTGTATTTGGACGCTTGGCCGGTGAATCTGCGGGTAAATTTGTTAACCAGAGAAGCGATATTGGTAAACTTAGCGTTGAGCATGTGCGCCAGTATCATAAAGAGATGGAAAGCGCCGGCATAGTCACTGAAAGGGTCTCTCCGATGGTCTTACCCGATTATGCGAACCCTGAAGTTAAAAAACGACAATGGACGACGACTTATGTTGGATCTTTGAGATAGATTTTTCATGACTTCATACTCATCCACAAAATCAGGCTTTTTTTCAGTTCTTTTGAATTACTTCGCCAACCTCAAGGACCAAAGACCTTATTGGCGAAAGCAGGCTCTATTTTGTGGTGTCATATTGGCCCTGGTAGTTGGAGTTGGAGCGTTATTCGCAATATTAACGCTTTCCAGCGTTTTTGGAGGAGGCAACATTTCGTTTTCTGCTCCTGGTTCACCAGGACCTGTTGAGTTCAGGCACTATACCCATATGTGGTTTAAAAATGGAAAGTACAAAGACTGTAAAACCTGTCATGAGGGTCTGTTCGCCTCACAACATTTCGGCACTTATGTTTTAAGAGCCCTGAAGGACTCTCCACCAATCAAGACTCACATTGGGAAAAAGGCCTCCACTCTTTTTGTCCCCGGGACAATCACAGAGGATGAAGAGGCGAGAGTTGACTACGAAGTCCCGAGAGCTTGCGCTACTTGCGCAACCGGTTCATGTCATGACGGAAAGGAATCGTTTAGTCGCTTTGAGTGCCTTGGTTGCCACAAAACTAAATAAATTGTCGTTGCAACGACTGACTGAATAAACTTATGACTCAAACTGAAATGCAAAATAGCACACAGGTAAATGGAACAACTCAGCTGACTTCGGAACAGAAGGCTGACCCAGTTGCAAAGCCTGACAGCAAAACCAAACGATGGGGAATGATTGTTGATCAGAGACGTTGCATTGGATGTCACAGCTGCACCGTGGCTTGTAAAAGTGAAAACAACGTTCCTCTGGGATATTGGCGATCGTGGGTGAAAGGTATTCAAAAGGGATCTTTTCCTAATGTCACCAATATGTTTTTGAGACGACTTTGCAATCAGTGCGATTCGCCGCCTTGCGTACAGGTTTGCCCGGTTCAGGCTACTGTTAGAAGACCTGAAGATGGCGTTGTAGTGATGTACTATGGCAAATGCATTGGTTGCGGTATGTGCATTGCCGCTTGTCCTTATGACGCCAGATTTTTTAATCCAATCAGACATACCGCTGACAAGTGTGATTTTTGCGCAACCCGTATTGATAATGGATTGACACCGGCGTGCGTAGAGGCCTGTCTGTCGAGAGCATTAATATTTGGAGACATAGATGACCCTGCTTCTGAAATCTCAAGGGTCCTGGCAACTACTCCAACGTCAGTGCTAAAATCCGAACTGGGCACAAGACCAAAGGTTTATTACATTCAAGCGGAGCATTCCTTACAAGGAAGGATTTCTTTTTCTGAAGATTTTGAAGCAGCAATCATTAATTATAAGAAAAGTATCCCTAGCCCGAGTGCGTCCTATTGGACAAAACAGGAATAGAAAAGGCAAATGGAAGCTACTGTTCTTTATAACGTCCCTCACCAGGTTCCCTGGAAAGTTTTTATTCCGCTATATTTTTACTTTACTGGTTTGAGCGCTGGTTCATTCATTCTGTCAACCCTTTCAACGGTCTTTGGTATCAAACGTTTCAAACCAATGGCCTTGCCTGCTGCCATTATTTCATTTTTTTTGCTTTTACTCGCTCCTGCCTGTTTGATCCTGGACTTGCAGCAACCATTGCGGTTTTGGCATACGTTGGTTCCAGAATATTTTAACTCTACCTCCGCTCTTTCATATGGGTCCTGGCTGTTGACTCTGTATCCAATAGCCAACCTGGTTTATATATATTTTATTTTTGTCAAAAATGACCGTGTTACTAAAATCTTGGGGACAATGACCGTCCCTCTGGCTATTTTCGTTCATGCGTATACAGGATTTGCGTTTGCGCTGGTTAGAGCCAGGGCCTGGTGGCATTCGGCTTTAATGCCCGGATTTTTTCTCACTTCCGCGCTTTTGTCCGGAATAGCTCTCCTCGTAATAGTTGCACAATTGATGGATCGTTTCCGGACAGAAAAACTGGACGTAGATTTGTATAAAAGCCTTCGGCTTATGATGATAGGAATATTGCTTACAGACCTTTTCTGGACAGCTAGCTTCTGGTTGACACTTCTCGTGTCTAACGCTGACGGGCATGCCTCCATACTGTTGGCGCTTCACGAGAAATTCTATTTGTGGGGAGAAATTGTATGCGGCATGCTTGTTCCTTTGGCCATTCTGGTTTATCCCAGGACGGGCAAACACAGGATGTGGTTGTCTCTGGCGTCAATATTGATAATTTGCGGTGTTTTTCTGATGCGATATTCCGTTGTTTTCATTGGTTTTGATATTCCCTTGAGTTAGAGGCTGCCTCGTAAGTAATTATGGCAAAAATAACACGTAGAGATTTTATAAGAATCGCTTCCTTGATGGGAGGAGCATCGCTGTTCGCAGGGTGTTCCTTTTTTGAAAAACAGGCGGATGTCCCAGAGTATATAAAAGGAGCGCCTGCAGTCGATCCCATTGAGACCATGTTCGGGGTAGATAACAGATATTCAATTTGCGCTCTGTGTTCTGGAAATTGCGGCATCAGTTGCAGAATAGCTCAAGGAGTTTTAACGAAAATAGGTGGGAATCCTTACCACCCCATTTCTAAAGAAGACCCTTTGCCATTTGACACACCGTTGAGCAATGCGGCTAAAGTTGGAGCTTCCGTATGCGCCGTTGGATCTAGCGGTATCCAAACGCTTTACGATCCTTTTAGAATACTTAAGCCGCTTAAGCGTATTGGGCCTAGAGGCTCGAAAAAATGGAAAGCCATCTCTTGGGAGCAGGTCATCAAGGAAATCACCGAAGGAGGCAATCTTTTTGGAGATGGCAATGTCAAGGGTTTCAGGAATTTAAAAGCTGCCGGATCAGGTTTTACATTTCTGGCTGGTAGAATCGATTGGGGCTCTCTAGTTTTCCTGGAACGTTTTGTCTCAGCGTTTCCCAAGGCTATTCTCGCTCGAACTGACGAAATCGTTTTAAATGATGAAGCCCGCGTGGTGGCAGAATCGGTTTTTGGCCCTGGATATGGACGCTTGGACGCTGATTACCGAAATGCGGCTTTTTTGATCAATTTCGGATCAACACCTTTGGATTCCGGGGAGCCGTTGGTATCGATCGCTCGTCAAATAGCCAATGCCCGCCTCAAGTCACCGTGTATGTCCTGGATAGTGGTTGATCCAAGAGTTTCTACTTCATCTTCGAAGGCTGATCACTGGCTCCCCATTGTTCCAGGAACTGATGACAAACTGGCGCTAGCAATAGCAAAGGCCCTTTTCGAAAGACATGGCGGTTCCCTGAAACGGCAGGATGAGGAACTGGAGAAATTGTCTCGGAAATATTCCTTTGAGGATTTAGCGGCTTATTGTGGAATCGAACCGAACCTTATATTGAAAACAACGGAAT
>JAMCYH010000230.1 GCA_023474025.1 Deltaproteobacteria bacterium
GTTGGTAACCGTCTTCAAGATATATCCGCCGTCACAGCGGTCCATTCATCGGCGAGGAGCTGAACTCGCCATGATCCCTGGTTGACCATGGGTTCTAGGGCTAAAGTCATGCCGGCCAGTAGGCGAGGGTTGGTTCCAACTCCGGTATAGTTGGGTATCTGGGGCGGTTCGTGCATTCTCCGTCCTACGCCGTGACCGACAAAATCCCTGACAACGGAGAAGCCGTTGGACTCCACGTGTTGCTGGACTGCGGCGGATATATCTTGAAGACGGTTACCAACCCTAGCCTGGTCAATTCCCCTGTACAATGATTCTTCCGTTACGGTTAAAAGACGTCTGGCTTCATCCGATATTGATCCTACCGCATATGTCCGGGCCGCGTCACCTACGAAACCTTTATAGACTACACCGACATCGACACCGACAATATCTCCGTCCCGCAGTACTCTTGATCCTGGAATGCCGTGAACGACCTGTTCGTTTACCGAAGAGCAAATGCATGCCGGATAAGGTTTTCTGTTACTCATTCGGTAGCCTTTAAAAGCCGGTTTTGCTCCAGCTTCCCTGATCATGGAGCATGCGATTTTATCCAGTTCGCCCGTGGTTACCCCGGGGGCGATAACCTGGCTGAGTCTTTGCAGGATTCTGGCGACAATTGTATTAGCCTGTCTAAGTAATTCAATTTCTCGCGAAGTTTTAAGGATTATTGGATCTTCTTTCAACTTTCTGCCACCTCCGAAAACTGAACCGCCAGCAACAATTTCTATCAAATCAAATCATAAATATCCAGTAACTATTTGTATAATTGAAATAATTGGGACCGTAACTGCCTATAGAATTTGTAGGTAATCGAAATATTAGCATTTATTGCTTGACAGGTTTTTGGTCGTAATATAAGCTTAAACAGCTAGTCATGTAATCGCCCGACGGAAGTCCGTATCCTCCTTATTTGGAGCCATACCCTTTTAGTGAGTCCGTCGGGCTTCTTTTTGAGCCGGTTTCACTGTTTGTTGATAGAAACCATATTTTCGGCCATATTTGTGGCGCCGGATAATGAAATTGGGATGAGGGCCTACAAGACTTTAATTTTTTTGACCATTGTTGGCGCAATTCTTGTGTGGGGCGGCGAAATTTTGTTCCAGTTTGAAAACGTATATCAGAGGGTAGTGTCAACTAACTCAAAACCTGAGCGATGGAAAAGCTGATTTCCGAAGTAATCTGATTTTTGTTCAGGATGCGACCATACAGATAAAAGGCGCCTATTTGTCGATTCGTTCCCGCGGCTTCAACAAAATCATGTTTATAAATGATCCACCTAAACTAGGGACTGATGGCTTGTGGCGGATGCGTCTTGATGGCGAAGTGTTCCACAGGATGTCCCAAGATCTGTTTGTTAATGCGGAAGCAGATACAATAAGAAAAGGCCAGGGATGTGCTTTCCTGGAAGCGGTAATCCTGGCCTGAACCGAGTCCGGATTTATTTGCTAAGCAATTTGCGAAAATGATATCCAAATAGAGCGCTTGAAACAGCCTCTCCGAAAGCCTTTCTATGAAACATTAGGGCGTTCATCAAAAGCTTCCAGTAGTAAAATTTACCTTTGTCCAGTATTCCCAGATAGAGGATAGAAGACAAAAAAGCCCTGATTTCAAGTCTGTCTATTCTCTTGGGTCGTATAGGCTTATATTCTTTCAAGAATTCTAGCACTCTCTTGTAGTATTCCTTGGGAGAATAAATATGATTTAGGACAGCCTGATATCCAGCCCGTATGGTTTCAGCGTCCATCTTCTTGGGAATAAAGTTCAGTGAACCATCGCAGTTGTCACCGGTACAATCGGCCAAAAGCCGCCCTTCCTCCTGTAGCCTCTGGTATAATCTGGTGCCTGGAATGGCGTTAAGCAGACCAATCATCGCCTTGACCACTCCGCTGCTCTGAATAAACTTGATCTGGCGTTCAAATATATTTGGTGGATCATTGTCGAAGCCTATTATAAAGCCTCCCATAACTTCCATGCCGTTCCTTTGAATGGTTTTAACAGCCTCTACGAGGTCTATACTCTGGTTTTGCCGCTTTCCGCATTCGGCCAAACATTCTTCGGCCGGAGTTAGATCTCCTAGAAAAACTGAATCAAATCCAGCAGCGGTCATCAGCGACATGAGTTCCTGGTCTTCCGCAAGGTTTACAGAAGCTTCTGTAAAAAGAGAGAAAGGGTAGTCCCTCTGCTCCTGCCATTTTGTGAGTTCGTGTAATAGGGATTTAACTTTGGATTTGTTCCCGATAAAATTGTCATCGACAATAAAGCAACGGCCTCTCCATCCTCTTTGGTACAACGCCTCAAATTCATGCAACATCTGATCACATGATTTTACACGAGGTTTACGTCCATTGAGTTTAACAATGTCACAGAATTCACAGTCAAATGGACAACCTCTCGAATACTGAATAGACATGGAAGCGTAGTAATCCATGTTGATCAGGTCCCATTTTGGCAAAGGAGTTTTGGTTATGTCAGGCTTTTCTTCGGTCGTGTAAATCCTTTTGACTGACCCTGCTCTAAGATCCTGAAGGTATAGTGGAAATGTGATCTCAGCCTCATTTAAAATTTGTGTATCAATTTCGTCGAACTCTTCTGGAGTGCTGGAAAAAAGCGGACCGCCTGCGACCAGTGGCTTACCAAATTGCTTGGCCAGCTTGATGACTTCTCTGACTGACTCTTTCTGTACCACCATGGCTCCAATGAAGATCGTGTCCGCCCATTGGATGTCATCGTCTGTAAGCGGTTCCACATTCATGTCAATGAGCCGTAAAGACCAATCTTCAGGTAGCATTGCCGCAAAAGTCAAAAGCCCCAACGGCACATGAGCAGCGCGTTTTCTTATAAACTTTAGAATATGTTTAAAATTCCAGAAAGTGTCAGGAATAGACGGATATACTAATAAAGCTTTCATTTCTTTAACTATCCTTTTAAGGTATCGGATGATAAAAAGTTAATAATTGAGTTAAATTTACGACATCTGACGTATTGCATGTAGACGAGCGGTTTCCCAAAAACAGCTACTATTAACATACAATAGCTAATCCCAATTATGGAAATTGTCAATGTGATAAATGAGTTGACAAATTTCACTTCTTTGGACCAATTGCGCTGTCAGGCGTGAGACCGGCGCTTTTGCCTCCATACGGTGACTCAACAAAACGAAGTAGGGGTGAGTTCAATCCCAAAATGAAGGTAGTGTCTCGACTAAAAATCCTTTTGTAAGAATCCATACTTCTAATAAACCGGAAAAAATCGATATTTTTGCCGTATGCGTCAGAATAAATTTTTGCGGATTCCGCGTCCCCCTCTCCTTTGAGTGATTGTGACTGTCGATATGCTTCCGCTAGAATTATTTTGTTCTGCTTATCAGCATCTGCTTTGATCTGCCGTGCCTGTTCATCACCCTCAGCCCTATATCGCTTGGCTATAGTTTCCCTTTCCACCTTCATTCGTGCGAAAACACTGTTCTGAACGTCTTCAGGTAAATCAACCCTCTTGACCCGGACGTCTATAACCTTGATTCCAAATCGACGCGCCTGTTCTTCGGTTGCACTGGTCACCTGAGTCATAAGATTTTCACGTTCTACCCCAATAAAGTCCTTGAAATAATGATTGGCGATTTCCTGGCTCAAATGGGCAACGATAATGTCGTTTAGTCGAGCGGACGCCCCTGAATAATCCCTAACAGTTTGAAAAAACGTCAAAGGCTCTTCCACTTTCCACCTGGAGACTGTATCAACTGTCAAACGTTTTTTATCAAGAGTGATGTATTCGGCTGGTTTAGCCTCGGTTCCTAGAATCCGCTTCTCTAAAAGAATTGCGTCCTGAATGAAAGGTATTTTGAAGTACAGCCCGGGTTCATTGATGATTCTTACAGGCTTCCCGAATTGCAGAACGACACATTGTTCCCATTGCTGGACCAGAAACAGCGACTGAAGGGCGGCAAACGCAATCAATATCAATATAGAAGCTGATTTTAACATAGTGTTCATTGACCTTTCCGCTCATGAAGCTTTGCCGAATCCGGGCCTGCTACGGACGGGGCCTCGAGAGTTTTAGTCAAGTCAGGGAGGTTAAGCATTTGAATGATTTTGGATCCTGGGGCCTCAACGACAAGCTTTCGAGCAGGAACTAAGAACTTGTCAACAGATTCGAAGTATAGCCTTTCTCTAGTCACATCAGGGGCCTTAACATATTCATCAAGAAGAAGCGAAAAACGTTTCGCGTCACCTTGGGCTTTGATAACCCTTTGAACCTTGTAAGCTTCAGCCTGACGAATCGACTCTTGAGCTTCTCCTCTGGCTTTGAGGACAAGGTTCTCTGAGTAACCATCTGCCTCCTTTATGAGACGTTCCCTATCTTCCGAGGCTCTAACTACGTCTTGGAAAGCCTCCTTGACCTCTGATGGAGGATCTACGGCCAATAAGCGGGCCTGAGTTACCTGGAGTCCGGTTTCATAGCTGTTCAGCAATTTCTGAAGACGAATTTCAACGCTTTTCTGAACATCTGCTCTTCCCTTGGCCATCGTGTAATCCAATGTATTTTCGGAAACAGCGCCTCGTAAAGCGACTTCTGCAGAAGTCCGGAGAGTGTTTTCAGGATTTTCGGTTCCAAATAGAAATTTTACAGGGTCATTGACAATGTACTGGATCGATAATTGGACATCGACGAGGTTCTCATCACCAGTGAGCATCATCGATTCCGCAGGGACAGATCGGGTCCTGGAACCATCGCTTCTATAACCTATTTCAGCCCGCCTGACTTTACTGACATCGACCACAATCTGAGCCATTAAAGGTCTTGGAAGTCTGTAATGTAGCCCCGGTCCCGTGATCGAGTATTGTTTGCCAAAAAGTAGCTCAACCGCCTTTTCTCCTGGACCTACAACATAAAAGCCAGAAATTATGTAAAGACCGAGAGCGATTGCAATTATGGTCAAGGATCCCCAACCTCTGATGAATTTGTTTAGCCGATTTCCAAATTCTTCCAAATTGCGCTGCATTTCTTTGACGGGGTCTCGTGTCTGTCCGTTTTTAAAACGCTCCATCGAATCTCCTGGAAAGTTTTTGAGGATAACTGTTTCACGTCATAAGTCAAAAGGTTCAAGTCAATCACCAGGATCAGTTTAACTGTCCGCTCCGGTTATTACTAGACCTTAATATTCTCAAGGAAGGGCGTCCCCCGGAAAAGCAAAAAAGAGAGGTGTCGTTTTCTGAAAAAACAAATCTCTGATGAAACGGAACAAAAGGTTGGTCTGTGGCAGTTTAGCTGTCCTGTCTTTTATTGGACATCCGGACAAGCTTCCTAA
>JAMCYH010000132.1 GCA_023474025.1 Deltaproteobacteria bacterium
CGCTCTTCCGATCTGGAGCACCAGTCGTCCCATTTGTGCCCCAGATAACATCACTGCGATAAAGCGTTGGATACCACAGTTGCGCGCTTACCTGAAACTGCTTGCAACCGATGTGCGGCACAAACGCCTGAGGGCTGCAAAATTGTCCGCAGGATCCCAAGCCCATCCCCTGAGGCGCAAACAGGCCAAACATTCCCGGCATGGATGGCGCAGGTGTAGCTGGCGCTACTCCAGGCACAGGACAGCCTTGAGGACCACACGCAGGGGTAGCGGGAGATACTGACGGCCGGTACCCGCTGTAGTAACCGGGGGGCGTGGCATAGGTGTATCCTCGTCCGCTCCCGGTTGATGAATAGGATGATCCGCTTCTGGGTTTGGCAGGGAATTGCTTCGCTGGAACAGACCGACTTTGATAAGTCGGATCAGCAGACAGCGCATCTCCTTGCACACCAGGACTGGATATATCCGGCCCAGTGTAAGCCCACGTAGCGGTGGTTGCGACAAAAACCCATATTATTTGACAAACCAATACCTTCAGGCGCTTTATTGTAAGCATGCCCTCCCTCCTTCACTGAATGTCCTGGATTCACGTAATTACATGCAGAGCGTCTCATGTCAAGTAATTTATGAACTGGTATTGTAAAAATATTCATTTTAATTTTAAACACTTTAAAACCAACTGGCTTTATATGTGGCCTATATAATTTATAGTCTATTGTATTTATTATATAATTTATGTTTGCTTTTATAATTCAATTAAACCGTTATTTAATAACTTTTAACTCTAAATTGAATTTAATTGTGATCAGATAAATTACACTAACGCGCGTACCCAACTTACTGTTTTAGCGTTCTATTTAGTCCAGATATACTCAAAGAGACGCTCTGCATGTAATTAAAGTCGACCGTCCCCAGAGTAAAAACGACTTCTTGACATCCCACTTTTCAGCATTGACCTTTTGAGCAGTAGGTCTATGATAAGACATAATAATTTGACATTATTCATGTTTGGAAATATTGAGGAAAGTATGAGTTCTGGTGAGCGGAAAAATCCAGGGGGCCAAAGGAAAGCTGTTTTTCTGGACCGAGACGGAGTAATAAACAAAAAGCTTCCTGAGGATCAGTATGTCAGTCGTCCGGCTGAATTTGAGCTTTTACCTGAAGTTTTGGAAGCCGTTGGGATTTTCCACAACCTTGGCTTTGCTATTGTTGTTGTGACGAACCAGCGAGGTATAGCACGAGGAATGATGACCTTTGACGATCTCGACGCTGTACATAAGTTCATGAAAACATTATTTAAAGACGCCGGATTGCGGATCGATGGTCTATATTATTGCCCTCACGATAAAACCGACTATTGTTATTGCAGGAAACCATCTCCGGGTATGATCCTGGAAGCGGCCAAAGACCTTAACATTGATCTCAATTCATCTTTTATGGTTGGAGATTCTGAATCTGACATGAAGGCCGGTAGAAACGCCGGAGTAAGGTCTGTCCTAATTTCTCCGCTTCCCGACCCTATGGGCGCTGACCTGGTTTTCAGATCTTTGTTTGCTTTCGCTGAATTTCTACAGGACAGGCAACCCACCCGGAAAAACAATTTAGGAAAACGAAAAGGATGAATATTTAATGGACCAAACAGCCAGATGGGACCCTAGAACATCTCTGAAAAATTCCGATAGAATGTCCAGAAATGATTGCTTCCAGTTTCACTGCGGCCCCACAGTGCCATGTTTCACTGAATGTTGCAGAAAACTGGACCTTGCTTTAACTCCTTATGATGTGTTGAGGCTTTGCAAACGATTGGACATGGCGCCATCTGATTTTCTCGATGATTACACGGTAATAAAGGCAGGATCGAGGCATGGATTTCCAGAATTTTCCTTAAAAATGGGGATGGATGGTGAAAGACTATGCCCCTTTGTTTCGGAAAACGGCTGCACAGTATATGAAGATCGACCTGGAGCGTGCAGAATCTATCCTTTGGGACGAGCCTCATCTAAAAGCCGGTCAACAAATCTCAACGAAGAATTCTATTTTCTTGTAAAAGAGCCTCATTGCAAGGGTTTTGAGCAAAGCAGGCGCTGGGCGGTAGATGAATGGATTTGTGATCAGGAGATCGAACAATACAATCGGCTTAATGATCAACTTATGGAATTGTATATGCTGGGATTTCGTCGTGGATTAGCCCAACTTTCAACTCAGCAGTTGCAAATGTTTGTAATGGCTTGTTATAATCTGGCCAAATTTCGTGAGTTCATTTTTAAAACTTCATTCCTGACGAAATTTCAACTTTCTATAAACGAAATTGATTTGATTAGAAACGATGATGTCGCTTTACTTGAATTTTCCTTCAAGTGGTTGAAATTCGCTCTTTTTGGTGTCGCGTCCATCAAGTTAAAAAGTGATGGTAATATTGCAAGCTGATATTCCATATTTGCTGAACGCGATTTAAAATTTGACAATTGGGAGATACTTTTTCGGTCGTTAAAAAACAACTCTGCTAATCGTAGCTTATGCCCTTTTTTTGAAGCGACGTGTTTTCTACGGAAACCTTTTCCGCTTCTTCAACGGGAGGTCGCATGTCTAGGAGTAAAGAGATTGTTTCTGAACTGCTGTCCGGCGCGGGAATTAAATTAAACGGAAATTCTCCTTACGATATCAGAGTTTATAATGAAAAACTCTACGATCGGGCGCTGAGCATGAAAAATCTCGGCCTTGGCGAAGCGTACATGCAAGGATGGTGGGATTGCCAAAGCCTTGATGAGTTTTTCAGCAGGCTGCTTTGCGCAGGTTTGGTTGACAAGGTAAGGGGTTCGTGGAAGCTGTTTTTGCCGGTAATCAAGGCCGTGATATTAAACCTCCAGTCTCTTGGAAGGTCTCGCGTAATAGCTCATCGGCACTACAACCTGGACAACGATCTGTTCTTTTCCTTCCTTGATCCATACAATCAATACAGTTGCGCATATTTTAAGGGGACCGACAATCTTGAGCAGGCTCAGATTAACAAAATGGACCTGATTATAGCCAAGTTGGATTTAACTCCATCTGACCATGTGCTGGATATAGGCTTCGGTTGGGGGGGATTTGCCAAATACATGGCTGAAAAAGTCGGGTGTGATATAACTGGAGTCAATATTTCCGATGAACAAATTCATTTTGCGAGGAAGGACCTTAAAGGTCTGCCAATAAAAATAGTAAACTGTGATTTTCGTGAGATAACCGGTCAATTTGATAAAATTGTTTCAGTGGGCATGTTTGAACACGTAGGATACAAAAATTACAGAAAATTTATGGAGGTTGTAAACAAGTCCCTCAAAAAGGATGGTATTTTTCTTTTACACACGATAGGGTCCAATTGCAGCCATATAAACAGTGATGGCTGGATCAACAAGTATATTTTCCCCAACGGAATGTTACCAAGCATAGCGCAGATTGCGCGATCAGTCGAAGGTCTTTTCGTGATCGAGGACATTCACAACCTTGGTGCTCATTATGACAAAACCTTAATGGCCTGGAATTCAAATTTTCAAAACGCCTGGTTTGAACTTTCCAGGCGTTATGACCAAGAGTTTAAAAGAATGTGGGAGTACTATCTATTATCTTGCGCAGGGGCATTTAGAGCCAGGTATAATCAGTTGTGGCAGATCGTATTTTCCAGGCCGGGTTGTCGTCCTCAGCCTGACCGCAGGATGTAGTCTCGATCACTTTAGTCCTGCTTCCGTTCGGTATAATGGGCAATAATGTTTGACTGGGTCAACATAATTGCCCTCTAATCGCTTTTAACCATTTTTTTTATCCTGTTAATGTGACCTCTTCCCAAGCCTTTCACTTCGCAGCCCAGTTCAAAATAACGCGCAATGGTTTCGTCTCAGAAAAAGCTTCCCGACCTAATAATGGCTAATGGGCCACCGGCGTAACTAACCACGTCATCAGGATTCAGATCCATGAATTGTTTATGTCGAACTGCCAGTATCATGACGTCCGCGTCCTTTAGAGCCGCTGGCAAGTCCTTTTCAATCCGCAGGTCGGGAAGCTTTTTCTGAGACCGAAAAAACCTTCCCCTACCCTTTCCTGGAGCCGGGTACGTCTCCTGCGCCTCGAACTCCCACCAGTGATCAACATAAGGATCGTGAACGCAAACATCCGCCCCCATCTCAACCAATCTTCGCACTATGATCTCGGAACCACTGTACCTGGTATCACCGACATCTTCCCTATAAGACGCCCCTAGTAAAGTGACCTTGGATGCCGCTATATATCTTCCCATATTCCGCAACGCGTCTCTGGCAAGCTCGGGCACGTGCAGTGAGCGGCTATCGTTAATGTTAATTGCTAGAGGCGTAATCTTGAACAGGTCATCTTCAAAACCGAGGAGATGTTTGTATGCCCATACCGCAAGTCCTCCGTCTTTTGGAAGGCAATATCCACCTACACCGGGACCGGGAAAAATTATGTTAGAGTGCGTTGGCCTAATCTTTACGGCTTCCAAAACCTTGATAAGGTCAACGCCGTTACGTTCTGAAAAAAGGCTCCACTCGTTGAGGAAGGCCAGTATTGTGGCCCGATAGCTGTTTTCAACTATTTTAGCGGTTTCCGACTCTATAGGGCGATCCAGAACGGTTAATGGATAATTTTTTGTGTCAATTACTTCACTGAGAAATTTGACAACCCGGTCACGTGCTTTTTCGTTTATTCCGCTACATACTCGCCAGAAATTCCTGACCGACGCCACGTAATTTGCGCCCGGCATGACCCTTTCGTAACTATGGGCCAATAAAGGGTCTTCCAATATTCCTCTTTTTTGAAAAGCTCTTTTTATCAATGGATAGGCGACTTGTTCGGTTGTTCCAGGTGGAACGGTTGTCTCTATGAGGACCAGCGCTGTTGGACAGATAGTTTCACCGATGATTTCCAGAGATTTTTCAAGATCCTCAAGATGAACATATCCAGTACTCACATCATTGAGCGATTCCTTTATATAATCACACTGGACATCAACTACCACTGTGTCAGCGAGACTTAGCGCCTGGTAAGTCCGAGAAGTTGTTAAAGTCCCCTTGTCTACCACACACCTTTTTATCATCTCAGGGACTTCCGGATCTTCGGACTTAACAGGAGTAACACCGCGATTCATTAGAGGAATCTTCCAAAAACTCCTCGCGCTCGGTCTCTGCATTCCTATCACGAATTTGCCCGGTTTCCCGGAATCGTCCGTGGAGTCGGCAACAACAGCCGCCATCACCGCCCCGACAAATCCAATGCCCATCACAACAACTATTTCCCGTCCCTGACTTCTCTGAAAGTCAGTCAGATTCTTGAGACGGAG
>JAMCYH010000182.1:0-6331 GCA_023474025.1 Deltaproteobacteria bacterium
GCCGGAAACTCCAATGCCTCGATAGGGGGCAAACCTGGTTTCAGAAAGGGCCGGATTTCCTGAACGGGCGTAATCGATAGCCATTTTTTATCTCCTTACTATATTTTCCTGGCAAACCCCAGGAGCGTATAATCAATCTATCAGAAACTAATTAGTAGCATTTTTTAAGATCTGCAAGATGACTGGCCGAACATGTTGAGCTTTTGTCTCGCGTTAAAAGTTTACGGAAGCGCCATCCGGCATTATATTTATACCGTTGGTAAATGGATAGTATTTCATAATATTGATTTGTGAGGATGAAAATGGACAGATTTGAATATGAGATTACCCGATATCCTTCTGAGACTTTTAGCAGAGTGGTATATTTTTGCACCGATACAGGCGACTGCGGGATCGACGAAATTCCTTCAGAGGAGCCACAAGCGTTGGTAGAATTACTTAATGAGAGAGGCGATCAAGGATGGGAGTTGGTTCAGCTTCTCTTTGGCAACAAGGGTGTCATGGCTTGCTGGAAACGTAAAATTGTGGACATCGTCGAACAGTGACTCCGCTGGACAAAATGTTCAGGCTGCGCGATTGCATAGGTTCCAGCCAAGCCAAGGTCCATCACGCTTTTAGTTTATAGAGGAGGTTCTTTTATGGATTCAGTAATGAAGGTAAAGGACTTCTCCGTCGGTTGCGGTGTTATGGCCGTAAAAAAGGCCCTTTCTTCTTTGAACGGGATCAAGGACGTTAGCGTTGATCTCGAAAAAGGTGAAGTGACATTAATACACGAAACGCCACTTGATATGGATGACGCGCGTCAAAGGATAGAGAAAGCCGGGTACGAGATTGGATAAGGCGTCGGTTCAAATCAGGGGCATGACTTGCGCCGCATGTGTCAGACGGGTTGAAAATGGTCTCGGATCTTTACGAGGAGTCATGGAAGCTTCGGTAAACTTTGCTACCGAGAGCGCAACTGTGATTTATGATCCTTCACAAGTAACCCGAGACCAGTTAGACGAAAAAATTGTAGACCTCGGCTATGAGACGGTTCAAGTTGCTCCGGGCACTCCCGGAAAAACAATAATATCTATTGGGGGGATGACTTGCGCTGCATGCGTTAGAAGAGTCGAAAACGTTCTGAAAGCACAACCTGATGTATCTGACGCGGTTGTAAATCTTGCGACTTCAAGGGCTATGCTATCCCACAAATCCTCGAGCATAGACTTGAGATCTATAAGTGACGCTCTGCAAGACGCGGGGTATAATTTTTTAGGTGAAATTCGGGACGCCTCGGAAGATCCTGCTGAGAAAGCTCGAGTTCAGGAGATTCACGACCTGAAAATGAGGCTTATTTTTGGCGTGGTTGCCAGCGTAATTGTCCACGGACTGGCCATGTCGCATTTCTTCCCATTTTTGCGTCATTTTGGCGACTCGACCCTTAACGTTGCTCAACTCCTGTTGACCACTCCTGTCATATTTTGGGTTGGAGACCGTTTCTTGATAGGGGCGTGGAAAGCCACCCGGCAGAAAACGTCTGATATGAACACGCTTGTAGCTCTTGGCGCTCTATCGGCCTATTTCTACTCAGTGGCGGTAACTTTGGCCCCTGGCTTCTTTTCTCAAATGGGGCACACTGCGTATGTTTATTTCGATGGCGCATCCATGATTGTAACGCTGATATTGTTGGGCCGATTCCTGGAAGCGAGAGCAAAGGTTAAAACTTCGGCAGCGGTTAAGAAGCTTATAGCTCTTAAACCGAGCGTGGCAAGAGTATTCCGTGGCGCGGACATCGTAGAAATTCCCGTGGAACTGCTGAAGGTGGGTGACGTTTTTCAGGTACGTCCCGGTGAAAGGGTCGCAACCGACGGAGAAGTCCTTTCCGGTTCATCGTCTGTAGATGAGGCGATGTTAACGGGAGAAAGCATACCTGTCAGCAAAGACTTAGGGGATAACGTTTTTGGGTCCACGATTAATCAAAGCGGAGCGCTAACTGTTAAGGCGACAAGAGTCGGCGCTGAGACCGCTCTGGCGCAAATCATAAGACTTGTCGAGGAAGCTCAGGGTTCCAAGGCGCCAATACAACGAATAGCCGACAAGGTCGCATCGATTTTTACACCTACAGTGCTCGGAATTGCGGTAATAACATTTCTGTTGTGGATGTTCCTACCCGCTAATCCTTCGTTTTCACGCGCCATGTTGAATTTTGTCTCTGTTTTAATCATCGCCTGCCCATGCGCAATGGGACTTGCTACACCAACTGCCGTGATGGTGGGCACGGGCGCGGCGGCTGAAAAGGGGATATTGATCAAAGGTGGAGAGATCCTGGAAAAAGTTTGCCAAATCGACACCGTTGTTTTTGACAAAACGGGAACACTGACGAGGGGGAAGCCCGAGGTAGTTGACGTAGTCACTTTAAGTGAAATCCCTGATAGCGAACTGATACTCGTTGCAGCGTCTATTGAAGCCCTCTCTGGACACCCTCTCGCAAAATCTATCTGTGACAGGGCATCTCAAATGGGTTTGAAGCTTTTGCCGGTAGATGACTTCAAATCTTTTCCTGGCAAAGGTGTTAGCGGTGTCGTTAATGGCGAATTGACGATTGTAGGAAGCTTGAGAGCCCTTCCACCAGATAGCGTAAGTTCAATAGAAATATCTGCGAAAATCAAATTTCTTCAAGACATGGGGAGGACTGCCGTTACAGTTTGGAAATCCGGAAAAGTCATCGGGCTTTTCGGCATATCTGACACCTTGCGTTCATCTGCCCGGCCGGCTGTACAGAAGCTCAAACAGTTGGGGATGAAGATTATTATGATTACAGGGGATAATAGACTGGTTGCAAAGGCCACTGGAGAATCCCTCGGAATCGACCAAATCCTGGCAGAAGTTCTCCCTGCTGATAAATCTAATGAAATAAGACGGTTACAGTCTGAGGGGAAAATTGTCGCTATGGTAGGCGACGGGATTAATGATGCCCCTGCACTAACAGCCGCGGATATCGGTATAGCTGTTGGAGCCGCATCGGACGTAGCCCTGGAAGCCGGAGCTATTACGCTTATGACAAATGACTTGAACCTCGTTCCCGCCGCGATAGCGGTGTCAGGGCAAACTATGCGGGTAATTAAGCAAAACCTGTTTTGGGCATTTTTTTATAACACCATTGGAATACCCTTAGCAGCCGGCGCTCTTTATCCTTTTTTTGGAATCCTCCTGACTCCAGTTATTGCGGCTTCGGCTATGGCTATGAGTTCAGTGTCAGTGGTATCGAATTCCTTGCGTTTAAGAAATTCTTTGGGTAAGATGCATTTGGGAAAAGTTTGACCTATAAATCTGATTGGGTGGATCTTTGGAGCTAATCATGTCTTCCGTTGTGGCTGATTTGACTATGAAAAACTGTTTTAGATGTCGCTGTTCCAGAGTAGGGTCATCTTCACGCAGTCTATTCTCACTGCTGATCATCATGGGGCTGCTGTTTTCATTAATCACTGTTGCCAGGGCGGCTGGAAACGACGCCCAGCCTCCGCATTCTCGCGGAATATCTAAACCACCTGAACACAAGCAGGTTGTGATAGTAGGCGCAGGAATGGCTGGGCTAACAGCCGCTTATTTCCTAAAGGATAGAGACATCCTGGTTCTCGAAAAAACTAGTCATTATGGCGGCGTCATAGATACCGGAAGCTTCGGTGGTTTTAATTATCCCAAAGGCCCGGCATATATAGGAACTCCTCAAGGACCTCTAGAGACCATGATTGCCGAGATGGCGTTAAAACCGGTGGAGATACCAGAGCCTTCTCAATGTTTTTTCTATGATGGAAAATTTTATTTTGGAAACGAAGGAATTGCCAAACTTTTCGTTGAGAAAAGCAGTCCCGAAGTGTACCGGCGTTTCGTGGATGCCGTAGGGAAACTTGCCAAGGTCTACGAAAAATCCCACGCCTCCGCCTTACCTCCTGAACTGGCTGATTTGGACAGAATGTCTGCGAAGCAATGGTTCGACGAACAAAATTTACCACATATTTTCTCGGAATTTTTCGAATCCCAGTCCAGAGGAGTATTTGGAACCGGGCTGGAAAAGATTTCGGCGCTGAGCTTCATCCCTGAGATTGGTTTACAATTTGTATCCTTAGAATCGGAAAAAGCAAAAAAAGTTTCGGCCGATAACGAGGAAGCTCCCGAGACTCAGAAAGGCTCTGGGGCATACACTTTTACTAATGGTTTATCTGAGCTACCGGAAGCCATTGTGAAGAAACTGGGTGATAAGACAAAGCTAGGTTGCGACGTAACAAGTATCAGCCACAAAGACACATTTTTCGTAGTTCACTACGCCGACCAAACCGGCGCAGAACATGTAATTGAGACAGATTCGGTAATAATGGCTACTCCAGCGCCTATTGCGCTCGAAATCGGGAAAGAGATTCTCAGTAGCGAACAAAAAATGCTACTAGGTAACATAAAGTATAGCGGCTACATTTCCGTAGCACTGTTTTGTTCCAGCCCAATATTTGACCGATCGTTCGATCTCAGCGTAGGACATGGCTTCAGCTTTTCCGATCTTTACGACGCTTCCTGGGTCCAAAGGGCGTACGATAAGGACCTGGGCAAAAATCGCCAAAGGATATTGTGCGCCCATGTCCCTCTAACGTTTTCGGGTTATGGAAAAATTGATGAATTACCAGATGGGGCCTTGACAGAGAGAGTTATCTCCGACCTCGACAAAATCTTTCCCGGCGCTGGAGCGAAAATAATAGGCCATGATATTAGAAGGATGAGACAAACGTTCCCAATAATGGCGCCCGGAATATACGAGAGTATCACCAGACTTAATGATATTAACCGGGGCCTGGCGCTTCTGGCCGGTAATTACATGATTTATCCCTCAATTGAGGCTGCGGCCGAATCTGGCTATTTGGCCGCTGTTAAGCTGAATGACGCTCTGGGCGGCGGAAAACATTAAGCTGATCAAACAACTCTGAGGGAGAGTGAAAACTCCTCCCTCTTTCAGCGCCTTGATGACAATTATTAACGTTGCGCCGTGGTTACGCGAGGAAGGTCTTCGTATCTAAGGATATATTTCTTCCTTAGCCTGTCAATTATTTCAGGGTCAGGCTCAAATGGGTTCTCAACAGGCGATGGAAGAGGCAATTCGTGCTCCTTCGCAAATGGGGTTTCCAGAAGTTTTTCATTGTAAGCGCGAACCATCAAATATTCGAGGTTCACAGCATCCAACACATTGTATGCTAACAGGGTTTCGAGAGCTTTGACGTTTGTTCGTTTCCGGTACTCATTCCACAATAAAACCGCAAAGTAACCGTTCACGTCAGTGAGTTCTCCGCGATCGATGCCCATCATTTTCTCACAACCTTTGAGTCCACCCTTATATCCAAGACTACTCAGAACAAACCTCAAATCTATATGAGCCTGGTTAAACCTAACTCCCAAGTGTTTCTGGATCACCGGGAGATCGAAACATTTGCCATTGTAGGTAACAATGAGCTTATATTTTTGCACATCTTCCCTGAATTGGAACAAATTGTAATCTCTTATGTAATAGTTAACTGACACCCCATCGAACATTGAAATAGTCGTGATGAATTCGCCAGGCCCAGCTAACCCATTCGTTTCGATATCGAGGTAGGCTACGGAATCTCGAAATTGATTAAATATTCTCCATATATCATTTGAATGCAAAGACTCGGCAAAAAAGTTTGGATCGCGTCGTTCGAGGTGGTCCAGCGATTCACGGACGCCGACGATGAGTGTTTCCAAATTTCTGATGTCCAAATCGCCATGTTCAGTATAAAGAACATCATTCCAATTCAGAATCCCCTGGGCCCAGAGGCTCTGTTCGCTCTTGGGGCCTATGCCCTTAATGTGGCAAAAGGTATTTCTTAACATTTTTGGTTCATCTGACTAGACCTTTCTAGCTAAAACACCAACGAAGAATCGGAAGAAATAGTAGATCGAATCTTGTGGCTCCAGACTCATTTTTTTCATCAAACCATTGAGTTCACGTCTGTGAAAAGTAGTACCGATCCATGTGCCAATCGATGATTCAGGGATTAGCTTCTGGAAACCTAGGGGGCCGAAAACATTTGGCACGCCAACGAAAATGTTTCCGCCGTTTTTTGTCACCCTCGTCATCTCGGACAGCGCCCGATAAGGGGTCGGAAGGTGTTCCAATGTGCTGCTGTTCCAAACAAGCCCAACACAGTCACTCCTGAATGGCAAATTTTCCAGGTCTGCGACAATCACATTCAGACATTCATCCCTCAATCGAGCTTCTTTCAATGCTTCAATGTCAATGTCGATGGCTACCGCTAATCCAACACGATTATCACAAGAGAGAATT
>JAMCYH010000182.1:6341-24096 GCA_023474025.1 Deltaproteobacteria bacterium
CTGCGAGAATTGAGCTTCCAAAAGGCAAATCAAAAGTTTTTAAGATACCTTTTTCGAAGTTGGCTATATTGAACAAAAGCTCGTTCAAAAAACCGGGCAAATTTTCCAGGTCTGCGACAATCACATTCAGACATTCATCCCTCAATCGAGCTTCTTTCAATGCTTCAATGTCAATGTCGATGGCTACCGCTAATCCAACACGATTATCACAAGAGAGAATTGATGTCGCAAACGCCGGACCTGAGCCGGCTTCGAGCACCACACATGAATTCTCTGGGATACCGGCGTTGAGCAGATAACTGACGAGTCTGTGATTGAGACGCCGCCTTAGTAAATCATAAAATCCATATAGCGATCCGCCCGGTTTGCCAAGTTGCCACGCTTTATATCCCAAAGTTAAACCACCTTCCTGACCACTGCGAGAATTGAGCTTCCAAAAGGCAAATCAAAAGTTTTTAAGATACCTTTTTCGAAGTTGGCTATATTGAACAAAAGCTCGTTCAAAAAACCGGGCAGAGGTTTAAGATCAGATCTAGGGGGACTGGATGTCTTACGCTTGAAATATGGCTGGAGTAACCTATAAGCTACTACGAGAGGAAAGACAGAGCTAAACAGATTAGTCATACGAATGATTTGTACAGGCTTCATTTTCAGCAAATCAACAAGACGCCGCCTGGAATAACGCCTGGAAGCGCCCACAGCTTTATGGTGGTCCTCGGAAAGCAGCCATTCATAAGCTGGAACTACCAGTAAAAGTATTCCCCCAGGTTTTAACACCCTCCACATCTCGGAATAGGCCGCTATTTCGTCCACTGCTTTACATTCGAGAACATCTACAGACACTACCACGTCAAAAGACTCGTCCATGAAAGGAATCTCGTTGACTGACGAAACACAAACCCTTGTCAAACCCCGTCGTGGCCAAAAAGATGCGGCATGAGTCGATATGTCAAAACCAAAAGCCTCAAGGTTATTATGCTCAACCAGGCTGACCAGATTTTGTCCAGTTCCACAGCCTGCGTCAAGAACCGAGGACGCCGATGTCAGGCCTGTTTCGAGAAGAGCCTCTCGCACTATTGCATGGAGCGCCCTGAACCACCAATATGAAGTTTCTGCATTGAATAGAGTTTCGTACTCGTAAGGTTCCACTTCGCTTATTCTACGGCCCCTCAGACAGGATGATGACAAATATCAGGATCCGACGGATCAAAGCTCAACGATTTTAACATCAAGACTTCGGATTCAGTCGAAAAAATTATTATGTGTGACTCCAGTGGCGGGAAAAAAACCCCTTGTCCGCCGGATAATTCGAACTCATCTCTTTCTCCGGAATTGATGTCAATTGTCTTAACATGAGCAGAACCAGAGATCAGATAGAAAAACATTGTGGCTTTTTTATGATAATGATTCCCGAGAGAAGCCCCAGGCAGCATTCTTGCCCAGTTTACAGCCTTCCATTCGCCGGAGTTTATGATCTCGAGGAATAGGCCTCTTTCGTCATTTCTTTCAAACCCTGGTATAAATATTTCATGGGCCATCAATCAATTTTCCTCAAGCGCGCGGTAAAAATACGGACAACGTATTGCATTCCAGTCCGAAAGAATTTCAAAATGCTGGGAGCTGATTTCGAAACTCCTTTAGCCCTGTCACGGAAAACATATGGGATTTCGTAAACTGTTAGACCCTTTTTTCGGCATGTGTAAATAAATTCCATAAAATAAGCGCCATAACCGGTTGGAATAATGGACACCTTGTCGAAGACCGATCGTTTCAGGACAACAAATCCGCTGTCATAATCCTTAATGCCATAACCCAGAACTTTCGTAGCAAGACCATTGATTAACCGGCTTGAAGCGACACGTAAAAACGCTCTGTCATCTATTCCTCCCGGGGCATATCTAGACCCAACAACGATGTCATATTCGTCAAGTTTGGCTATCATATCAGGCAGGAGAGATGGAGGCATGCACATGTCTGCGTCCATCCAGCCAACAATTGAGCCTCTGGACTCTATGATGCCCCTATTAAACGCTGAGGCAAGACCGCGCGTGTCAACTCTACGGATAAGCTTCACCCTGGGTTCATTCAACTCTCCGACAAGCTTCCATGTCATATCTGATGAATCATCATCTACAACAATGATTTCGACAGGGTCCTTAACATGTTTAAAAATACTGGATATCGTGTCGCCAATATTCTCCCGTTCGTTATAGGTCGCTAACACAATTGAGACCTTGGGATCTCCTTCCAACAGTCACCTCCCAAAGAACGGCGCGGAATAAGCCGGCCGCTGTAGAAAGTCTTTAATCTACTTATTTTATTGTGGATAACATTCCATGACTTTTTGTACTACGGTTTCGATTTGCTGCTTAGTGAGTGGTAAACCGGAGGGGAGATACAACCCGCGGTTCCAGAGATCAACAGAGACAGGAAAGGATCCCGATGTGTCAGGAAATCGGTCATCTGTTCCCTTGAATACAGGTTGCAGAGACATAGGACAGAAGAAAGCTCTTGTATCAACACCCTTTTCACGCAGTTTGGACATCAATTGTTCTTTTGTGAACCCGAAGGTATCCTTGATAACAACACCGTACATCCAGTAAACGTTTTTGGCCCAAGGCTCCTCAACCGGCAATGTCAAATGCGGCCAATCTTTCAGGAGTTCATTATAAGTAGCCCCTATCCAGCGTTTCTTCTCAACTTTTTGTTCCACCATTTCAGTTTGGGCAAGCCCGATCGCGGCCTGGACGTTAGTCAGACGGTAATTGAATCCCATAACGCTATGCACGAACCTTGGTTCCTGAAAGCCCTGATTGCAGAGCAGTCTGACCCGCTTGGCGAGCTCATCGTCGTTACACAGGACCATTCCACCCTCACCTGTTGTAAGTATTTTGTTCCCATAGAAACTGAAACATGAAATGTCTCCAATTGCGATGAAATGTCTCCAATTGCGCCGACCTTGCGTCCGTTGACTTCAGCGCCATGAGCTTCAGCACAATCTTCAATTACATACAGGTTGTGCTTCCTGGCAATACCCATTATGGCTTCCATATCACACGGATGTCCATACATGTGGACTGCCATAATCGCTTTGGTTCGAGGTGTGATTTTTGCTTCGATCAGAGACGGGTCAATACACCAAGTTCTTTTGTCAACATCGACCAGTACCGGACGTGCGCCGGCAAGGATAACCATGTTGGCCGAAACTATAAGCGTAAAATCCGGTATTATGACCTCATCTCCCTTACCTATTCCAAGGGCCCCCATGGCCAGGTGAATTGCTGTTGTTCCACTACTGCAAGCTATTCCATGACGCGCCCCGCAGTAATAAGCAAATTTCTCTTCAAACATGTTTATGTATTTCCCGGCCGAGGAAATCCAGTTTGTTTCCAAACAATCGTGAACATATTGCGGCTCGTGACCGTCAAGAGCTGGCTCACAAACAGGTATCATTTTTTAGGGTTCTCCAAAGTGAAAGTTATTTAGTCGGATAATGAGTAGGCCGGATATCTTAAAGAAATGACTTCCAGTCTAAACTTTCATCTCATAGCCTATTCAACAGTCCGGGTCAAGAAAATCTTTGGGATTTTCGGGGGCCAAAATTATTCGGAATGATCGATTGCCGAAATATAACACGTTCCTTCGGCAAGAAAAGATTTTGAAAAAACTCTATTTCAGTTTAAACCAGAGAAGTTTGGCGACCCCCGGACCAGGATTGACCCATTGGTTCGGCATCTCCGTGGTAAGATAAATGATGTCGCCGGTCTTAAGTTTGTAGGCCGCCTTTTCGACTGTCATTTGCAAACGTCCAGAAAGTAGATACCCGACCTCTTCGCCTTTATGAACAAAAAAATGACATGGGATTTTAACGTCCGGAGCCAATTCAATCAAGTATGGTTCGGCCTGCCCATCGAAATCAATAGGTGTTAACAATTTAGCCACCACAACTCCCTCAGGAATATCGTGGAGCTTTATTTCGAGGGCCTCCGAAGCTGAAAAAACCGTTCGCCTCCCCAGGTCGACCCTGTCCTGGAAAAAATAGCTGACATCTACGGAAAGGACTTCTCCCATTTTCAAAAGGGCGGGCAAAGAAGGGTAAATCAGATTACTCTCAATTTGTGAAATAGTGCTTGGAGTAACGCCTACAAGTCTGGCCAACTCGGTTTGGGACAACCCCCGTTTGGTCCGAACATCTTTCAGTCTGAGACCGAGTTCGATACGACTCGACGTCCTGCGTTCTTCTTCGAATCTTACGGTCATGTCCTTAGTCCAATACGAATAGGGTCGATGGAGATTTTCCAGACTGCGTTCCTCCGCCTTTAGTATTGTTATCGAAGTAGATCCGCGCTTGATTGAAAGTTCTATCGCCACTTGCGCAATCTGGTTGATTTGAGCCCTAAGTTTTGGAGAATGAGCGTTTTTTTCCATGATCCAATAGGCCACTGTATTTAGTTCATAAAGCCTTGGGCACGAATGAGTATAAAAACTTAGTAGCTTATCTTCTCCTCCCCAGAGTTCCTGCATTCCGGTAAGACTCTCGAAAACGAGCCTTACATCCCCTTCGAGGGCCGCATGCACGCCGTAAAGCGTGTCCATGACATGTTGAGATTGCCGTGGTTCATCTACACAAATTATCCGGCATGGCCATTCCGTTTTTCCTTCAGAATAAAACCTCAGAAAAACATCCGAGCCTGAGCCTTTGCCCCAGGTAAAGCAATCCAGTATTGTCAGCAAAGGATTCTCAGCTAGTGGTCCTAATTTCTCCAGAAGATTACGCGGGGATCGATCAAAACTAACATAAATTACCGGTTTTCCCAGTGACTGGGAGGCCTGAATCAAATTAAGGCAAAAAACCGACGCCAAACTCCCTGAATCGTCATGCCAAACAACGTTGTCTCCTATAAATAGTCCACCCAACAAGCGATCTAACTGGCTAACGCCACTGGCTACCCGTTGTTTTAGGCTTAACGACATGTCATTCACCCTCATTAAAAAACTTCAACTTTCTTAAAACTATGCAAAAGCCCCATAAGTGTCAAGCGAACCCTAACTAAGTTGAGCATGTGGATGCGTTCCATCAATAGCGCTTTTCCTTTTGCTCGACTCGAAATGAATTAATAAAATCGTATTGTTTTTGCTCATTGATGTGGTAAGCGCCTTTTTGAAACCGTTTCAAAGTAACTATTCCAAAAATATGAGACGCATATTATGCTAGAAAGTAATCATACACAATTTTACGTCAACATCTGAACGTCCGCTGAGGTTGTATGGAAATTTTACTCGAAAATTGTCTCGTACAGTCCAGTGGCGCAATTTATTAAGGAGGCGGGAAGGTGTCAAGTAACCGGTACAAATATGTGAGAGAGGACTTTCATCCATTACCAGTGAAATTGAACCATATGGACATGTATATCGACTTCGTCGAATCCTATGTCGAGGTAACAAACATTCTTGATATCTCTGCGCTAGTAGACCTCAACAGTGTAGAACTCGACGCGCGTGACCTTGAAATTATAGCAATCTCCTGGGAACAGCCTCCATACGGTTTTTCAGGAAGCAATCTCCCCTACAACTACCTGCAAGATTACAACAAATTGATCTTGACCCCTGATCAAGTAATTAAAGCGGGGGCCAGATTCAAAATCAGGACCCTCACCAGGTGTGTCCCGTCTGACAACATACTTGAAGGAATCTATAAGGACGTTACTCCTACCGGAGCGCCTCAACAGTACATGTCCCAATGCCAACAATGGGGTTTTCAGCGAATAGCCCCAGTGTTTGATGACTGTCGTGCGAAATGCACAATGGTAACAACCATTGAAGCTGACTCTCGTTATACGAATCTTGTTTCAAACGGCGCGATCGACCTTAAGAACAACCCGGATGGAATTCCCATCCTAAAACCTGGAGACCCATCCCGCAAGATCATCACTTACAAAAACGACATTCCGATGGCCCCATATCTGTTTATTGTATGCGTAGGCGTCTGGGACATGGTTGTCGATCATGTAATGTATGGATCGGGCAAGAAGGTTCGTCTGGAATATCTTACTCCTCCAGGAAGATCTTCAGACGCATTGGTCCCAATGCAAATACTCAAAGATTCAGTGTTGTGGATAGCCTTGACTCAGGATTACGAATACAAATCAGATGTCTATCGTACCATTTGTATGACCAAGTCCAATTTCGGAGGCATGGAAAATGTCGGCAACACTACCATAGTGACCGATGCGGCTCTTATAGATGAGCACACAACTGATATGTCCCTGTTGTACGCCCATTCAGTCATCGTCCATGAGTTTGAGCACAACCAGTGTGGCAGTGAAACTACTATGGAGACACCGTTTGATGTGTGGTTGAATGAGGCTTACACTGTAGATGTCGAACGAAACTTCCTTCAGGACACTTTTGATCCCACATTTATTCGCCTGAACCAGGTTGACTCAATCAGAAATCCATTACTGGGACCACTGGCTATTGAAGACACGGAAAAGGCGGGCATCATAGTCAGGCAAGGCTTTAACGACCCTGACGAGCTTATCGATAGCGTCACATACGTCAAAGCGGCTGAAGTCATAAGAATGTTGAGATTATTATTGGGGAAATCGAATTTCAAGAAAGGTAAACAACTTTACTTTTCCAGATACGCGGATTCGAATGCGAACACTGAACAGTTCTTTCAATGTTTCGAAGAGACTTCAGGAAAAAGCCTCGACCAATTCAAGAACTGCTGGCTTTACCGTATCGGATACCCGAAGGTAGTTTTCAAGACACATTACAATCCGGACGCTATGACTTACCGCATACAGTTTTCCCAAGAACGGTCAAACTCTGATCAACAGCCTTTTCATATGCCTATAGACCTGGCCGTAATAGATCACTCAGGCAATATTATCGAAGGGACCAACACTGTTTTTGAATTCAATTCCACCTCAGCGGAATTGGTCTTTGAAAATATAGGTTCAGAACCTGCGTTCGTTTCCATGAACCGGGACTACTCTTTTTACGGGACATGCGACAGGGACAACGAGGACCTGAATTCCCTGATACTTCAGGTCAGACTGGATGACAACCTTTTTAACAGGATCGAAGCATTCAGGAGATTTACAGACATTCAGCGGGTAAACCTTTTAACTTCACAAGACGCCGAAGTAGACACTGCCTGGATCGATCTTTTTGGCGAACTGCTGGCCAACAAAAACATCGCTTCGTCAGCAAAAGCTTTCATGCTTCGCATTGACGAACAGCCACTAGATCGAAATTACTCAAGTTGGCATGCTGAACTTGTGGATGTGCGAGAAAAATTAATGAAGACCGTAAATGAAGTTTACAAGAGAGAACTGATAAACTTTTTCGAATCTCTCGACACTTACAGGATAAGAAAAACTCCTAGGGACGGAATTGAAGATCGAATCCTAAAACAGACCTTGCTGGAATTGATCGTTATTGACGATGCCCCAGACAGCCATGAACTGATCAGAAACCACTATCGCAGCGCAACCGCAGCTACAGACAAGATAGGCGCCCTGGTGGCCATGAATCGATCATCCATGAATGAACGAATTGACATTTTGGAAAAAACTTACCGTGATTGGGTGGGACATATCTCAGCGTATGCGAATTACTTAAGAATAGTTTCTAGTGGCTGGAAGAATGATCTGTTCGAGATGATTGAGACGGAAAAGAAGCGATCCTCATTCGACATTACAAATCCAACATGGGCCCGTGCTCTTTTTTTAACAATGGCAGTTAATACAAAGAAGATCTGGACCCAGGAGGGAATAAACTGGGCAACCCACGTCATAATAGATCTGGCCTCAGTGAACACGTACGTAGCTTCTAAATTACTTAACGTTTTCCAGGACTATAAAAGGATGAGACCCAACCTGAAGCCACTGGTTGGGGGCGCGTTGAAAGCCATCATGAATGAGACGCCCGAAGAAGTCAGCCCTACCGTTCACAGGCAGGCTCTTTCTTACCTTGAATGAGGTATGTGGTCGCTTTGGATAACTTTAATCGGCGCCCTAGCCGGCAGATCATTCGGACATTTTCGTGGAACGAAAAGTTTTGCCGGCAAAAACCCTATCCAAAATCATGGTAAGTTTCGCTCCGCTGATCGGTTTGGTAAGGTACCCGTCCATTCCTGACTGGCGACACATTTGTTCAGCCTCTTTGTAGGCGTGGGCAGTCATCGCAAAAATTGGGATGTGTTTCCCCGACCCTTCTTCCTCAGACCGAATTCTGCTGGTGGCTGTCAGCCCATCCATTTCAGGCATTTGAATATCCATTAAAACAAGGTCAAAAACACTTTCTTTGACTGCTTGAACAGCGAGCTTCCCGTTTGTCACTACGGATACGGTGTGACCTCTATTTTCCAAAACCTTTTTGATGAGTTTCTGGTTAACCGGGTTATCTTCAGCCAAAAGTATGTTCAGACTGATATTTGACTCATTATTAGCCAATTCCTGAGGCTTGGCCCTTGTCTCATCCTCAACGGGCCTCACACCTTGGCCCAACGCCATCAAAACGCTTTTCTTGAGATCGGACTGCTTTACTGGCTTAAGGAGGAACCCGGCAACACCCAGCTTTTCCGATTCCTCCCTGTCCCGAATGTCCGCTGACGATGACAGTAGAATAGTTCTGGAATTTATCTTGGCGCCTAGCTGTCGTAAAAGCTCCAATCCTGACATCCCCGGAAGACGTTGATCGAGCAAAATCAAGTGATAAGGGCGCTGTTCAGATTCAGCTCCAGCAAGTTTCACAAGGGCTTTTTGAGCATCTGGAGCCTCGTCGGAGCAAAAACCCCAACGAGCCATAGTTTCGATGAGGATCCTTCGATTTGTAGGGTTATCATCTACCACAAGAACCCTAACGTCGGCAGGGCCGAGGCAATATTGTTCGTTGAGTGGTTGCAGGTCATCAATGATCTTTAAAGGTATCGAAAAATGGAATGAGCTTCCTCGTCCCGGCTCACTCTCGACCCAGATCTCACCACCCATGATGTTCACCAGAGCGCTCGATATAGCCAGCCCGAGACCAGTGCCACCGAAAGTCCTGGATATAAAACCTTCAGCTTGTGCAAAAGGATCGAAAATCGTTTTTAACTTGTCGGGACTCACGCCTATTCCGGTATCTGATACCACGAATTCGAGCCAAATTTGATCACGCAAACGTTGTTTCCCGAAGACGGTTATGACAATTTCTCCTCGATCCGTAAATTTAATAGCATTACCAACCAGGTTGAGCAGAATTTGACGTAACCGTAACGGATCACCAATTACAGCCGAGGGGATGTCGGGTTTCACGTCCGAAACCAGTTCCAATCCCTTTTCGTGAGCCTTAATCGCTAAAGTGTCGAATACTGTTTCAACCATAGTAAGTGGTGAAAATGTTGTCTCTTCCAGATCCACCTTACGGGCTTCAATCTTGGAGAAGTCGAGAATATCGTCAAGGATCCCTTGAAGCGCCTCAGCCGAAAATTTTGCTGTCAATAAAAGGTCTCTTTGTTCGGATTTCAACTCCCCGTCGAGCACAAGTTCCAAAGTGCCAAGGATGCCATACATTGGGGTCCGAATTTCGTGACTCATCCTTGCCAGAAAATCGCTTTTGGCCTTACTTGCAGCTTCAGCCTGCTCCTTTGCCCGGTTGAGAGCTATTTCAATCTCCTTTTGGGCCGAGTAGTCAGTGCTCAGCAAAATTGCGCCCAAAAGCTGTCCATGGTCATCATGATAAGGAAAAGCCGTGTTGTAGACCCACAATTCCTTTCCGGTCTTGTCATGCCAAATCGTCACTCGCTTGTGTGGCCTCTCCTTTGAAATCGCCATGTCAACGGTGCATTCATCGCAAACTTCCTTAAAATCCTTCAAAATTTCATAACAGCGTTTCCCAACCAAGGACTCTTCAGAGCCATCTCCAAAGAGTTGGCATGCCGGAGCATTAGCGTAAATAATTCTTTTCTCCGTCGAAATAATTAATATGGTGTCAGTAATTGATCCAAGTATTTGGGCCTGCTGATATAGCTTCTCCTGGGATTGTTGACGCTCCTTAGCTTCTTGCGCCAACATTTTGTTTGTGGTTTCCAATTCCAGCGTGCGTTCGTGGACTCTCGTTTCAAGAAGACTTTTCGCCTCGTTGAGTTCCAGATTCATGCTATTCTGGAGGTGAAAACTCCTATAAACATAGGCCATCATCAATCCGAGTCCACCTATGAGAGAGACCACAAGCAGACCCCATATACGAAATGACGGAGCGTTGGCGTATAGTATATCGGGGGCAACCTCCAGGATGGAAAAACCACCAACTCCGGAATTTCGTGCCACGACAAGCTGGGGACCGACGATATGGCCTGGACCATTTTGAATCGGATTCACCGTTTTCACACGTCTTAAATCGTTTATAGACATTCCGAAAACTTGACTCACACTCGAACCCGTTATTAACTCTGGTCCCAATACTATTTTTTCATCTCTATTCACAATCCACATAGATTCGTCAGATCGGAGCCCGCCACGGGATTTAAGCTTGTCCTGGATGGCCTCCTGATTCAACTTTCCCAAAATGATTCCCTTACACTCGTCTTGGATAAAAACCGGCCAGGCCAGGTATATGCTGCAGTTGTTTCCTTCACATTTGTCGAAAAATTCTGGTTCCCTGGAAACTTTGGATTTTATCTTCCTTAAGACATCTAACTGGTGTCTCTCATTACCGCTGGATTTTGGGGTTTCTACTAAAACTCTCGCGGATTCAAAATCATAATACGCTATGCTGAGGAACCTCTGAAGGCCAGGTTCACCGACTGACCTGAGAGCGTCACTGAAATCTGACTCCACCATGGTCATTGATTTAGGCTGAGTTATTTGGGAAGACATCCCATCTTCGCTGGCTTCCAATAAGGCCTTTAGAGATCTGGCGTTAGCTATGGCTTTCAGCTCGCCAATACGCCTGGCAAAAAGTTCCTGGAGCAAACTTGCCCTGAAATCAGCCCTCTGCACGAATGATTTCAGGTTGGCATCCGCAAGTTGGTGTGTAGTGTAATACAACTTTCCGAGCAAATAAGCCGAGACAGCGCCCAAGATGATGAACAACACCAGCAGGAGCCATAATACTCTGGACGATTTACCCCGGTAACTAGATTGGTGTCCCAATTTTTTACCACCAACAATTGAAATAATTTTGTCTCCAGAATCTGAAGCCACCTGGAATTCCGATCAAAAAAAGAAAAATCGCAAAAACTTCTATATTGAGGGGCCCCGAACTTCAATTATAAATGACTTCAGTGGCTTGGTCGATGGAATAGCTCTTCCTCAACTACATTCGGAACACGACTTTGAACGTCTTCCCATCTGAAGCCTTTTCGAAAGCCGCCGAGTAATCATCGAGTTTAAACGATTCAGAAATCAGGACTGTAGGATTGATTAAACCACGACTCAGCAGATTTAAAGCTGGCCTGAATTTTCCACATCTAGAACCGACTGTTGTGATTTCGTTAATCACCAGAGTCGAGGCATTGAATTCCAGGGTTCCATGATATGTGCTTTTTAAGACTATTACACCTCTTGGTCTGACCGAAGATACCGCCAGATCCCAACCCGACGGACTACCTGAAGCTTCTACAACAAAATCGAACTTGTCTTTTACGCTTAAAATATGGGATGAACTGAACACCGTGGCTCCAATTTTTTCAAACAACGTCTTCTTGTTTTCATGTTTTGAAGCTACTGTGATGTTGGCCCCGGTCAAACGCAAGATCAGAAATATCAAGTAAGCCAGTCTGCCATCTCCAATTATTAACACATCGCTTGCTGGGATAACATGAACCTGCTCGAGAATCTCGGCTGCCGCCGCTATTGGTTCTACGAATACCGCATTTTCATCGGAAACCGATTCAGGCACAACACACAGGTTGGCTGTAGGCAACACAAGATACTCGGCAAAAGCTCCATTCAGCCCGGCAATACCGAGCACGGCACGACGTTGGCAGTGTCGCTCCAAACCAGCCTTACAGTAGTTACACCGGCCACAACCCGCGTTAATTTCCCCAACTACCCTTCTTCCTAATAGAGAACTATCAGACGATTCCTGAACTACGCCAACAAACTCGTGACCCGGCACACCTTCAAAGCTCATGTAACCCTTGAATATCTCGAGGTCAGTCCGACAGATTCCAGCCAGCGCAACCTTAATCAAAGATTGGCCTGCCTCTGTTTTCGGGATTGTCTTTTCCTGTAATGCCAAACTGGTCCCATTGAAGTATAAGGCTTTCATCATGGTTTTTTTCTTCTGAGAATTCTTGAGTTTCTTGGATTACATGTATTCTGTAACCAATTTTCAAAAATAGCAGGATCTTGACAAATTGTAAAAACAATTGACATTTAAGAAATCAAACGGATTTGACCTCGATTTGTTTATCAAACCATGCCTAAATCCTGGCTGACATTTAATGTTTTTACCTGAATGGCTATTGCTTTCAAAAGAACAAGAATCGTGGAATTACTTTGCTCTGGTGATCCGATGTAATTCACGATTTTTGGACGAATTTGGCAAGGCCAATATATAAAGTACATCAAGTAGTCCTGAGTAATTGGGAATTAATTCATTATATCATCGGTGAGTCGATTCCCTACACACTTAATCAGCTTCAAGACTCTTGTTTTTCGCCCTCATTTTTGTTAAAAAATAACGATATCTTCCAGCTTTTATAATCCATACATGGTCGTTTAGTTTGAGGAGGTTCTACCTGATGAAAGATAAGAGAATTTTCTTTAATCCTATTAGAATGATAAGTCCTAAGCTTGATTCTGAAACCCTGAAACTCGAAAATCTGTATGAACATCCAGTATCGGAAAACCTTACGCTCGAAGAAGGCTTGTTGGTGATGCTCAGCAAGTTGATCGAAATGGCCAGATTGGTCAGACTAGGATTCATCAGCGACTGTCCGGAAGAAATTCTGGCGTGCGAAAAGCTTGGGAAGGAAGTTCACGAGCAGGAGAAGGTACTTACGGGCAACCTCGCTTGCGCTCTGACGGAACCAAAAGAGATGTGTAGAGCCATAATTCTTTTCCCCGGACATCTCGAAAGAATTGGAGACTTTCTGGAAGGTATTCTGAATTGCTGTAAGATCAAGGAGCAAGAAAAGGTTCCTTTCAGCGAAAAGGGCTTATTTGAGATAGATGACCTATTTAAATTTGTTTCGGAAATGCTCAAGAATCTACGCGATTCCATAATCACTCCAAATAAGTACTTATTGAATCATATAATTTCCGAAGAAAAACGATTGGATCAACTGTGTCAGGACCTCCAGGTAGCTCACGTAGAACGTCTTCTTGCCGGAATTTGCGCTCCTCGAGGATCTTCCCTTTATCTGGACATAATGGAATCCATTCAATCTCTCATGCGGCACGTCAGGACTATGGCTGAAAATCTTCTCGAAATTCTGCCCGAAAAGGGTTGATGTTTCTAATTAGAGTTGTGAAAGCGTAATTGATCCATACCGGCCGTTTTCAAACTGTAGATTGGGATGAAGACGGCCAGGCCCATATCCTTCCGAAATCATACTCAAATCTCTCAATGTCATCCTCACCAAAATAATCTCCGGTTTGAACCTCTATAAATACAGCAGGCTCGGAACCCGGGTGGAATATCCTGTGTTTAACTCCTACGGAGATAAATATTGATAGGCCCTCCGTTATCAATACTTCTTCAGAGTCGAGAGTAACCAGACCAACACCGCCTATCATTATCCAGTGCTCTGACCTTCTACAATGGCTTTGTAAACTGAGTCGTTTACCCGGATATACCACCATGCGCTTGAGCTTGTGATCTTCAAGGTCTGACAGTACCTTGTAGTAGCCCCAAGGTCTATGATCTTCACGATGACACGAAGCCAAAATGTTTTGGTAACTCTTAAGGTAATCTTCCACAATTGAATTACTTCCATCAGGGATAACATCCAATGCGTTCGGAATATCGGTAACATTTGGTTCGGTCGTCCAAAAGATGAATGTTCAGTCATTTTGGTTGGGCTGGACGGTGGTCAGATTGTTCAGATAGTTGGGATTCAGACTCAACAAAACAGGTGTTTCCGTAAAACGCGAAGTGTATGGAATTTATTGATCCGTGGATGTGTACAAGGTCATATCTTTCAGCCCAACAACCTTGCCTTGATTTAGGACTTCTGAACGTTGCGCCGCGTTCTCAAATTTGAGCGGAAAGACATCTACGCAATGGCCCATATCAATAAGCGCGGTGGCCATGGATTCCACTAGCTTTCTTGGAGAGATGACTGACATTGGGTCGCAACAATTTTGGAATGGGTAGACAATAGCCAATCGCATTTTCAGCCGCTGTCTCTCTCGTATAGATGAAATAACTTCTAGGCGAAATCCGGAAATTCTGCCAAACTTAACATTATGTCTTCATCCCGCGCCTCATTCTACACAGAATCGCGTGTGGGTTTTCTGTGAAAACTTTTATTGGAAACCTAATTAGAGAAAATTCTTTATTTGTCTGAAAGTTATGAAATCCAGGACGATCGTCTATGGGTTTAGTTGTTCACTATGGTGAACCATTAAAATTTCCTATATATTTTATAGGGATAGTCAATATGGATAAATTCGGTTTCTATTAAAGACGTTATTTGACAATCGAACACAAGTTTTAGTATAGCGGTAATGAGCATTGTTCATTATGATGGTGCGAACGATATTTTTCTTTTTTTGTTCTATTCAAATAGCCGGAAGCTCAATCGTAGGTATTTTCTCAGGTCAACACCAAACTTATCAAGTAACTAAAAACCTCCCAGAGGTCCAGCTTCGTGAACCTCAAGATTAGGCTTCGAAGGAATTTGGACCAAATGAATATTGTCGGATTGCTGAATTTCCACTGTCGCTTGTTTGCAATGTCTGCTTTGGACTATGCCCCAACTAAGATCCGTGTTTCAAAGGCCTAAAAACCGGGTTTTTTTCGAGGTGGAGTTGTGTGGATAGCCATAGGCGGTTTAAAAATTACCAGGGTTCACGCTCTATAGAGTTTACATAGGGTGATTTTAAACGGATCGTGGGCAAGGCTTGGCAGCACGATCCAAGAATTAAACGGAAGGAGCAAGAAGGGTGGAACAAGGCAAGGCTGATTGGTCCAAAATCGCGAGGAATCCCAGGTTCAGGGAACTTCACCGTAGAAAAGTTAAGTTCCTTTTTGGATGGTGGATATTTTCCACTGTAATTTATGTGATATTTCTGGTTACGGCCAATCTTGGGCAGAAGCTCTATGGCTGGCGCGTAATTGGCGATATTAATTTGGGATATTTGCTGGTTTTATCTCTTTTCATCTACTGTTGGTTCATAGCAGGCTATTACGCGTCTTGGGCAAACAGGTTCTCTGATAAGATGACAGCCGATCTGGTTGAGGAGTTAAAGCAAGGAGGAATAAAGTGATGAGAGGACATATTGTCATTTTCGCGCTGATTTTCGCTCTGCTTGCGCCTTCAATAGCCTTGATACCAGCACAAGCGCTAGCCGGTCCTGATACTTACATAGCCCATGCGGTGGTAAATGAAGCGGGGAAATCCGCTGCGCCAGCGGCCCATCCAAAGGTTGCGGTGGATAAGCGGATAACAGTTACGATGTTTTGTATTTTCATCGCCATCACTCTAGGAATCGTTTATTGGGCCTCCAAGAGGACCACAACGACCGGGGCCTACTATGCCGCTTCAAGCTCAATCACTGGTCTACAGAACGGATGGGCCATGGCGGGTGACTTTATGTCCGCCGCTTCATTCCTGGGTGTTTCAGGATTAATATCACTCTTTGGATGGGACGGCATGATGTACTGCATAGGAACCAGCTTCGCCTACGTGACTCTACTCCTGGTAATGGCCGAACCTTGCAGGAATGTTGGTAAATACACCGTGGGGGATATACTTTCGTTCAGGGCGTCTCCCAGGCCGGTTAGGGCCACCATGGCTTTGGCCGCTGTTCTTCTTTCAATTATGTACCTGATCGTGCAAATGGTCGGTGGCGGTAAGCTTATGGAACTGCTGCTGGGTATTCCATACACCTGGTCTGTCATTATCGTCGGTGTACTCATGTTGATTTATGCGGTGGCTGGCGGAATGCTTGCTACAACCTGGGTTCAGATCATCAAGGCCGGCCTTTTGATGGGCGGAGGCGTAATTCTGTTTATACTAATGGCAGCGCATTTTGGTTTTAATCCTCTTCGGTTCTTTTCGGAGGTCGTTTCAAATCCCAAGATCCAATCGTGGGTTCAGATAGCCCTTCTTAAACAGCCAGTAGCCCAGCCGGGCTTCGAATACGGCCGAAGGTTTCTCGAGCCGGGTCTGCTTCAGACAAATGTTTGGGATCAAGTATCTCTGGGAATTGGCTCTTTCTTATTGGGTGTTGCAGGCATGCCACACATCTTGATGAGATTTTTCACAGTGCCTGACGCAAAGGCTGCTAGAAAGTCAATAGTTGTCGCCATGATCCTTATAGGTCTCTTTTTTGTGATGGTGACAGTGTTTGGTCTGGGCGCAGCCGTTATCGTCTCGCCCCAGACGATCGTCTCCGTAGATCGCGGAGGCAATATGGCCAATCTACTAATGGCTCAATTATTAGGCGCAAACGTTTCCCCATTGTTTGGCGATATCTTTTTCGCATTTTTGTGCTCAGTCGCGTTTGCTACAATTCTTGCGGTAGTCGCCGGACTGGTTCTTGCCGCAGCAAGCGCTATTGGACATGATGTTTGGACAAGCATCATAAGAAGAGGAAAAGCCACTCAGCGCGAACAAGTTATGGCAGCACGTATCTCAGCGTTGATAGTGGGGGTTATAGCCATACTGATATCACTCATGTCCCAAAACATTAACGTGGCTCACCTGGCGACGTTGGCTTTTGCTATTGCGGCCTCAGGTGTCGTTCCTGCTGTCGTTTTTTCCCTCTTTTGGAGAAAAATGACAACCGCTGGCATCTGCGCGGCTCTGTTGGTCGGGACAATACTGTCTTTAGTGTTGGTCTTGGTGTCACCTAATATGACCTATCCGAAAATTATCGCTGATGGAGCTAAAGCCCAAATAGCAAGCATCGAGAAAAAGCAAGCTTCGGGTCAGGCGCTAACAGAAAAGGAACAAACCGATCTGGCAAAAGCGAAGCAAACTTACGCAGCCAACAAGGACGGAAAATCCATAATGGGTCTTGACCGCCCATGGTTTCCGCTCAGAAACCCTGGTATTGTCTCGGCTCCAATAGGCTGGTTGGTAGCATTCATCGTTGCTCTTCTTTTTCCCAACAAACGCGAGGAAGAGAAGTTTGATGAAATGTACGTGCGTCAAACTACCGGGATGGGCATTGATGAGTTAATCAAGACCTAGACCCAACTTTGGTTCCAAAAATAGCCGGTGAATAGACCGCTTTCTAGAACACATACCGATAGATCTCCCCGTTCCATGTTTGGTAAGAACTGAAATGGGGAGATTCTTGTGCCTCAACTACGTTCGTAATTATACATGCAGCGTCTCTGAAAACAGGGCAATCCCAAAATAAATCGTCGATTAAATTAGTCCGTACAAACACTCTCGATTGTAGTGGAATCGGTGTTCCATCGCCATGAGGCTATAGACATGAACTCGGGGGGCATCCTGCCCGGTAGAATTCTTCGATGGTTTCCAGATAGGAGCCACGTAGGTTCGTCACAAGAAAAATGAAGAGATAGGCTGTTTGCAAAGCGTCCTGCAGAGCGTCGTGCTGTGGAAATATCGGTATGT